>JAYTHX010000450.1:0-25070 GCA_043732195.1 Polyangiaceae bacterium
GCAGATGCGCGGCAACGACGACTGCCAGCACTTCACGACCGACGACGATCCGACGTCGATGGGGATCGTGCTCGGCGCGGTGGCGAGCGAGGCCCAGAACCCGGTGGTGGCGGCGCACGGCATCAAGCTGTTCCACGAGACGAACGTGAGCGGCTGCAGCTTCGACATCGCGCTCATCCAGCTCGATCACGACCTCGTCGGCGCGAAGCTCGCGCCGGTGCGCTTCACGAAGGCCACCACCAGCGACATCGGCGCCGTGGTCGGCTACGGCGACGGCGACGACAACGGTCACATGACGAACGGCCGCTACCAGCGCGGCGGCATCGCCGTGACCGCGGTCGGCCCGGCCACGTTCCCGTACCTGACGAAGAACGGCACGACGATCCCCGTCGTGGTCCCGCCCGGCGAGCTGCTCACCGGCGAGTCGACCTGCTTCGGCGACAGCGGCGGTCCCCTCTACGACGCGGCGGGCAACGTGATCGGCGTCACCTCACGCGGCGTTGACGACTTCTGCGTCGATCGTCCTTCGCTCTGGAGCGACGTGTTCTCGCACAGCGCGCTCATCCACGATGCCGCGCTCACCGCCGGACATCCCTTCCTCGACACCACGGTGCCCGACGCGGGCTCGTCGGGCTCGTCGGGCTCCTCCGGAGCGTCGGGCTCCTCCGGCTCCTCGGGAGAGGCCCCGAAGGTCGATGCCGGGCTCGGCAACGGCGACGGCACGCAGCACGACGCCCCGGCCGACAAGCCCACGACCACCACGGGCTGCGCTCGCGCAGCGCCGCCGCCGCCGATCGACCTGACAGCCCGCGGAGCTACTGCGCGTCGCGCTTCGCCGACGGCGGCGGAGGCGGAGGCGGCGGCGGCGGAGCGGGGCCGCCCGGCGGATGCTTCGGGACGAGGGCGATGTCGAACGAGCGGTCGCGGTCGAATTGCACGCTCATCGTGCGTGACTCGAAGCCCTCGGCCTCGGCGCGCACCTCGTGCACGAACTTTCCGCGAACCACCTTCACCTTGTGCGGATTGCTCGGGGTGCGAACGCCGTCGATCGAGACCTTGGCGTTGAGGGGCCGCACCGTGATGTCGATCGTGACCTCCTCGGGCTCGACGAGCGCGGACGCTGCAGGGTCCGCGGCCGCCGAGACGGTGGGTCGGGACGCGGCGGTGACCGCCGGCCTGGTATCGGGCGGGGGCGCGTTGTCGCGCGTGAAAGCCACCACCGCGACGCCGGCGAACGCAATCAGCACCGCGCCTCCGACGAGCAACGCAAAGCGCCGATCCGGCGAGGGAGCCTGCTCGACGCGCAGCACCTCGACCACGCGCGTGATGGTCACGGGCAGCGCCGGCGCCGAAGGCGCGACGTTCTTCCAGAGGCTGGGATCGGTGTCGACGTCGACGAACTTGTTCGAGGAAGTCGGCGCCAGCGGGCGGAGCTGCGGCAGCGACCCGGCGCCGGCCGGACGAACGAGCGCCTCGTCGACGGTGCCGCGCATCTTCTCGCGCTCGTCCTCGAAGAGCGCGGTGACGAGCTCGGCGACTTGCGCGGGCGTCGTCGCGAGGTCGGGCAGCGCGGCGAGCTTCGCGAGCGCCTCGCGCAGATCGCCGACCGAGTCGAAGCGATCGTCACGGATCTTCGCGAGCGCCTGCGCGACCACCGCGTCGACCTTCTCCGGCATGTCGGGGACGACCGAGCGCAGCGACGGGAGCGGTGGCTCGTCGGCGAGGCGCGCGAGCACCTCGGCGTCGGAGAGGCCTTGCCACATCCGGCGGCCGGCCAGGAGCTCCCACAGGACGATGCCGGTGGTGAAGACATCGACGCGACCGTCGAGCGCCACCGCGGATTTCACCTGCTCGGGCGCACGGTACGCGACGGTGCCGCGCGGCGGCACCAGGTTCGGCTTCCCGCCGGCCGGTGGCGGAGCGCTGAAGTCGAGGAGCTTCGTCACTCCCGCATACGTCACCACGATGTTCTCTGGCGAGACGTCCCGGTGCACGATGCGGAGCGGCTTGCTCGCCTCGTCCTTCAGGTCGTGCGCGTAGGCGAGGCCTGCCGCGACCTGCATCGCGATGTGGATGGCGATGGCGCGCGGCACGCCGGATCCGCGGCGATTGGCGCGCGATCGGATGCGCGCCAGCGTCTGCCCCTCGAGGTACTCGAGCACGAGGAACGGCCCGTCGGGGCCCTCGCCGGCCTCGTAGGCCTTCGCGATGTTCGGGTGGCCGAGGCGCACCGCGAGGCGCGCCTCCTCGAGGAGCTGCGCGGCGACCTCGGGCTCGGCGTCGGCGCCGAGCTTCAGCCGCTTGACCACCACCAGCTGCGGCGGGGTGATCCCGCCAGCGGGCGCAGGCGCGGCCGCGTCGGTCTTGGCGAGGGAGACGTCCGCGCTCGCGCCTCCGCCGAGATGTGCAATGAGATGGTAGCGACCACCAACGACTTGAGCCACGCGTCAGCCTCCGCCACCGAGAGACTAGTGGTGGTCGGGCTCGCTCGGCAACAAAGCGGGGGAGGGGGCTTCCGCGGGATGTCCTGCCGGGGCTGACCTCGACGCCCGCGGCGGGCGCGGCGGCGGCGGGCGCGGCCTTCTCGGCGGGCGGCGCGGGCGTGCCGGCCTTCGCGGTGGCGGTCGTCGCGGTGGTGGTGAGCGTCGAGCTCGCGTCGTCCTTCTTCGAGCACGCGGCGGCGAGCACGGTGAGGTCAGCACGACGCATACCACGCAGAAAGAATGGCAATTCGCCATGATTCGCGGGCGAGGTGGGTCCGCGCAGCGCTCCCGCGATCGGGTGCTCGGCGACTCGCCGCTTGCGTGGCGAGCGCGCTCCCGTACTCTTCGGGTGTGCCTCGCCTTCGCTCGTCTCTCTTCTTCGTAGCGCTCGTCGGGACGTCGCTGCTCGGCCTCGGCGCAGCGCCTCCTCGCCCGCCGGAGGTCTCCTCGCTGTCGTCTTCGCCGGTCACGATGTACGGCGCGAAGTGGTGCAGCGCGTGCCGCTCCCTGGAGCGCGGGCTGACCGACCGCAAGATCGCCTTCGAAGTCATCGACGTGGACGACAACCCGACCGCCTTCGCGAAGGCGCGCGCCGCCGCCAGCGCGGGCGGCGCGATCCCGCTGACCGGCATCGTCCGCACGAGCAACACGGTCTGGGTGATCGGCGCCGACATCGACGCAGTCGATCGCGCGCAGCGCGGGGAGTGACGGACCAGAGCGCTTTCTCGAGAAGCTCCAGAGGAGCTCCGACGGCTCGCGCCGCGGGCTCGTGGGGCGATCACGGGGCGATCGTCGCGCGGTGCTGGACGGCGCCTCGAGCTGCCCCTTCGACGTCGCGACCTCGAAGCTCACGTAGAGCTGGGCGACCGGCTTCGGCAACGACGTGTAGACGAGGTGCTTCGCGCCCGCCGCGTCCGTGCTGACGAGGAGGATGCGCTCGGCCCCGGCGAAGGCCTGGACGAGCGAGGCCTCGTCGTCGAAGTCGGCGCTGCGCACGATCACCCCTCGGGCCGCGAGGTCCGCGAGCGAACGCGTGGTGGCGATGATGGGCCGCGTCTCGCCTGCGTCATCGAGCTCCTTCTCGAGGCTGCGCAACACCGGCGTGGTGGTGGTCGTCGACTGCGCGCTGTCGCGCACGGCTCGGGGAGCGGCCCGAGCCACGACGGGACGGCCGGTCGCTACGGCTGGATGGTCTGTCGTCGACGGACTCGAACATGCGCGCCCGCGCCATCGTGATGCACGGCGCGAGCTACGTGGACGAGGGCAGCGACAGCCCGCAGGGCCGCTCCTCGGGGTGCTTCGCGCTGGATACCTCGGTGAAGGACGGCGTGGTCACGTCGGTCAAGGACGCCGCGCTGCTGTACGCGGGGCTCGGGGCTCGGTGAGGGACGCGCGGGCGTGGTGAACGATCATCCGCTGCCCGGATCCCTCCACCTCGCCCGCCGCTTCTCCGCCAGCTTCGCCACCACCTCCGCGAGCCGCGCGTCTCCCTTTCGCTTGTTGTCGTGGCGGATGCCCTTCTCCGAGTTGCAGCGCGCGCAGGCGATGCCGAGGTTCGCGAGGTCGTCGGTGCCGCCGTGGCTCTTCGGGAGGATGTGCTCGATCGTCGCGCGGCTGATCGGCTCGCCGTCGAGGCCGATCATCAAGCGCGCGTTGCAGTGCAGACACTTTCCGCTCCACACCTCGCGCGCGCCCGCCTGCGCACGCTCGAACGTCGTGTCGGTGGCGATGATCGCCAGCAAGGTGCGTTGCTTCGCGTTGACGCGGGGCGGCAAGGCCATCGCGAGAAATATGGCACAGCGCCTGCTACTCTGCGGCTGTCGTGAGTATCCCCGACCCGCCCGACTCCGAAGAAGGCTTCCGCCTGCACGGTGTCCGCATCCTCGTCGTCGAGGACGAGCCCGACACCCGCGAGCTCGTCGCCACCTGCCTCGAGCGCCTCGGCGCCAACGTTCTCCCGTGCGCCGACGCCGAGGAGGCGCTCCGCCAGTTTGCAGACTTCCGCCCTGGCCTGCTCGTCAGCGATCTCTCGCTGCCCGGGCAGAGCGGCCTCGATCTCGTCCGCCGTATGCGTCTGACGCCCGCGGGCAAGCACATTCCCGCCCTCGCTCTCACCGCGAATGCCTCGCTGGACGACGCTGCCAGCGCCCTCGACGCCGGGTTCGACGTCCACCTGACGAAGCCCGTCAGCGGTGACGACCTCGTGGAGGCGGTGCTCAGCGTCGTCGACCTGCGCCGCGATCCTCAGCGCGACGAGTGAAGGTACGGCCGCCGGCTCACCGGGCCACCGAGAGCGCGGAGCTCGGCGCGATAGCGCTCGAAGCAGCGCCGGCCCGCCTCGAGACGCATCAATGCGCCCCCGGCCATGGCGTGCGCCGTGGCGGTGTTCTCCGCGACGAGCGGCCGCAGCACCTCCTGGTTCCACGCCGCAGAGTGTTTCACATCGAGCGTCGCGTGCAGCGCGAAGTAGCGCCGCGCCTCGCCTCCGATGCCGAGCCGCTTGAGCCCCGCGTTCACGTGCGCCGCACGCCACGGCGCCGTGAGCTCGATGACGCCGAGCGCGCCGATCGACTCGTACGTGAAGCGGCGGTTCATCGCGAGCGCGGTCATCAGGTTGCCGAGCGCGAGGGACTGCCACACCACGGGGCCCCCTGCCTCGATGCTCAGCTCCTTCGCCAGCACCTCGAGCATCGGTCCGTGCATGCCGCCCGGCTTCCCCTGCCCCATCTCGTCCCAGTAGTTTCGCGCGAGCTCCAGCTTCGCTTGCGTCGAGAGCTTCACCTGCGTCAGCGCGACGAGGTCCTCGAAGCCCGCCTCGCCGGCGACCTCCTGCGTGAGGAACCACATCATGGCATCGCGCGGCGCCTCCTCGGCGAGCCACGGGAAGAGCGGGTCGTTCTGGCCGGGGCCGTGCTCCTTCAAGGCTTCGAACCACGCAACGAACGCGTCGGGATCCGTCGGAGCGTCCGCCGCGCGCGCCGCGATCGCCGCCTGCTCCCGCTCCACGAGCTCACCTTCTTGGAGGCGCCAGCTCTGCTCTTCGGCCAGATCACGCCTCCAGGTCGCGCTGCCGACGGTGGGCGCGATCCGGCGGCGGTTGAAGCCCATCAGCGCGGTGTGGAGCGCCAGAAGGTCCTGGTCGGGCGAGCGGTAAGCAACGGCGGTCATCGGGTCCTCACGTAGCAATCGTCACGCCGCCGTCGACGCGGCAGAGGACGCCCGCGGTCCATCCGCGGCAACCTGACGATGCACGCGCGAGACGAGGCACGCTGCGCTCCCGCCGCCGAGATGGAACTGATCGAGCGCGACCTTGCGCATGCGATAGCCACGCGCCGTGAGCGCGCGCGTCGTGGCCGGCGCGTCGGCGCCCCAGACGATCGTCTTGCCGACCTGCACGAGGTTCACGCCGAACGCGAGCGCCTCGCGGAGCGGTACGCGCAGGATGGACGTGATCGCCGGATGCGCGACGAGCCGCCGGAACGCTGCCTTGGTGAGCGCGTCTTCGCAGACCAGCGCGGTGCCGTCGTCGAGCACGGAGAGCACCATGTCGAGGTGGTAGAGCCGTGGATCGCAGAGCTCGAGACCGGTCACCGCGCGATCGAGGAACGCCTCGAGATCGTTCACGGCCCCACGTGACGATCGGAAGCCGTGGCCCACGAAGGCGCCGCCCGCGGGCTGCATGACGATGTCGCCGCCCTCGAGTGGCTCGTCGGAGGTGCCGGCGATGCGCACGCCGAGTGACGCGAGCGACGCGGCGCGAGCCTCCTGCTCGATCTGCCGCTCCGCGTGCCGCGGACGCGCGAGCAGCGCTTCGATCCCACCGTGGTCACGCGCCACGAGCACTGCGTTGTCCTTGCTGAAGACGGAGTCGAAGGCGCCGTGAACGAAGGGGATCGCATCGACCGCGGCACCGGCGCGCTCCAGCTCGCGAACGAACGCGCCGTGCTGCCGCGCGGCGAGGCGCGTTTGCACGGCCCCGATCTGCATGTGCGGGTTGATGGCCCACGCCACCTGGAACGAACAGGCCTCGCCCGCCTGCGCGCAAGGGTCAGCGCAGCAGGGATGGCTCACGAGGTAGCGGGACCGGTACGACGACAACATGCGCTGCGTCGTGCAACGCCCGATCCACCCCCGGAGCCGCCCTGGCACCGATTTCACGCGCCTCCATCACGCCGCGCCGGAAACGTGCTTGGATGCCCACTCCGATGCTCGAAGAACGGCGCGCGCGCTCGTCTGCGTCGCCGGCTTCCCTCTGGGTCGCCGTCGCAACGGCGGCGCATGCTGCAGGTCTGCTCGGGCTTGTCCTGCTGCCGATGCGGCACGCGGCGGTCGCAGCGGCGCCCACGCTCGAGATCGCAGAGCTCGCGATCAGCGTGGAGGACGAGGCGCCCTCTTCAGCCGCATTAGCGGGCATGGGCGTGGCCGTCGCCGAGGCCACACCGAACGAGAGCCGACTCACGCCGAGCCCACCCACGGCCCTTGCGCGCGGAGCGAGCGGCGCCACCGGGGCCGCGAGCGGTGAGCCGATGACCGCAGCCGTCGGCAGCGAGATCCCGCCGAGCGGGCCCCCGGGCCCCGCGTCGAGCGGGGGCGTCAGCGCGATCCCGTTCACCGCGCGCGAGCTCGGTATCGGCCCCGGGAACAACCCGTTCCTGCCGAAGGCCGAGGAGAAGGTGCCCACCACCGGTCCCGACACCCCGATCGCGCGCTCGCTGCGCGGCACCGGGCTCGCGCACGATCGCGAGCTCGGCCTCGGCCCCGAAGGCCCCGCGATCACCGCGCTCCAGGGCGCCACCACCGCGAGCATCGCGCCGCTCCGCGGCCGCGCCCACTTCATCGTGCGCACCGGTGGCGACGGCCTCGTCCTCGGCATCGACCTCGTCGACTCCGAGGGCGGCACCGGCTGGGGCGACGCCGGACGCCTCGCTCTCGAGGCGCTGCGCGGCAAGAAGTTCAAGGTCCCGAGCGGCGCGCGCGGGATGAACATGCACGTCGAGGTCAAGTCGGAGATAAAGCTCCCGAATGGCCAGAACGCGCCGGTCGGCGGCCGCCTCGGCGCGAACGACATGCCGGAGCTCACGATGCCGGACGTCTCGAACATCGGGGCCAGCCCGCGTCGCGTCATCCACGCCCGCGCCGTCGGCACCGATGTCCTCTAGCTTGAGGGCGTCTTCACGGCGCCCGACACGTTGCTCGTGATGTCCCAGCCGAGTCCGAGGTCGTAGAACGTGGGGTCGACGAAGCGCCGTTTCTCCTTCGGATCGGCGGGCACGACGAGCACCCAGTCGTGATCATCGAGCCCGCGCATCGGCAGCTTCTGTCCGAGCACACGCGCCTCGCTGTGCACCACCCACGCGCGCGCCGCGACGTGCTTCCTGGCTGCCGCGCGGTTGAAGATGGCCGCGAACAGGTGCGCGTACTCGATGCAGTTCGCCTCGCGGTCGGTCGTACCGAAGCGCAACGTCGTGGTGTGCGCGAGCCCGAAGTGGAGGTCGCGCGCCGTGGCCGAAAGACCGAGCTCCAGCACCTCCTCGACGGTGCCGAGGCTCGCCGCCTCGATGCGCGCATCGACCGACCGCGAGAGCGCGTCGTCGAGCGCTGCCCCTGACGCACGCGCGGCATGCGGCGCGTGGAAGGTCACGGGCAGGAGCAGACCGGCGAACAGGAGAGACGGCACGAGGAATCGCATGCCGGGACGATGGCGCGAGCGCGGCCGGCTCACCAGCGCCGGATCGGCGAACGGTCGACGATCGCGGTCGAACGGCCCCCCGCGCATCGCCGTGATTGACGTTCCTGCCCGCCTTGCTCCATCCTCCGCGAAATGAGGCTGCGGCTCGCGCTGGCGATCGCCGCGCTCTCGGGGTTCATCGCGCTCTCCTACGAGCTCGTCTGGTACCGCGTGCTCTCGGTGATGAACCGCGGCGTCGCCTCGACCTTCGGCCTGCTCCTCGCGGCCTATCTCTTCGGGATCGCGCTGGGCTCACGCGGCAGCGGCTACTTCTGTCGCGGCAAGGGCGGCAGCCCGCGCGAGCTGAAGGTGCTCGCGCTCTTCGTGGCCGTGGGCAACACCGTCGCGGCGCTCGTGGTGCCCGCGTTCGCGTGGTCGGCGCACTTCACGAGCTACTGGCTCGGCCTCGTGGTGGTGATGGTCGCCGCGGGGCTCCTCGGCGCGGTCCTGCCGCTCGTCAGCCATTTCGGCGTCCCGCCGGACGATCGCGCCGGCCATCGCGTCTCCTGGATCTACCTCGCGAACATCGTCGGCTCGGCGACCGGCAGCCTGCTCACCGGCTTCGTGCTGATGGATCGGCTCTCCCTGATCGACATCGCGCGGCTCCTCGTCGCCTTGGGCTTCGCGCTCTCGGCGCTGCTCATCGCCCTCGGCGGCTTCCCGCGCGCGTGGGCAGCGAAGGTCTACGGGGCGCTCGCGGCGGCGGTGGTGATCGCGATGTGGACCTCGGGCGCTCTCTACGATCGCGTGTACGAGCGCCTCGTCCTCAAGAACGAGTGGGACGGCACGCAACGGTTCGCGCAGGTCATCGAGAACAAGAGCGGCGTCATCACCGTCACTCAGGACGGCACGATCTACGGCGGCGGCGGCTACGACGGCGTGCTCAACACCACGCTCCAGGAGAACGATCGCAACGGCATCGTGCGCGCGTACCTCGTCGGCGCGCTCCACCCGGCGCCGCACGACGTGTTGATGGTCGGCCTCTCGGGAGGCGCCTGGACGCAGGTGGTCGCCCACCTCCCCGGCGTCGAGCGCATGACGGTGATCGAGATCAATCCCGGTTATCTCGAGGTGGTGCGGACGCACCCCGAGGTCTCGAGCCTCCTCACGAATCCGAAGATCACGATGGCGACCGACGACGGACGCCGCTGGCTACGCCGCAATCCGGACCGCCGCTTCGACATGATCGTGATGAACACGACGCTGCACTGGCGCGGTCACGCCACGAACATCCTCTCGGTGGAGTTCATGAAGATCGTGCGCCAGCACCTGAACCCGGGCGGCGTCTTTTACTTCAACACCACCGACTCGCTCGACGTGCAGCTCACCGCGGCGCACGTGTTCCCTCACGTGCTGCGCGTCGCGAACTTCATCGCCGCGAGCGACAGCCCCACGTTCGACTTCGACCGTGAGCGCTGGAAACACGTCCTCCGCACGATGACCATGGAGGGAAAGCCGGTGCTCGACCTCGGCTCGGCGAGCGACCAGAGGCTCTTCGACGAGCTCGCAGGCTTCATCGACATCGCGCCGCGCTCCGCGATCCTCGCGTACTACGAGAAGATCGCGAGCGACGTCACGGACGACAACATGAGGGTGGAGTGGAAAGAACCGCTGCGCTACCCGGAGCTGCACTAGCAGGCGCGGTGCCAGGAGGTCACACCTGTGGCGCGCTAGGCTCGGGCTTGGTTTCGGTGACCACGCCTTCCTTCTTCTGATCCGGCTCGCGCTGCTCGTGGATGTCGTCCTTGCCCGGGGTGTTCGTCATCTGCTGCTCGGGGGAGCCCGCGGGGCGCGGCGTCTTCGGCTGGTTGCTCATGCGCTCGGACAAGCACGAGGCGTACCTGCTCACGGCAGCGCTCACTTCGCGGGCGAGGCGAGCGTACGCGGGGCAATCCAGAAGATCTTGCCCGACGTGTCGTCGGCGATGAACATGCGGCCGTCGGGTGCGAACACGAGATCGGTGGCGCGGCCGTTGGGGCGGCCCGCGCCGCGGAGGAAGACCTTCGGTTCGCCGGTCGGGCGGAGCGAATTCGGGTCCGTCGCGAGCCAGAGCACGCCGGTCGATCCGAACGACGTCACGACGCCATGGATCGCCATGAACAACCCGTGGCGGTAGGGCGCGGGGAAGCTACCGCGGTCGAAGTCCAGGCCGAACGGCGTGTCGTGCAGCGGGACGGCGGCGATCTCGCGACGCACGTTCGAGCAGTCAGCGCCGGGCGCGCCGGGCGCCGGGAGGTCGGGCGCGATGCAGCACGGGTAGCCCCAGGTCTCGTCCTTGCGGAGCAGCGCGATCTTCTCGCGGCCCTTCACGCTGTCCCACGCGTCGCCGGTCAGCTCGGCCGCATAGCAGTCGCCGCAGCTGTTCGGCGCGCAGCGGAGGTACATCGGGTTGCGGAAGCCGTCCGCCACCATCTCGGGCGCGAGCGGGAGCGCGGCCTTGCCCTCGACGTGGACCGCGAGCACCGCGCCCTTCTTCTGCTCCACCGGCGTGCACGCCGACGACTCGAAGCGGCCGCGCGAGACGTAGATCGATCCGCTCGGATGGTGCTCGAGGGTGTGCGTCCAGCGCATGTCGGTGGCGCTTTCCGCGCCGAGCGAGGCCACCAGCTCGCTCGCCGGCGAGACGGCGGCGCGCGCGCCCTTCACATACGGGAAGCGGCGCAGCTCGTCACCGCGTGTAAAGTACAAGTGATCACCGTTGAACAAGAGGCCGTGCACGCAGGAGAGGTTGTCCGGGTCGACCTCGAGCGGCGCGCACGAGCCGAGGCCGTTGCGCGGGAACGGGCCGGCGAAGGTCTGGACGCTGTCGGCGCGGCCGTCGTGATCGTCGTCAGGGAGGACCATGATCGCGCCCGGGCCGTCGGACGCGCCGCCCGGCGTGTTCATCGAGGGCGCGGCCACGAAGAGATCGCCGTTGGGGGCGAAGCGCATGACGCGCGCCTCGGCGATGGGCGTGGGGGTGAACTCGCGGACGCAGAACTCCGGCGGCACGGTGAGGTCGGGCGCGTCGGTGCCGGGGAGCTCGCAGAACTTCGGGCCGGTCGCGGCGGGTAGATCGAACGCGGTGCACGTGGGCTGCGGCTCGGGCGCGCCGTCGCTCCGGGGGACGGGCGCGTCGGCTGCGCCGCCCTCGCCGGGCGACGGCGTGACCCCGGGGCCCGAGGGATCGCTGGAGCAGGCCCACCCCACGGCGAGCGACCCGACGAGAGCCAGCGTGGAGAGAACGAGAAAAGTGGGCCGCCTCACGCAGCGAGCCTAGCAGGCGCGTCATTTTCTTCCCCATCGTGAAATTTCGGGACCGGGAGTCAGCGCCGCGCCGAGCGGCACCACCGGCGATGATCTCCGCGTTGCAGGTCGAGCTCCGGCTGCGCGTGCCGGCGAACCTGCGCGGCGTGAAGCTGCGGGTCGGCAGCGGCGGCACGCCGGTGTCGCGGCACACGATGAACGGCAACGTCACGGTACGGCGCGGGGGCCGAGAACCTGCAGGAAAGCGGGGCTCACTTGACCGGTGAGACTTACGGTGTAAAGCGATCGGTATGGGCACCCCTCCCGCCGGCGCAGAGCGCTTCCTCCATCCGCAGGGTCACGTCATCGATGGGCGCGTCGTCGGCGCGGCCAGCGGCCGGACCCTCGACGTCGAGGATCCGGCGACCGGCGAGATCTTCACGTCCATCCCTGCGGGCAATGCCGACGACATCGCCGCCGCCGTGAGCGCGGCGCGCGCGAGCTTCGTGCGTGGTGACTGGTCGCGCTGCGATCCCAGCTGGCGCGGCCGCGTGCTCTGGACCCTTGCCACGAAGATCCGCGAGCTCGCCGAGCCGCTCGCCTGGCTCGAGACGCGCGACAGCGGCAAGCCCATCGTCGAGGCGCGCGGCGACATCCTCGGCACCGCCGACATCCTCGAGTACTACGCCGGGCTCGCGACCAAGATCTTCGGGCAGACAACGCCGCTGCCCGGCAAGATGCTCGGGATGACGCTGCGCGAGCCGGCGGGCGTCGTCGGGCAGATCACGCCGTGGAACTTCCCGCTGCTGGTCGGCGCGTGGAAGTTCGCGCCGGCGCTGTGCGCGGGGTGCAGCGTGGTGCTGAAGCCGAGCGAGCTCACGAGCCTCACCATTCTCGCCGCCGCGCAGCTCGCGCTCGAGGCCGGCGTGCCCGCGGGCGTGTTCAACGTGGTGTGCGGGACGGGCGAGGCCGCAGGCGCGGCGCTTGCGGCGCATCCCGACGTGGACGTGCTCGCCTTCACGGGCGGTCCCGTCACCGGCAAGAAGGTCCTGCACGCGCGCGCCGAGCTGGTGCGCCCTGCGCAGCTCGAGCTCGGCGGCAAGTCGCCGAACATCGTGTTCGACGATGCCGATCTCGGGCAGGCCGTCGCGGGCGGCGCCTTCGGGATCTTCTACAACCAGGGCGAGAACTGCAACGCGGGCAGCCGCATCCTCGTGCAGGACACGCTGCACGACCGGTACGTCGAGCAGCTCGTGGCGGCGGCGAAGAAGATCCGCGTGCTCTCCCCGCTCGACGAGCGCAGCCAGATGGGCGCGCTCGTCTCCGGCGCGCACCGCGCGAAGGTGGCGGCGCACGTGGACGACGCCCGAGCCGCCGGCGCGGAGCTATTGTGCGGCGGCGCGGCCCCGCACGACGGGCACTTCACGCGCGGGCACTGGTACCTCCCGACCGTGCTGGGGAACGTCGGCGCCTCGGACCGGGTCTTCCAGGAAGAGATCTTCGGCCCGGTCGTCACCATCACGAAGTTCCACGACGACGACGAGGCCATCGCGCTCGCGAACGGCACGGCCTTCGGGCTCGCGGCTGGCGCCTGGACCACGAACGTGCAGCGCGCGCTCCGCTGCGTGCACGAGCTCGAGTCTGGCTACGTGTGGATCAACAACTACAATCCCACGCCGGTGGAGACGCCGTTCGGCGGCGTGAAGTCGTCGGGCTTCGGGCGTGATTGCGGCCCGCAGGCAGTCGATACGTACACGACGTGGAAATCGGTACTCTGGTCTCTCGGCCCTTTCGAGGATTGGTACAAGTCATGAGCCCCGAGCTGCACGACCGCTGGCTGCGCGTTCACTTCCACGGACGAGGCCACGCTGACTTCCACTACCGCTGGCTCAGGCACAACTGCGATCAGGATCTTCATCCGACGACGCGCGAGCGGATGCTTTGCTCCTCGGAGCTGCCCGACGATCTGCGCGCCACCTCGGCGAAGGTGCTGGACGGTACGCTGATCGTGACGTGGTCGCACGGCGAGCGGACGAGCCGCTTCCCGCTTGCCTGGCTCGAGGAGCATGCCTACGCCCGGGACCGCGCCGAGGAGCGCATTCCGAACGACGTGGCGGCCATCACCGTCGACGGCGCGACGCTCCCCCTGCGCGCCACGCGGGCGCTCGCCAGGCTGACCGCGCACGGCGCCGCGGTGGTGCGGCGTGATCCGGCGATCACCACGGCCGCGCAGGACGAGACCGAGAGCCTCATCGAGGCGTTCTCCACCGCGGGCTTGCGCGTGATCGGCACGCACTTCGGACGCATCGAGGATCTCCGCACCGACAACTCGACGAACACGAACACCGATCAGCTCGGCTACACCGATGCGCCGATCGATCTCCACACCGACCAGCCGTTCCTGGAGACGCCGCCGCGCATGCAGCTGCTCCAGTGCATCCGGCCGGCGGCGACGGGCGGCGACAGCTACCTGGTGGACGGCCTGGCGGCGGCGCGCCATCTTCGCAGCCTCGACGCGGCCGCCTACGGGCTCCTCACGACGACGCCCGTGCGCTTCCATCGCAAGCAGAAGGGCTTCGAGAAGATCCTGGATGCCCCTCTGCTCTCGGGCGACGACGAGGCGACGTTCCAGGTGCGCTGGTCCTACTTCACGCTCGCCCCGTACCGCCTCCCGTTCGACCGCATGGAGGCGTGGTACCGCGCGCACGATCTCTTCGCGCGCCTGGTGCGGGCCCCGCAGAACCAGTACCGCTTCGCGCTCGCCGCGGGAGACTTCGTCCTCTACGACAACTTCCGCTTGATGCACGCCCGCACGGCGTTCCGGGGCGCGCGGTGGCTGCGAGGGATCTATTTCGATCGCGGGTGACCGACGCCCGCCCGCCGAGGCCTGCATGCAGGCGGCGCGCGCCACCGTCGCGAGCCGACTCGCCCCGACGAGCTACCCCGCCGCCAGCGCGCTCATCAGCGTGTCGAGCATCCGCTGCGCGCGATCCGGGACCGGCAGACCCAGCGCGAGGCCGGGGGCGTCCGGGGTGGACGCGGCGTCGCGGCGCGCGAGCGCGAGCGCGTGGAGGTGGGCCTGCTGCACCGTCGCGCGCTCGGCGGCGCTCAGCTGCGTGTCGAACCACGCCTTGAGCTCCCACGACAGCGCCGCGTGCTCGGCCTCGTCCTCGGCGATCGCGGCGAACGCCTCGCGGATCACCGCCGACTCCGCGTACGCAGCCTGATGAAGCGTGACCAGGGCGCCGAAGGTCTCGCGCACGCAGCCTTCCGTTGCATTCTCGACCGCCAGCTCGAAGAACGAGGGGGCCGCGGCCCGATAGGTGAGCGCGATGGGGGCCGCGCCATGCCGCGCGGCGAGCGCCGCGAAGAGCGTCGCGTGGCGCGCCTCGTCCTTCGCGGCGGCGCGCGCGCGGTCGACGAGCGCGATCGGCGCGCCAGCCTGCTCGAGCGCAGACGTGAGCCGTTCGAACGCGATCACGCTCGCCGCTTCGTAGTAAGCTTGGCGCGCGAGGCGCTCGGCGACAGTCTCACCGAGCGGACAGAGCTCCGTGTCACCAGGCACCCGTCCGACGCCGCACCCGCCACACAGGTAGTCGAGCATCTGGTCGTTGCCCTGCCAGTTGCAGCTTCGAAAGCCCCCCGTCGCCGCGGGAGCGACGAGCGCGCAGACGCGGTCGCAGTCGACGGCGCAGTGCGTCCCGGCATCGCCGTAGGTGATGTTCGGGCACGAGGTACCGGCCGGGCAGCAGAGGTCGTCCGACGGGACGATCGTGCCGTTGACGCACGAGCCGCTGCCGCTCGAGCCCCCCGAGGACGTGGAGCCGCCGCTGCTGCTCGTCGAGCCGCTGCTCGTCGAGCCGCCGCTGCTGCTGCTGCTCGTCGACCCGCTACTGCTGCTGCTCGTCGAGCCGCCGCTGCTGCTCGTCGACCCGCTACTGGTCGACCCGCTGCTTCCTCCGTCGCCGATTGTGTCGATCGACCCGCCGCACGCGCCGACGGCAGAAGACAGGAGGACGAAGCGAAACAGAGCGGAGGCATCGGTGCGGAGCATGCGGGCGGAATGAGCAAAGGGCGTGCCGCGCGCCCGCCCCTCGGATCATCGCGGAGTCGTCGAGAAACCCGGCGCCACGGCCGTGCCATCCTGGGCCACCAGCACCGCGCGCGTCGCGGGGTCGCGTGCGGATCCTGTCCCGCAGCGACCGTCCGCACTACGCTGCCTTCCGATGACCTCGCGGATCGACCGGCTCGAGCGCCTCGCGCCGTGGGCGGCGGGGATCCTGCTCGCGGCGCCCATCCTCCTTTTTCGCTACCCGCCGATGGGCGATCTCCCCATGCACGAGGCGCTCGTCGCGATCCTGCGGCGCCGCGGTGACCCGACGTGGGCGCCGCCCGGCCTCTACCTCGTGGTCGCGCCGCAGGCGAACCAGCTCTTCCACTTCCTCGCGTATGCGCTCAGCTTCGTCTGTGGCGTCACGCTCGCGTGCAAGCTCGTGGTCGCGGCCACCGTGGTCGCCACGCCCGTGGCCACCGCACGGCTGCTCCGCTCCCTGGGCGCCTCGCGGTGGCCCGCGCTGCTGGCCGGGCCCATCGCGAGCGGCTGGACGTACCGCTGGGGGCTCGTGCCGAACCTCCTCGGCTTCGCGCTCTTCGTCGCTGCGCTGCCGTTCCTCGAGCAGCTCGCGCGGCGGCCCTCTCCGCGCACCGTGGCGCGCGCGACCGTCGCGGCCGCCCTCGTCTTCTTCGCGCACGAGTCGACGGCGCTGATCTTTGCCATGGTCGGCAGCTACTTCGCCCTCGTCCGCGGCGGCGCGCTGCGGGCCGTCCTCCTCCGCAGCGTGCCGGTACTCGCGACGCTCGGCCTCGCGTTCGTCCAGCTGCGCGTGGGCAGCGCGCTCACCGGCGCGAACATGCAGGCCATCGGCAACGACTACGGGCTCGACCCCCTGGCGCGCCTCCAGATCCTGCCGGGCGCGGTGTTCGGCGGCTACGACGGCATCCGGCTCACCGTGATGAGCGCCGTCTGGCTCGCGGCTCTCGTGTGCGGCGCGGTCGCAAAAGGGCGCTCCAGCAAGCAGGAGCTCGGCGTGCGGGTGGCGCTCTGGCGCTACCGCTACGCGGTGCTCGCGCTGGTCTTCTTCTTCATGTTCCTCGGCTTCCCGATGTCGCTCGCCGGCACCACGCTGCTCGCGCACCGCTTCCTGCCCGCGAGCTGCGTGCTGCTCGTCGTGGCGTGTGCACCGCGGCACACCACGCTCCTCCGCGCCGTGCTCCTCGGCGTCGTGCCCCTCGCGATGCTCGGTATCCAGACGAAGAGCATCCTCGAGACCGATGTCCGTCACCGCGACCTCGATGCCGTCCTCGCTCACCTGCCCGACAACACCGCCGTCGCGCAGCTCGACCTCACCCCGCAGCTTCCGAGCGTGGTCGCGCCCGTCCCCGGCGCGGCGAACCGCGCGCTCACGCTGCACGGAGGACGCATGCTCTTCGCGCTCACCGACATGCCGCCGAATCCCATCTATCTCCGCGCAGACGCGCAGTGGAACGAGCCCATGCTCCGGCTCGCCCACCAGCCCTACGCGTTCATGCCGAGCCACGACGCGCGGCGCTTCTCGTATCTCCTGGCGCGCAACAAGAATGCCAAGTACCGCGCCTTGGCCGTGACCGCGCTCCAGCCCGAAGAGGAGCTCATCGCCTCGCAGGGCGAATGGGATCTCTTCCGCTCGACGTTGCCGGTGGTGCCGCTCGACGCGCCCGACGCGCCCCTGCCCTCCCTGTTGCCCGAGACGCTCGGCGAGCGCGTCAACCGCCTCGCGCACGCTCCCCGCGAGAAGAACGCGGACTAGAACGGCGGCGGGCCGACCTCGATCGTCTTCGCCCAGGTGCGTCGCGAGGCCTCCTTCGACTCGGCGTGCGTGTACACCGCGGTCTCCGAGAGCAAGTAGCTCTCCATGATGGGGTGCGTCAGGTACCGCGACTTGAACGACGCCGCGCTCACGAACCGCACCATGGGGTCGTAGGTCTGCGCGCCCGGCGCCACGCGCTCCGCCTGCCCGAGGTTGGTCCCGCACGTCACCACGAGGTCGGGGTCCTGGCCGAGCGTGTAGTCGGGATCGACCTTGCCGTGGCCGATCATCGACCCCGGAAAGGCCTTCAGGTGCGCGATGTGGCGGTCGCTCTTGCCCAGCATGTCGATCACCGGCAGCCGCGAGAAGTAGGGCACGATCCCCGCGCAGAACACCGCCGTCTTGCTGTCGGGGAGCGCGTTCTTCTTCACGATCATCGCCACCTGGATCTGGCGGTCGGGATCGCCGTTGGTGGCGCGCGAGAGCAGGCGCTTGAACGGATCGAGCAGCGGCACCGCGACCACGAACACGATCACCGCCCACACCACCTGCGCGACCTTGCCGCGCACCACCGTCGCGAGGCCCGCGGTGGCGAAGACGAACAGCACCGGCATGAGGTGAGCGAAGAACCGGAAGAACCCGTACATGTCTCCGCCGGTGGTGAGCACGTACGCGACCGTCGCCGGGACCATCACGAAGGGCACGATACCCCGCCGGTCCCGCCGCACCACCAGGAGCGCCGAGCCGAGCGCGAGCGCGAGCAGCAGCCGGTAATCGAGCAGGAACGCGCGACCATATGCCCACCCGCGGGCCCGCACTGCCTCCAGTCCGTACACCTTCAGGTAATATGTATTGGGCAGCCAATCGCCGTAATACAGACGACGAAACACGAAATGCCCGACAGTGGGGAGCAGCGCCAGCGCGAGCCACCCGAGCGTCGCGCGGCGGCGGCTCGTCATGTAAAGCGCGCAAAGGCCATACGCCGCATACACGTACACGCCGTCCCCGCGCGTCAGCGGGATGAGCGCCAGCGCGCCGAGGCCGAGCGGCTCCGGGCCGTGCTTGAGGAAGCGCACCAGGAAGACGAGGCTGAGGAAGGTGAGCAGCGAGGCCTCGAAGCCCCACGCCGACCACAGCACGACGTCCGGACACATGAACATGCAGGCGACGAGCAAGAGGCCCGCGAGCCGCGGCCGCGGCGCGAAGATGCGGAGCAGCTGGAGGCTGAGGCCGAAGCATCCGCCCAGCAGCACGTAGTTGACGACGCGCACGAGCGCCGCCGCGTGCGCATCCGAGACCCCCGTGAGGTGGACGCCCGCCATCACGATCGTCCACAGGAAGTTCGTGTAGCCCTCGACGCGGTCGCCGGGATTCCACGCCAGCCCGTGCCCTTCGGCCAGGTTCCGGCCGTAGCGCATCGAGATCATCATGTCGTCATCGAGCCAGAAGTAGCGCGTGCCGTCGATGACGCGGCTCGCGAGCATCGTCTGCAGGAAGAAGAGGTACGCGAGCGCGACGAGCGCGACCGCGAGCACTATTCTGTCGACACGCCGGACCGTCACGGCGGCAGCGTAGCGCCTTTTTGTCGTGCGCCGTCGTCAGCGACCGAAGGAGATGCTCTCGCTCGAACGGCGGCTACAACGGCCCGCAGCGCGGGGCCGCCGCTCGGCATCACGCCGTCGTACGTGCCGTTGCCCAGCACCCGGCCGTCCGGGGTGACGGTGGCGAACGCGGACCTTGCGGGTGCCCGATGTCGACGAGCGTGGCGCGGGCGGGCTCACGCCCTGCGTCTCGTCGTCGATGGACACCTCGGCGCCGGCCTCGCTCACGGCCACGAGGAGCTTTCCGGTGAGAGGCTCCATCACCTCGATGAGCTCGCGGGCCTCCGTCCTGTCCTGCGGCGTGAGCGGCGCGTCCCCTTCGAGCAGGCTATGCCTCGCGCGCGAGGATGGTGCGGATGGGCCGCGCCTCGGCGAGGCGCTTCGGGAAGAGCGTGAGCTGGCCCGGGTCGGCGAAGATCGCGGCGAAGTCCTCGGGGTGGAGCGCCCGCTGGAGGCGCGCGCCGAAGGTCTCGCTCAGCACGCGCACGTAGTGCTCGATGTCGTAGTCGCGCGGATCGAGGCCCGCGCTCTCGTCCTCCTCCTCGGGATCGGGGAGCAGCGCGGCGCGCTTGCCCGTCGCGCGGTAGACCCGCAGGCGCTCGCCGACCTTCCAGCTCGCGCGGCCGCTCGCAAGGACCGCCTCGTAGGCCAGCTCGCGGCGCTGCTCGCGGGTCGAGAGGTACTGGTCTGGCGTCTTCGTGAGGCGCACGCGGGCCGTCACGTCGAGCGTGCGCACGGCGCGCGCACGCAGCGCCGTGACGGCGTCGAGGTAGAGGCCGCGCACGCCGAAGACGTTGCCCGTGAGCAGCTGCTCGAGCGCCTGACGCAGAAACGCCTCGCCGAACGGCTCCGCGCGGCTCGACCGGAACGCCACGCCGCGCAGCACGATCGGACCCTCGCCGTAAGCTCGCGCACGCGCTGCGCGAGGCGGGCGAGGAGATCGGCCTCCGCGTCGTCGCTGGATCCCTCGGCCTCGAGCGTCTCCGTGTTGCCGTCGGCGGCGCGGAGCGCGACCAGGAAGCTGCGGTCGCGCTGCCAGTCGAGCCCGGTCGTCTCGAGGTCCAGCTGCACGCGGCGCAGATCGCTCCACGCGAGATCGCGGAAGTACGTGCGCCCCGAGGCGACGAGGTACTGCTCGTCCGGCGGCAGCGCGAGGATCGAGCCCGCGTCCATGTCGCGAGCGTGCTCGATCCGCCACTCTGCGCGCCGCGACGCGCCGCGGAAGACGGCGGAGAGCAGCGCGCGACCATCATCCGCACGCACCACCCACCGCAGCGTGCCGGGCCCGGTCAGCTCGCGGTAGGTCACCACGCCGCGCGCGGAGCGCCCGGGCTGCTCGGCGATCAGCCGATCTCCGAGGTGCTGCAGATCGTCGAGCGAGGCGAGGAGCACCCAGGGCCGAAACCGCACGTCGTCGCGCACGAGCTCGCGGCCACGCGCCGCCAGACCCACGCGCGCCCGTCGGGCTCGGCCCAGACCGAGACGATGCCGGGAGTGGCGTCCCAGCCCCAGAGCCACTCCTCCTCGACGTCGCCCACGAGGGTCGAGCCTAGTCCCGAACCCTGACAGTGTCCTGTCAGGGTTGGTGCAGCTTCGCCCGCGCGGGCGGGCCGCGGCCCTCCTCGCGCGAGATCGCTTGATCGTTGTTCTTGTCGAGCGCGGCGACGATGAGCTTCGCGGTGATGTGCGAGCGGCCCGGTCGGTCGCCCATGGCGGCGAAGACGTCGGCCTCGGTGACGACGCCGTCGTTGTCGGTGTCGACGGCATCGAACCCGCCGAGCGCGCGCCAGATCAACAGCGAGAAGCACTCGAGGATGATCTGCTTCGTCTCCCGGCCGGAGCCCACGGGCGGCACGCGCTCCGGGTGCTCGCTGGCCCACTGCACGAGCGGCACGATGCGATCGAGCCCGGAGAGAAGGTTGCGGACGAGCGCGATGGCGTACGCGTGATCGAGGTCGAGCGGCGCGCCGCCGATGCTGACCACGACGCCGTGCTCGTCGACGACCATGCCGTCGTCGACCTGGAGGAAGCTTCCAGACTCCGCCGGCGCCATCGCACGCGACGCCGCGATGGCATCGCGCAGCACCCGCCCCGGCAAGGAGGCGACGACCACCTCGTTGTCGAACGGGACCTCGGTCTTGAGGTCGGCGTAGGTCAGAAGGTCGCGGTACTCGTGCGATCCTCGGATGCCGCCGCCGTTGATCACGCAGCCGTCGGCGCCGAGCGCCTCGCGCACCGCGGTGCAGACGAGCGTGCCCATCGATGTCTGCTGCCGGCGGGTGCCGACCGACGACACCGTCTCCCCGGGCGGGATGGATCGCAGCGAGGCCTCCTCGAGGTCCCGCACGGCGCCGAGATGCTGGTCCACCCGCGCGCGCAGCTCGGCGTCCTCCTCGTAGGACGCCACGTCATCCATGAGCACGCGCACCACAGGCAGATCGGGGCCGCTGGCCGGAGCGACGGCGGGCCACGCGAGGTCGACGATCGCGGCGTGGAACGCATCGGCGCCCGCCTTCTCGATCCACGTGCCCTCGACCTGCTCGAGCAGCACGACGTGCTCGTGGCCGCCGATGATCACCGGGAAGATCGGGTCGCGCTGCTCGTGCGCGAGCTGCACGTCTTCCTGGTGCGTCTGGTGCGTGATCGGGATCACCACCGTGCACCGCTCCTCGCGCAGGAGACGCGCGGCCTCGGTGCGCGCCGCCTCGTTCGCGTTGCGCAGCTGCCCGCCGCCGAATGGCGGGCGGCGGTAGGTCGCCTCGTCGGTCATCACCACGCCCACCAGCCCGATCCGCACGCGCCCGACCTCCAGGACCTGGCTCGCCGGCAGCGGGGGATCGAAGGTGACGTTCGTGGAGAGGAACGTCGCGCCGAGCTCGGCGATGCGGCTGCGGAGCGCCTCGACCGGGATGTCGTCCTCGTGGTTGCCGAAGATGGCGTGCGTGACCCCCACCATCTTCATGCATTCCACCATGGCGCGCCCGAAATCGAGGCTCGAGAGGATGCTCGGAGCGACGAAATCCCCCGCGAGCGTCACGAGCAAGAGGTCTGCCGGGGCGGTCGTGCGGTGGTGCTCCACGAGCGTCTTCAGCCGAGGGAGGTTCTCCAGCGAATAGACGTCGTTGATGGCGACGATGCGTACCGAGGGCCCAGTCACGTGGCGAGCGATACTCAAGCCAGCGGCGGAACACCAGCGTCACTGGCGGACGAGGGTGAGCTGGAGCCACCGGGTGCGGCGGCCCGCTTCGTCCAGATCCTTGGCGGGGTCGACGAGGAAGCGCGACAGCTTCTGCTGGCCGCTGGCGCGCGGGTCGATCTGGAAGCCCGTCGCCGCGCTCGCATGGCAGCCGCCGCAGGTGCCGCGCACCAGCGCCTCGTGGCTCGTGAGCGAGGCGACGTAGGCCGGCGGCTCCTCGTGCAGCGCCGAGGACGCCGCGCGCCAAGCCTCGGGCAGCACGTGCGTCCCCTCCTCGATCGCGGCCGACTGCTGCTCCGCGTAGGCGCGCAGCTCGGGCTCGGAGACGCTCGCCCAGCGCGGCGTGTTGCGGACCGTTGCGGCAGTGAGCGCGCCGCCCGCGAGGTGGAACTCGTGGAGCACGAGCGGACCGGTGAGCGCATCGCCGCTGCGCAGCTGCGCGAGGCTCCCCGTGTCGACGAAGCCGCCGGCGACTGCCGCGAGCGCGCCCGGGAACGCGGCCTCGCTCGCGCTGCCCAGCGCGTGCCAGCGTTTTGCCCAGTCGATCGCCGCGCCCTGCTGCGCGTATTCGAGCGCGAGGGTGAAGGGCAGCGTGGGCGCGGTCGCGTCGTCGGCTGCGCCGTCGGTCAGGGCGTAGACGAGGCGGCCTTCCCCGCCCTCCGCCGCGCGATCGGGCATCACCGAGAGGTCGGTGCGGTTGACGACCGCGATCAGACGGAACGGCGCGTCGGCCGGGCGCAGCGTCGTCGTCGCGCAGCTCCCGCACGACGCCGAGCAGCGGTTCTCGGGCGCGCGGCGCAGCCACGGACAGGTCACGCGCTCCTCGAGCGCGGCGGCGCGTGCGGGGTCGCCGTCGTCGCGCAGGCGGCGCGACCAGTCGCGCATCCAGGCGAGCAGCGCGCCGTCTCGCAGCGGCACGCGCGCGATCGCGTGGGCGAAGGAGAGCGGGTCGCCGGCTTCGTTCCGCGAGAGCGAGGCGAGGACCGCGTCGTCGGTGACGAGCAGCTCGCGGTCGCGCTCGATCGGGATCGCGGCCGCGTCGTCAGGCAAGGCCGTCTCCCACATGCAACCGGCGAGGAAGAGAGAACCGAGGAAAATGATCGAGGTGCGCATGGCTCTCTCCTTTCAGAAGGTGTGCTGGACGCCGACGTTCACCACGATGGGCGGGCCGCCGACGTTGTCGGCAGGCACCACGCCGGCCAGCACGAGCGAGCCCTCGGCGAAGAGGTGGCTCCGCGGGGACAGCGCGTAGCTCGAGTGAAAGGCCAGCGTGTTCCATACGCCGCCCGCGAAGCCCTTCTTGGTCTCGGTCGCGCCGCTGTACGCGGGCACCGCGAACGCCTTGCCCTGGAGCTTGTTGTCGAGCGCCTCGATGGAGGCTGCGGCGATGATGCCCATGCCGCCCGCGACGTGCAGGCGATCGGTGACGGTCCCGTCGAGCATCAGCTCGGGACGCGTGAGCAGCCAGCTGCTGTTGCCGATGTTGCCCGGGCCCGGCGCGCTCGCCTTGGGGTACCAGAGCATCGGCATGTTCACCATGAACGCGACGCGCTCGGTGGCGCGCACGCGGAAGCGCGGGCGGATGCCCGCGGTGAGCACGCTCGGCGTGATGCCTCCGACCACGCCGATGGCGAAGCCGTTCGTCACGCCCACGCCGACCTCGGCGATCCCGAAGAACGGGAGCCCGGTCGCCGCGGACACCGAGAGGCGGAGCGGCGTGGGAAAGAGGTCGCCGTTCGGGTGGTAGGTCGGCGGCGGCCTCGGCGTCTCCGCTTCATCGGCATGGGCAGCGGCGGCAAAGAGAAAGGAGGCGGTCGCGAGGACGGCGGCGGAGAGGCGCTTCATGCCGCCGCGTAGTGCAGCGTGCATGCCCGACGAGAATTCGTGCAGATGGGCCGGATCACCGGCGAATGGCGTGCAGATCGCTGCACAGTCGGCCGCGCAGCCCCCTGCACGCGGCGCAGACGGCGACCATCCACACGAGCAGCAGGATGGTGGCGAGGCGCTCCAGCACCGGCACCGCGAGCTGCGCCGGGCCCTGGCTCGCGAGCTCGGCCACGTAGAGCACGAAGTCGACCGCCGCGACCGACATCGTGATCACGCCCAGCGAGGCGACGTAGCGCGGCGCGCGCGCATCGGAAAACAGCCCCTTCAGCGCCAGGATCACGGTGGCCAGGCCGAGCGTGCCGGCGAGCACGATGGCGAGCCCGTGCAGCCGTCCGAAGCGATCGGTGGGGAGCAGCACCACCGCGATGGCGCACGGCACGGTGGCGATCCCGAGCGCGCGCACGAGCCGCCCGAGGCGCGGCAGCGAGGGAAAGAGCCGCGGAAGCGCCACGAACAGCACGCCGATCCCGGCCGCCAGCGTGATCATCGCCACGCGCGCGAGCCAGCACGCGCAGCCGTTCGGCTGGTCGTTGATGGCCACGGTGCGCGCGACGTCGCACAGCGTGTTCCGCCAGAAATCGTGGCCGACGGCGGCGTGATCGAAGTGCGTGCCTCCCGCGTAGGCACGCGCCGCGAGGGCAAAGAACACCACGAAGGTGAGGGCCGTACCGAGCAGCGCCCCGGACTCGATCCGGGCGCGTTCATTCGAATGGTTCATGCCGTGACTCGCTTGGTTCAGGGGCCGAGGCCCGCGCCCGGGGAGGGCAACGTGAGCGCCTGGTGGAAGGCGACGAAGAAGGAGACCGGCGGCACGTCGGCCGGACGCACGCCGCTGACGATGGGGACACCCACGTCGAGCCGCAGCACCGCCCGCTCGATCTGCGGGAACACGATACGGAGCCCGCCGCCGACCGCCTGCTTCGGTGAGAGGTGGTCGAAGCCGCTGAAGGCGTCGCCCACGTCGTAGAACGCGACGGCGCCGAGCAGCACCGAGCCGAGCGCGATCGAGCGCGAACGAAACTCGATGTTCGAGGTGAGAAAGTCCTTGCCCACGAGGTACCGGCTCGGATAGCCGCGGAGCTGGGAATCCCCGCCGACGAACGA
>JAYTHX010000451.1:0-9376 GCA_043732195.1 Polyangiaceae bacterium
GGCGCTCGGCTGCACCATTCCGCTCTACGCCCAGTCGAACGTGCTCGGCGTGCGCGACGTCGTGGTCGACGTCGAGGTCCCGAAGGCGGGCTGGATCGGCCTCGGTCTGCGCTCGAGCAGCGCCGCCACGGTGCGCGCGGGCGGGCAGCTCGCCATCGAGCGTCCGCATGCGCTCGGCGCTGCGTTCGTCTCGCGCTTCGCGCAGCTCGAGGTCGATCGCCCTGGAACGCTCCGCATCGTGGCGCGCGTGGGGATGAACCAGGACTTCGAGAGCGTCGAGCTCGGCGCCTGGGACGGCGCCGGCAAGCCGCTGCGCGCCCGCGCTCCGAGCGCCGGCCAGCGCGCCAACGTCTCGGTGAAGCGCACGCTCCCCCAGACGACGCCCCCTCCGAAGACCGACGAGGAGCGCCTCGCCGTCGCGCTCGGCGCGCTCGCGGCGCGCGAGAGCCGCACCGCGGAGAACCTGCTGTTTCCGCAGATCGCCCGCACCGACACGCCGCCCGAGCTCCTCCTCGCGTACGCCCGCGCCACGCGCCTCGCGCGCGATCTCCCCGCCGTGAAGAGCAGCGAGCGCGCCCGCACCGCCTATGAGCGCGTGCTCGAGGCCTGGCCCACGTCGTGGGAGGCTGCGGTCGAGCACGCCGCGCTCGCCGGCGCGCGCGTCGGCCGCGCCGAGGCCAACATCGAGTCCCTCAACGATCTCGACAAGACCCGCGCGAAGAAGCAAGCGTCCGTCCCCGGGCTCCTCGACGCGTACGACGCCTCGACCTCGGGCAGCGAGCACCTTTACGACCGCGCGCGCGCCGCCTACGAGCGCACGAAGAGCGCGCTCGGCGGCGCCACGCTGGTGCGGGGCGTCGAGCGCAACGCATTCGAGCGCACGGGCCGCGAGAACCTCGCGTTCGATTGCGACGACAAGGCCCCGACCGATCGCACGAGCCTCGCCTGCCACAACGCGCGCACCTCGGTCGGCGATCGTGACGGCGCGGAGAAGGAGCTCGAGCGCCTGCGCGCGCTCGCCGGGACGCCGCAGCTGTATCTCTCCCTCTCGACCCGCAGCGCCCTCGAGGTCGGGGATCTCGCGCGCGCCGCAAAGATCATGGAGGCGATGAACCCCGGCGATCGTCAGCTCTCGACGCTCTACGCCGTGAAGGGCAAGGCCGCGCTGCCCGAGCTGCTCCGCCAGGCCACGGTCGCGCGCGACTCGCCCATCTCGATTCCCGGCCTCCTCCGCGCGGCCGGTGACGATCCGCTCGCGCTCTTCGAGGGCGTCGCGGAGCGCGTGACGAGCGACGACAAGGCGGGCCCGCTCGTCGCGAACGCCGCCACCGCGGTCCTCGCGCACCAGGAGCGCTACGACATCGAGCCCTCCGGCCTCATGCACTTCGTGATGCTCGACGTGCGCCGCGTCATGGGCACCACCGACGTCGAGGCGAACGCGCAGGCGAACGCGCCGCTCCTCTACGGGCGCGACACGGTGCGCATCCTCCGTCGCCGCATCTTCAAGAAGGACGGCCGCATCCTCCTGCCCGACGCCACCCCGCGCGCAGCGCAGTCGCACGCAGACCTCTCGCAGCTCGAGGCGGGCGACGCCGTCGAGGCCATCTACGAAGGCTGGGGCATCCCCGGTGAGATGAACAACATCGGCGTGGACACGCCGGATCTCCTTCCCGAGCGCACCGCCGTGCGCGACGCCCGCATCGAGCTGCGGATCCCGCAGGGCCTGCGGGGCTCGCTCTGGGCCCACCCGATGCTCGGCAAGGCGGCGGAGCACGTCGAGCAAGGCAAGCGCGTGCTCGTGTGGCAGGTGAAGGACCGTCCGGTGCGCCGCGTCGAGTGGGGCGTGCCGAAGATGGATCGCAACGTTGGCGTCAGCTTCTCCACCACCACGTGGGACGACGTCGCGCACGGCCTCCGCGAGACGCTCGCCTCACTCGACGGCGACAGCCCCGAGGTCACCGCGTGGGCGACCGAGATCGACAGGTGCGAGAACGCGCGCTGCGGTCCCTCGCGCGTGCTCGTCGAGAAGGTGGTCGCCGCCTCCGGACAGGCGGTCAAGGAGGCCTCCGGCATCGTGCTCGCCGACATGGATCTCGGACGCGGCGGCGCGCAGTCGATCACCGCGCGCACCGTGCTCGCGACGCACGAGGGCAGCCGCACCTGGCTCATCGTCCGCGCGCTGCGCGAGCTCGGCGTCCACACCGACATCGTGGTCGCGGAGATCGATCCGTTCTCCGACAGCCCCGACTTCCCCCCGCACTTCGGGCGCTTCATGCATCCGCTCGCCATCGCGCACGTGCCCTCGGCGAGGGACCCAGCCGTCAACGAGGACATCTGGATCGACGCCGACGTGCCCGGGCCTCCCCTGCCCGCCGGCCGCATCTCCCCCGAGCTCCGCGGCCGCGCCGCCCTCCGCGCCGACGGACGCATCTCGCCGCTTCCCACCATCGGCAACGAAGGCGAGCGCGACGAGATCGACGAGCGCCTCGTCGTCGACGATCAGGGCAACGCGAAGGGCGTGCTCACCGTGCTCCTCCGCGGCCGCTCCGCTCAGGATCTCGCCGAAGCGCTGGTCCGCCTCGTGGGCAACGAACGCCAGCGCGCGCTCCGCGGGATCGCGCTCGCGTGGGTCCCCTTCGCCACCGTCGAAAAGGTGGAGCTGTCCTCGACCGAGGGCAGCTGGCAGGTCGCGATCCGCGCCGAGCTCACCGCGCCCGCGTACGCGCAGCTCGAAGGAACGAAGCCTGGCTCCCGCACGTGGGTGCTGCCCGGCGTCGATCCCATCCACTACGTCTTCCCGCGTCCCTACACGACGACGCTCAGCGCCACGTACGCGAGCCAGGGCGCACGCGAGAGCGCGTTCGCCATCAGCCACGCGACGCAGTACCACATGCGCCGGCGCGTCGAGCTGCCCCCCAAGGCGGCGATCGCGCGCCTCCCCGGGCCGTTCGAGGGCAAGGGCCCGCTCCTCGACGCCGCCCGGAAGATCTCCGTGGCGGGGAGCACCATCGAGGAGGACTTCGCGCTCGAGGTGTCGACCGGCACCATCCCGCGCGACAAGTACGACGCGTTCGTCACCGAGATTCACCGCACCGACGACGCCTTCCGCGCCAGCACGCGGGTCAAGCCCCCGACGCCCTAGGTTTTCCCGGCTTGCCGCCAGAGCAGCCATTAACTACGGTGAACGGCGATGAGCGGGCACTCCAAATGGGCGACAATCAAGCACAAGAAGGGCGCCACTGACGCCAAGCGCGGGAAGCTCTTCACGAAGCTGATCAAGGAGCTCACCGTCGCTGCGCGCATGGGCGGCAGCGACCCGGCGAACAACCCTCGCCTCCGCACCGCCATCTCCATCGCGAAGGGCGAGTCGATGCCCGGCGACACCATCAAGAACGCCGTCAAGCGCGGCGCCGGTGAGATGGAGGGCACGAGCTTCGAGGACGTCGTGTACGAGGGCACCGGCCCGCAGGGCACGCTGCTCCTGGTGGAGGGCGCGACCGACAACCGGAACCGCACGGTCGCCGAGCTCCGGAAGATCTTCGAGAAGAACAACGCGAACCTCGGCGGCGCCGGCGTCGCGCTGTGGGCCTTCGATCGCAAGGGCCTCATCGGCCTGGAGAAGGCCGCCGCGACCGAGGACCAGCTCATGGAGATCGCCGTGGGCAGCGGCGCCGAGGACTACGCGGACGTCGGCGACACGTGGTCGATCACCGCCCCGCCCGAGAAGCTCCAGCCCGTGCTCGACGCGCTCGAGGCGGCAAAGATCACGGTCAAGGAGTCGAGCATCGGGTTCGTGCCGAAGAACAAGAAGCTCGTCTCGGGTCGTGACGCCGAGCTGCTCCTGAACCTCGTCGAGATCCTCGACGACCACGAGGACGTCGCGCACGTCTACGCCGACTTCGACATCTCCGACGAGGAGCTCGCGAAGCTCTCGTGAACGAAGGCGTCATCGTGCTGGGCCTCGACCCTGGCACGCGCCACTTCGGGTGGGGCGTGGTCCGGCGGCTCGGCACGCGGCTCACGCACGTCGCGCACGGCGTGGTCAGCGTGGCCGACGAGGGGCCGCTCGGCGAGCGCCTCGTGGCCATCGAGAGCGCGCTCGCCGACGTGCTCGTGCGCTTCTCGCCCAGCGAGGCGAGCATCGAGTCGATGTTCTTCGCGAAGAACGCGTCGTCCGCGGGCAAGCTCGGTCACGCGCGAGGGGTCGGGCTGCTCGTCTGCGCGCGCGCGGGCCTCGCGGTGTTCGAGTATCCGCCGGCGCGGGTCAAGCTGACGGTCACGGGCGCGGGCCGCGCCGACAAATCGCAGGTCGCACACATGATCCGCATCATGCTCGGGCTTGCCGCCTCCCCGCCTTCGGACGCCGCGGACGCCTTGGCCATCGCCGTGACGCACCTCCAGGGCCGGGCGCTGCCGGGCAGCCGCATGCCCATCAGCCGGGCCACGTCGGACCGGTGAATCGGCCTGGAAAGCTTGCGGCCGAGCTGGGGCGGCAATATTGGACCGCTGTTGTACGTCTATGAGAGGAGCCCCATGATTTCCCGTCGCCTACCCTCCCTGGTCTTCGCAGGTCTCCTCGCGCTCTGCGTCCCGATGATCGCCTCCGATGCGCCGGCCCAGGCCGCTGCCACCGCGCTCCCCGCCGCGCAGGCGCAGCTCGTGCTCGGCAAGGTGCAGACCTTCTACGACAAGACCACGTCCTTCACGAGCGACTTCACCCAGGAGTTCTTCGTCAAGTCGCACAACGTGAAGAAGCAGTCCAAGGGCAAGGTCACCTTCGCGAAGCCCGGCAAGATGCACTGGGAGTACTCGGAGCCCAAGGACAACCGGGTCGTCTCCGACGGCGCGGTCCTCAAGGTCTACGAGGCGGCGAACAAGCAGATGTTCGAGCAGAACGTCGACAAGTCGCAGTACCCCGCGGCGCTCTCGTTCCTCGTCGGCGGCGGCAAGCTGAGCGACACGTTCTCGTTCGAGCTCTACGAGGGCGCGGCGATGAACTTCGCCGGCGGCCAGGTGCTCGTGGGCACGCCCAAGACCCCGTCGCCCGCGTACCAGAAGGTCCTCTTTTACATCGACACGCCGACCTCGCAGGTCCGCCGCGTCCTCATCGTCGACGGCCAGGGCAACCGCAACCGCTTCGATTTCGAGAACCCGAAGGTCAACGAGGCGGTCCCGGCCGAGCGCTTCAAGTTCGTCCCGCCCCCCGGCACGTCCGTCGTCAAGCCCTAGTCAGGTGGGGCTTCGCCCCTCGCTTCGCGAGCCTCCCCAGGATGCGACCTGGCCGGCGCGCATCGCCTTCGGCGACCGGCGCTTTGCACCGAAGAGCGCGCCTACGCTTTGCAGGGCGGCGCTGCCTGCGAACGCTCGCATTCGAGGGCCGATCGAGTAGTTTGCGGGCTCCGTGGTGAGCCCTCCTCCGTCCAGCTGCTCGGCGTGTGGACGCGCGACCGTCGTCGACGGCGTGTGCTCCTCGTGCGGCTTCACGGGCGGCGCGGCAAACGCGTGCCCGCACTGCGGGGCCATCGCGCGCGTCGAGCCGAAGGGCAGCGGACCGAAGCTGCACTGGGTCTGCGGCGTGTGCGGCGGCCCGCGCATGCCGCACGGGCTCGGCGGCGAGGCCGCGACCAGCCCGCTGCGCGAGGCGCGCGCGTCCGAGATCCGGTCGAAGAAGGCGCGCGCCTCGGTGTGGGCCTTCGGGCTCATGGCCGCGTTCTTCACGCTCGTCGCGCTCGCGGCGTGGCCCGCGGCGCTTGCGTGGAAGCTGTTCTTCCTCGCCTTCGCGGTGACGCCGATGCTCCTCGCGATGCGCGCGCGCAACCGCTCGAAGACCTCCCGGGCCGACGCGGCGGAGGCGCTCGACCGCGCGTGGCTGGCCGCCGCCGAGGACGTCGCGAAGAGCACCAAGCAGGGCGTCACGGTGGCGGAGCTCGCGGCGCGCCTCAAGATCGATCCCGTGCGCGCCGAGGCGCTCCTCACGAAGCTCGCGGTGCAGGACGGCACCCGCATCGACGTCGATGACGACGCGGAGGTCCGCTACAGCATCGGCGGCGGCGGCGCGAGCGGCCCCGGCGCAGCGAGCCGCGTCCGCATCGACACGTCGCGCTCCGAGGACCAGTTCCGCGCCCTCGAGGAGGCCGAGGCGGCAGCCTCGGGACGAATCGAGGAGCAGGCCGAGGAGCACGCGGTGTTGAGCGATCCCTTCCCGCGCCGGAGCAAGCGATGACCGAGCCCGTCAAGCGCCGCCGCTCGCTCACGAACGTGGGCGGCGACATCGATCGCGGCGGTGACGAGCGCGCGAGCGAGCTGCTCGCACACGCCGTCGACGTCGCCCCCACCGCCGAGGCCGACGCACCCGATCGCGCTCACGTCCACGGCTTCCACGCGTATCCGGCGCGCGCCCATCCGGTGACGGCGCGGCGACTCGTCGAGGCGTTCGCGCCAGCGAACGGCCTCGTGCTCGACCCCTTCTGCGGCTCGGGCACGGTGCTCATCGAGGCGATGCTCGCGGGCCGCAACGCGCTGGGCAGCGATCTCAATCCGCTCGCGGTGATGCTCGCGCGCGCCAAGACCCACCCGCGAAAGCCCGAGGCGCTCGCCGCCTTGGTCGCGGCCGCGCAGGAGGTCGCGGCGTTCGCCGATGCACGCCGCAAGGCGAAGCAGGGCGCGACGCGCCGGCTGCCCCAGGAGGACGTCTCGATCTTCACCCCGCACGTGCTGCTCGAGATGGACGGCCTCCGCGCCGGCATCGAGAAGGCACCGCCCGAGGCGCGTCCGGATCTCCAGCTCGTGTTCTCCTCGATCCTCGTGAAGCTGAGCGCCAAGCGCGGCGACACGTCGGACGAGCCGCTCGAGAAGCGCGTGAGCGCCGGCTACCCGGCCCGCCTCTTCGTGCGGAAGACAGAGGAGCTCGTGCAGCGCTTCACGGCGTTCGCGGAGCTGCTGCCCAGGCCGTTCCCGCGCTCGCGCGTGCTCATCGACGACGCGAGCGAGCTCCGCAAGATCGACGAGGCTTCGGTCGACACGGTGGTGACGTCGCCGCCGTACGTCGCGACCTACGACTACATCGCGCATCACGAGCTGCGTATGCGCTGGCTCGGCCTCGACACGCGGCGGCTCGAGCAGGGCGAGATCGGCGCGCGTCGTCGCTACGAGCGCCTCACGCCGGACGAATCGCGCGCGGCGTGGGAGCGCGAGCTCGCCAAGCTCTTCGCTGCGCTCGCACGGGTGACGAGGAAGGGCGCGTCGGTCGTGCTGCTCATCGCCGACTCGGCGACCCCGCGGGGGCCGCGCGGCGAGGCCCCGCAGGCGCTGCGCGCCGACGTGATCGTCGCCGACACCGCCGCGCACATTCGCTCCTTTCAGCCCATCGCGCGCGCCTCGCAAGCGCGACCGCATTTCCACGGCCCGACCGTGGCCGCCTTCGAGGACGAGCCGCGGGCCGAGCATGCGCTGCTCCTCCGTCGCGTCTGAGCGTCCCGGAAGACGAACGTTGTTGGCAGCTCGGGGCAAGGCGACTAGACACCGCCCAATGCCCACCGTGACGTTCGAGTCGAGCGACGGCGCGATCAAGAAGACCGTCGAGGCGCCCGACGGCGGAGCCCTCGCCGACCTCTGCGACGATCACGAAGCGCCCATCCCTTTCTCGTGCCGCAGCGCGAGCTGCGCGACGTGCCACATCGAGGTCCTCGAGGGCCCCGATACGCTCCTCCCGCCCGAGGACGAGGAGCTGGACGTCCTCGAGGCCATCGAGTCGAAGCCGCCCCGCTTCCGTCTCGCGTGTTGCGCCAAGCTCGCGCCCGGTCCGGGAACCGTGCGCGTGCGCGCCCAGAACGAATATTGAGCGCAGGCTGCGAAGGCGCGTTCGCAGCGGCATCCGGTCTCGAACGTCGTTTTTTGGAGCGGACGACCTGCCAATTTCACGAAAACGTGCAAAAGAGGAGGGGCTGAGCATGCATCAGCCCATCCCCAGGAACGGCCCGCGCGAGCGCCTCGCGCGGGATGTCGCGCGTGACGTCGATCGCGCGCAGGACGCCGAGCCGCGTACGTTCCTCGCGCGCCTCGGGAAGAACCTGGCGGCGCAGGATCTGGTCGTCGCGGGCTACCTGACGGTGCTCGCGATCGCAGTGCTCATGGCGCACGGCGCCGGACGCGAGACGTCGATCCGCCTCGTGACCGCCGACATCGTCGGGTTCGTGATCGGCCTCTTCCTGACGCGCGGCGGCATCCTCCGCCAGGGGTCGCCCGCGAACGCGCTGGTCTATCGCCTCACGGTCTTCCTGCCGGTGTTCCTCTCGTACTTCCAGCTGCGCTGGATCCTGCCGGCGGTCAGCCCGCACTCGCTGGACGCGAACCTGCTCGCGCTCGATCTCCGCCTCTTCGGCGTCGAGCCGGCGCTCGCGTGGGATCGGTTCGTCACGCCCTACACGACCGAGTGGTTCGCGTTCTTCTACTTCGGCTACTTCGTGCTGCTGCCGTTGCACGTGTTGCCGATGATGTTCCTCGCGAAGGACACCGCGCGGATCGCGCACTTCTCGCTGGGGATCATCCTGGTCGTCGTGATCGGCCACGTGCTCTACATGCTCGTGCCGGGCTGGGGTCCCTACCACCACCTCGCGAGCCACTTCACGCATCCGCTCGAGGGCGGCACCTTCTGGCACCTCGTGCAGGCGACGGTGCAGGGCGGCGGCGCGCAGAAGGACATCTTCCCGAGCCTGCACACGGCGCTCCCCACGTACTTCGCGATCTTCTCTTACCTGCATCGGCGGGCGCTGCCCTTCCGCTACACGTGGCCGCTGCTCGCCTTCGCGTGCTCGCAGATCATCCTCGCGACGATGTTCCTGCGCTGGCACTACCTCATCGACATCTTCGCGGGGCTGACCCTGGCGACGTTCGCGGCCCTGGCCAGTCACCGGATCGTGACCTGGGAGGCGGGCCACCGCGTCCGGCGTGGCGTCACGCCCATCTACACGCGTCTCGACGGCGGGGCTCGGGAAGAGGCGGCGCCCTGAAGGGAGCCGTGCTAGGAGGGCCGTGTCGGAAGCCGAGGCTTCCCGCGAATACGCGCCTCTCGGCCTTCGTTGGGCGGTGCTTTCTTGAAGGAGCTCGGCATGCAGCAGCATTTCCGTAGGGTGGCTTTGTTCGTCGGTGCGACGTCGATCGTCGGCGCCGGTCTCATCATGGTGGCCTGCGGCACCGACAACGGTAACCCCGTGGCGATCCCCTCGGTCGACGGCGGCAAGACCGATACGGGCGGCGGCAAGACCGACGGCCAGGTCGATCCCGGCACGGACGGCGCGGTCCCCGAGGGCGGCGTCGACGCCGACTGCAGCAAGAACCCCCAGCTCCCCGACAACAGCGCGGGCTTCCGCTGCGCGTT
>JAYTHX010000452.1:0-58660 GCA_043732195.1 Polyangiaceae bacterium
GAATTTCGCCAGGTAGGCGGGATCACGCCTTCAAACGCCACCCGCTCATCAGCATCCAGCGGACCGTGACCAGGCAGACGCAGAGGAACACGACGGTCATCCCCACGCTGACCTCGATGCTCACGTCCGACACGTCGTAGAAGCTCCAGCGAAAGGCGCTGATCAGGTAGACGACCGGATTGAACAGCGTGACCTTCTGCCAGAACGGAGGGAGCATCTTCAGCGAGTAGAAGCTGCCGCCCAGGAACGTGAGCGGCGTGACGATGAGCATCGGCACGAGCTGGAGCTTCTCGAAGCCATCCGCCCAGAGGCCGATGATGAAGCCGAACATGCTGAACGTCACCGACGTGAGCACCAGGAAGATGATCATCCACACCGGGTGCGCGACCTCGTAGCTGACGAAGACGCGCGCGGTCACGAGGATGATGCAGCCGAGCAGCACCGACTTCGAGGCCGCAGCACCGACGTAGCCGATCACGATCTCCAGGTACGAGATGGGCGCGGAGAGCACCTCGTAGATGGTCCCCGAGAAGCGCGGCATGTAGATGCCGAACGACGCGTTCGAGATGCTCTCGTTGAGCAGCGACAGCATGGTGAGGCCGGGCACGATGAACGCGCCGTAGCGGATGCCATCCACCTCGGTCATGCGCGAGCCGATGGCCGAGCCGAACACCACGAAGTAGAGCGCGGTGGAGATGGCGGGCGCGGCGATGCTCTGCATGAGGGTGCGGAACGTGCGCGCCATCTCGAACAGGTAGATGGCGCGGATCGCGTGGACGTTCATGCGTCGGCCTTCACCAGGTTGACGAAGATCTCCTCGAGCGAGCTCTCGCGCGTCTGGAGATCGTTGAAGTCGATGTGCTGCTCCGCGAGGGCCTTGAGGAGCGACGCGATCTTCGTGCGCTCCTTCTCGGCGTGGAACGTGAGGATCAGCTGGTTGCCCTCGTTCGCGAGCTCGAGCGCGTGGTCGGCGAGGCCCTCGGGCAGGTGCGCGAGCGGCTCCTGCAGGTGGAGGATCAGCTGCTTCTTGCCGAGCTTCTCCATCAGCGCGGCCTTCCTCTCGACGAGGATGATCTCGCCCTTGTTGATGACGCCGATGCGGTCGGCCATCTGCTCGGCCTCTTCGATGTAGTGCGTGGTCAGGATGATCGTCACGCCCGTCTCCCGGAGCGAGCGGACCATCTTCCACATGTCGCGGCGGAGCTCGACGTCGACCCCCGCCGTCGGCTCGTCGAGGAACAGGATCTGTGGCTCGTGGGAGAGCGCCTTGGCGATCAGCACGCGCCGCTTCATGCCGCCCGAGAGCGTCATGATCTTGCTGTCTCGCTTGTCCCAGAGCGAGAGATCCCGAAGCACCTTCTCGATGTGCGCCGGGTTCTTGGCCTTGCCGAACAGGCCCCGGCTGAACGACACGGTGGCACGCACCGTCTCGAACATGTCGGTCGACAGCTCCTGCGGAACGAGGCCGATGCTGGCCCGCGCCGCGCGGTAGTCGCTCACGATGTCGTGACCGTCGGCGCGGACGGTGCCGCTCGTGGCGTTCACGATTCCGCAGATGATGCCGATGAGCGTCGTCTTGCCTGCGCCGTTCGGCCCCAGCAGCGCAAAGATCTCGCCGCGCTCGATCGCGAGGCTGACGTTCTTGAGCGCCTGGAAACCGCTCTTGTACGTCTTCGTGAGGTTCTCGACTTCGATGATCGGCTGCACGAGCCGCCCAACTTCACACGCGAGTCATGCCCCCGTCGAGCATGATCTCTTCGGCGGTCAGCCCTTCGGCGTCTTCTTCGCGGTCGCCTTCGGGCGCTTCTTGCCGGCGGACTTCTTCGTCTGAGCTGCGGTCGCCGCGGCGTCGTCGTCGGTCTTCGACTCGCTCGTCACCGAGCCGACCATCCCCTTCGAGTCGGTCGCGCCGGGCTTCGGCTTCACCGGCTCCGGCGCGCCCGCGTACGTGCCCTTGTAGTCCGCCCACGGGTTCGTCTCGGGCGCCTTCGCCGGCTCGTGCTTGCCGCCGCCGCAGCCCAGCGCGCTGCCGAGGACGAGCGCCGCGAACAGTCCGCCGACGATCTCGAAGGTTCGCCCCATGGGACCTTCTACCATCGGCTTCGCCAGCACGCTGGTGACGAAAGCGTCTCATTGCGCGGCGCGCTGCAGCGCGTCGCTGGATCGCGCCGGATCCGGCTCACGCTCCACGCTATCGTCACGAGGATTCTCTGCCGATCCGCAGCACGCGGCCGCGCGCCGGCTCGCCCTTGGACTCGACTGTGACGAGGAGGTCGCTGCCGAGGCGCCCCGCCCACATGCCCGTGGGAACGGGCTCGGGGAGGAGCGCGCCGACGGTCGCGGAGCGATCGAAGAGCATCGCGGCGTCCTCGTGGGTCTCGGCGTCCTCGCCGTCGATGAGGATGCGCTCGCCGAGGACGATGCCGGAGAAGCTCGACATGAAGTCGTCGGCGAGCTCGATCGAGGAGAGCTCCGCGAGCCCCGGCCACGAATGCGTCCGCAGCTCGTCGGCCTCGGCGAGGTGGACGCGCGCGCCGTCCGCGGAGAAGCCGACGAAGCCCGCGGGGATGCCGCCGTCGTCGAGCGTCGTGGCGATGGTCTCGACGCCGCCGCCCGACCAGCCGGCGACGCGCGCAAACGTCCCGTCCTCGCCGCAGGCCGCGAGCAGCAGGATCGCGTCGTCCTGGAGGTGGAGGTAGAGCTCGTGCGTCGCCGGGGGAGGGAAGTGCGCGCTCGTCGCGGCGCCGACGCGCTCGTGCGAAGCAGCGTCGACGAGCAGGATGACGGTCTCGGTCTCGCTCTCGGCGGAGATCCAGAGGCGCTCGCCGCTGCGGTCGAAGGCGGTGGCGCGCGCCGTGAAGCCGGCGCCGGTGAGCGTCTCGAGCGGGGTGCGCCGCGACTCGCCCTTTTCGCCGAGCACGACGAGATGGCTCACCCCGTCGATGACGCCGACCACCGCCAGCTGCGCGCCCGACGAGGCGATCGAGAAGCCGTGCACGTCGGCGAGGCGCAGGCCCGCGGGCAGCGTGAAGCTCGGACCCGCGGCGATTGCATCGCCATCGAGGCGGCGGCTGCCGATCCGGTCCTTCGTCGCCGCGAACGCGAAGCGTTGACCGCCCGCGTCGAACGTGATCCACGGCCACGAGAGATCGTGAAAGACCTCGAACGAGGCGATCTCGGAGAAGTTCATCGCTATCCTGATAGCAGCGTGATCGTCGAAGAGAGAGGCTTTGTCCTGCGACGGAACTGGATTCCCGTCATCGTGAGCCTGATCACGCTCGGGGTCGGCCTCGTTGTCGCGCAGCTGAGCCGGGAAGCGGGCGTTCTCGGCTGGCTGCTCGCGTACTTCGGCGGCGTCTGCGCGCCGCTGTTCCTGTGGCGCAACGCGTTTCCGCGCGCGCGCGCGGTCGTCATCCGGGCCTCGGCCTCGGGCGTGTTCGTCGACGACGCTCCGGAGATCCGCGCCGAGGACATCCTCGAGGCGAAGATCGTCACCCGGCGCAACGACGCGATCGTCGAGCTCGCGGTACGTGAGCAGAAGAAGCTGGTGCTGCGCCTGCCCATGCGTGATGCGAAGGTGCTGGTCGACCTGGTGGGCGCGCGGCGGACGCGCTTCCGGCTCATCGCGTCGTACGGCAAGCGCTTCCTGGGGTGCCTCGGAGTCTTCGCGCTGCTCAAGCTCGGGACGGTGCTCGCCCAGCCCGAGGTGTTCCTCTTCGCGCTCCCTGGCCTCGCGATGTGGTCCACGCTCGTGGCCTGGTTGATCGGCTTCGTCCACGGCCGGGTGGTCGTGGGCGCGGACGGCTTCACGATTCGCTGGCTGTTCCGCGACCGGTTCATCGCCTTCCGCGACGTCGCCACGGTCGGCGCCCTGCCGCGCCGCGGCGATCCTCGCACGCCCGACACGCTGGTCACGCTCGGGTCGGGAAAGAAGCTCCGCCTCCGCGCCGTCGAGCTGCCCAACACCGAGGAGGATTGCGGCGCGGAGAGCCGTGCGCTGCTCGGTCACGTCAACGAGGCGTTCCTCGGATCGCGCCGCCTCCAGGACGGCAGCGTCGATCTCCCCGCGCTCGTCGAGCGAGGTACCCGCACCGACGGCGAATGGCTCTCCGGCCTCGACGCGCTGGTGCGCGGCGGCGGCTCGCGCTATCGCGTCGCCGCCGTGTCCGCCGAGATGCTCGTGCAGGTGGCGACCGACCCCCGCGCCACCGTCGAGTCGCGGGTCGGCGCCTCGGCCGCGCTCGTGCGGATGGAGGACGAGTCGCTCCGCACCCGTGTGCGCGTCGCCGCCGAAGGCTGCGCAGCCCCCGAGCTCCGCGAGACGCTGCTTGCCCTGGCCGACGCGCGCGATGAAGATACCACCGAGGCCGCCCTCGCCCGGGTGGTCCGCCGGTAGAGTCGCCGTCGCGGCGGCGCGATCTACTTGCGGCGGTTCGCCTTGAGATCGGCGAGCGCCTGCAGGAGCGCCGCGTCCCGCGCCTCCTCGACCGCTCGCTCGTGGTCCTTCTCGATCTTCACGCGCAGCTCGCGCTCGCGCTGGACCTGCATCTGGAGGTCTCCGATCGCGGCGTCGCGGGCGAGCTCCTCCTTGATGGCATCGCGCTCGGCGGCCTCGAGCGCGCGCTCCACGGCCGCGAGCGCCTTCTTGCTCTCGTCGCGCGTGCGCGCGAGCTCGGCTTCGAGATCCTTCACGCGGCCGCCGTTCTCGAGCGCCTTCGGGAGCTGGCTCGCGCGGGTCGCCGGCGGCTGCGACGTGCGACCGGCGCGCTCCGCGGCGAGCTCGTCCTCGACCGCCTTCATCGTGAAGCGCACCGCGGCCAGCTCCTCGGCGTGAATGAGGTTCTGCTCGCCCGTCAGCTCGGCGTGCGCGCGGTCCCGTTCGGCGAGCACGTCCTCGCGCTGCTTCTTCGCGAGCGCGAGGTTCTTGGCGTGCGCGGCGACGCTCTCGGTCAGCGCGGCGCGCTCACCGGCCAGCGCGCGCTCGGTGGCCTCGAGGCGCTGCGCGGTGTTGCCCAGAGCCTCGGCTGCTCGGCGCTCGGCGGCAACGAGTATCCGGTCGCGGTTCGCGAGGCTTTCGGCGTGGGCGCGCTCCATCAGCGCGACCTCCTCGGCGTTCGTGCGATCGCGATCGGCGAGCTCGTCGGCGTGCTGCTTGGCCGCGGCGTCGGCGAGCGCGGCTTGGGCCGCGACGAGGACCGCGGCCTCCTGGGTCTGCGCTTGCTTGGCCTCGGCGACGCCGCGGATCGCGGCTTCACGCTCGGCGCGGAGCTGCGAAGCCTCGTCGGCGGCGCGCCGCGCGTCGTCGGCGCGCGCGGCGATCTCCTTGGTCAACGCCAGCTCGAGATCGTCGAGACGGGCGCTGGCGCTGGCCTGGCTCGCTGCGGCGCGCTGCTCGACCGCGCCCAGGGCGCGGCCCTGGAGCGCGAGCTCCTCGGTGTATTGCGCGCGCAGGATGGCGAGCGCCCGCACGTGCGCCTGGGCCTGCTCCTCGAGGGCCTCGGCGCGCGCCTGGTCCCCTCGATCGAGGCCGGCGGCGTGCTCCGTGCGCTCGGCGTCGAGGGCTGCGGCGTCGCTCGCGCGTTCTTCGAGGCGGGCCTGGCGCTCGGCCTCGAGCGCGGTCTGGAGGGCCGCGATGCGCTCGGCCGCGGCCGCGGTCGCCTCGGTCGCCGTGCGGTCACGCTCCGCGATCTCGCGGGCGTGCGCGGCGGTGCGTTCGACCTCGCTCGTGCTCCGGGCCTGCTCGCTCTGCTGCAGGGCAGAGGCATGCGCGCGGGAGAGCTCCTCCACCGCCGCCGCGTGTGCGCTCTCGCGCTCGGCGAGCGGCGCGGCGGCAGCGCGCTCTGCGGCGTCGAGCTGTTCGGCGGCGGTCGTGCTCGCACGTCCGAGGGCGTCGGCGTGATCGCGATCGCGCGCGGCGAGCGCTTCGGCGAGCGCTTCGGCGTGCGCGTCGAGCGTCCGCTGCGTAGCCTGGGCGTGCGCCTGCTCGAGCTGCGCGCGCGCCCCTGCCTGGGCCTGCTCGTGGGCGGCCTGGAGCTCGGCGACGCGCGCGGTATGAGCCTCGCGCTCGGCCGCTCGTGCGTCGCGCTCCTCGCTCGCCGTACGCTCGAGGCCGTCGATGCGCTGCGCCGCAGAGGCACGCTCCTCGGTCAGCGCGCGGTCGGACAGCGCGACCTGCTGCGCGGACGACGCGTTCGCCTCGATCAGCGTTCGCTCGCGATCGGCGATCTCGCGCACGTGGATGGCGGTCCGCTCCGCGTCCGCCGCGGCATGCGCCTGCGCGAGGTCGTCGAGCGCCAGCGTGGCGGCCTGGAGCGCGGCGGCGTGCGCCTCCTCCGCGCGGTCGAACGCGGCCGCATGGGCCTCCTCGCTCTGCGCGATCGTCGTGGCGAGGAGCGCGACGTTCGCCTCGCGCTCCGTCGCGCGCGCCTCGCGCTCCTCGGAGATCGTGCGCTCGAGGCCATCGAGCCGCTGGGCAGCCGAGGCCCTCGCCTCCGTGAGCGCGCGGTCGGCCTCGGCGAGGTCCTCGGCGTGCGAGGCGGCCAGCTCCGTGAGCTCCTCGGCATGCGCCCGCTCCCGCTCGGCGACCGCGCCTGCGAGCTGCTCCTTGCTCGCGGCCTGCTCGGCGGCCGACGCGACGTCGCGCTCGGCGAGCTCTAGCGCGTGGGCGGCGTCGCGCTCGGCGGTGGTTTGTGCGTGTGCGGCCTCGAGGTCGGCGAGCCCCTTCGCGCTCGCCGCGCGTTCGGTCGCGAGCTCGCGCTGCGCGGCTTGCGCCTGATCGGCGAGCGTCTCGGTGTGCTCGCGCTCGAGGAGCTCGAGCGCCTCCGCATGCTGACGCTCCTGGGCCGCGATCTCGTTGGCGTGCGCCTGCGCGTCGGCAGCGCGCGCCTCGGCATCGGCGGCGCGCGCTTCGACCTCGGCGGCGAGGAGTCGCTCGATTCCTTCCTGCCGTTTTGTGGCAAGCGCAGCGGCGTCGGCCTCGCGGCGGTCGCGCTCGGTCGCGGCGGCGGCGAGGCGGGCGTCGTGCTCGGCAGCGAGCGCCGCCTCGCGACGATCACGATCGGTGACGAGCGCCGCCTCGCGGGTGGCGTGCTCGGCGAGCGCGTCGGTCAGGCGCTGCTTCTCGGCGACGAGCTCGCGCGCGTGCGTCTCGCCGGCGGCCATCCGGGCCTCGAACTCCTGGGCGAGCGCGGCCTCGAGGTCCTCGAAGCGGCGCGCAGCGGCCTTCGCGCCTTCGAGGCGCAGCTGCTCGCTCTCGCCGAGGGCCTCGGCGTGCGCGGCGGCATCGGCGGCGCGGCCCTCGCGTTCGGCGGCGATGGCAGGCGCGTAGGAGCGCTCGAGCTCCGCGACCTCTTCGAGGTAAGAGCGCGCGCGATCGGCGAACTCGTCGGCGTGTGCGCGCTTGCGATCCTCGATCTCCTGGTCGTGAGTGCGCTCGCTCGCGGCGATGGCGTCGGCGTGAGCGCGCTCGCTCGCGGCAATGGCGTCGGCGTGGGCGCGCTCGCTCGCGGCGACGGTCTCGACGAGCCGCCGCTCGTGCTGCTCTTGCTGTTCGGCTCGCTCGCGTACCTGCTGCGACGCGTCCGATGCGCGCAGGCCGCGCACCTCCGCCAGCTCCAGCTGCGCCTGCGCGATCTCCGCTCCGAGCTGCTCGACGGCCCGCAGTGCGTCGTCGCCGCGCGCCACCGCGCGCTCGAGATCCGCGCGCAGGCCGGCGGCGAGCGTCGTCGCCTCGGCGGTCTCGGCGGCGCTCGCCTCGCGCGCGTTCGCGAGCGCCCGTTCCGACGCCTCCAGCAGCTGCGACGCCACCGCGGCGGCCTCGCGCTGCCGGGCCTCGAGCTGCGCGGCGTGGGCTTGCTGGAGGGCGGTGCGCTCGTCGGCGTGGAGCTGCTGGGCCCCGGCGAGCCGCTGCGCAGCGGCGCTCGCGGCCTCCGCCTGCGCGCGATCGCGCTGCGCGAGCTCCTCGGCGGCGAACGCGGCGTCCTGCGTGCGCACGCGTGCGTGCTCGGTCTCGAGCGCCGTGATCTTCGCCGCCTGCTCGGCGGCGGCCGCCGTGCTGGCGCTCCGCAGCTCGCCGAGCGCGCCCTCGAGGGCTGCCCGCGCATCGGCGTGGGTGCGGTCCCGTTCGGCGAGGGTCTCGGCAGCGGTCACGGTCGCGGCGGCCCGCGCACGGGCGTGTTCGGCCTCGAGCGCCGTGAGGTTCGCCTCGCGTTGGGCGACGTCGCGCGCGGCCTCCTGCTGCCGCTCGGCCATCGCCTGCTCGTGCAGGGCGCGCGCCTCGGCCTGCGCGCGGTCGCGTGTGGCGAGCGCCTCGGCGTGCGTCCGCTGCGCGCTCGCGAGCGCTTCGTCGCGCTTCGTGATCGCGTCGGCGTGGGCAGCGCGCAGCTGCGCGAGCGTCTCGGCGTGCTTCGCCTGCTCCGCATCACGTGCGGTCAGCGCCGCGCTCTGGACCGCGGCGCGCTCGACCTCCAGCGCGTGGATCGCCTCGGTCGCCGCGGCGTGCTCTTCGGTCTGCTGCGCGGCCGCCGCGGCGTCGTGCTGGTCGCGTTCGCCGAGGGCTGCGGCGTGCTGCTGATCGCGCTGAGCGAGTGCGGCGGCGAGGGCCTCGCGCTGCGCGTCGTCGCGCTCGCCGAGCACCTGCAGCTCCTCCTTCGTGCGCGCGTCGAGCTGGAGGGCGTGGCCCGCGGCCTCCGCGGCGCGCGCATCGCGCTCGTCGGCGAGCGCCACCTCGAGCACCTGCGCGCGGCGCGTGGCTGCGGTGAGCGCCTGCGCGGCCTGCGCGCGCTCCTGCGCCGTGGTCTCGTCCGCGGCGTTCAGCTCCTGAGCCGCGGCGCGCGCCACCGAGGCCAGCTCCTCGGCGTGAGCCTTCTTCAGCTCGGCGGTCTCGCGTTCTCTTGCCTCTTTCTCGGCCGCGAGGTCGCGCGCGAAGCTCTGCGCGTCCGTGGCGCGCCATTCCCGCTCGGCGGTGAGCCGCTGCGCCGCCACCGCGAGCTCCTGGGCCGTTGCTTGCGCATCGGCCTCGAGCTCGTTGTCACGCTCGTCGAGCGCGTGCGCGTGCGCGTTCGCGCGGAGCGCGAGCTCCTCGGCATGGACGAGATCGTTCCGCTGGATCGCCGTCTCGTGGTCGGCATCGCGCTCGGCGAGCGCCGCGGCCACCTGCTGCTGGAGCGCGGCGATCGCGGTGGCCAGCGCCTCCGTCGTCGTGGCCAGCGCCGCGGCATGGCTTTCCTCCGCGGCGGCCCGCGCGGCCCGCTCGTGCGCGAGCGCGCGCTCCACGTCGGCCTGGTGCTCCAGCTGCTCGGCGATGTCTGCGTTGGCGGCGGAGCGCTCCTCCCCGTAGCGCTCCTTCAACGCCGCGAGATCGCGCGCGTGCCGCGCGGCATCGACCGATTTCTCGGCAGCGTGGAGCCCCATCGCCTCCTTCAGCTGCTCGATCTCCGCCTTGCGCTGCTCGAAGCGGCGCAGGGCGTCGTCCCCGCGGCGCGCCGCGAGCTCGCGATCGGCGCGTGCGCTCTCCACGAGCTCCTGTGCGGTCGCAGCTTCCTTCTGCACCGCGGTGAGCTTCTTGCGCAGCTCGGTGAGCTCCGCATCGAGCGCCTTGCGCTTCTCCTCGACCTTGCCCACCGACTGGCTGCGCGTCGTGAGGTCGCTGCGCAGCGCGCTGATGGTCCGCTCCTGCTTGTTGATGGTCTCGCGGAGCTCGAGCAGCTCCTTGCCGGCGTTCGGCTTGAGGCTCGGCGAAGAGCCCGCGCGGGGAAGGACGGGCGGGAAGGTCGGGGCCGAGCCGGGCCGCGCCGGAGGCACGTCCGGCATCCTGAAGGGCGGCGGCGCCGAGACCGCGGGGGGCGCGGCGGGCGCGGCGGGCGCGGCGGGCGCGGCGGGCGCGACGGTGACGACGTCGTGCACGACCTCGTCGTCGGGCACGTCCTCGACGAGGTTCTCGGCGTCCTCGAGGACCTCGACGTCCCCGGTGCGGACCTCCTGCTCGGGGAAGCCGGAGCGCTTCTGCCCGAGGCGCGCGATCAGCGCCGCCACCTCCACGGGTCGCCGGAGGACGTCCTCGGCGGTCTGCCCGCTCCTCAGCTGGTCGGCGAATCCCTCATCGGGCGAGGCGCTCGACATCACGAACACCGGTACGCTCGCCGCGATCGGGTCGTTCTTGATCTTCTCGCAGAGCTCGAACCCGTTCGCGCCCGATAGCTCCGCGGAGAGGAGGATGAGGTCGAACCGATCCGACGTGGCGAGCCACAGGCCCTCGTCGGCGTTGCGCGGAATGGTCACCTCCCACGCACGATCGGCGAACGCCTGCTTCAGCTCCGAGGCCGATGGCGCGTCGTCTTCGAGGAGCAGAACCTTGAGGTTCATGACCAAGCGCGAACCTCAATCCGACCGACGATGGCAGCTCACCCGGAGAGCGTATCGCTTTCCCTGAGGAACCGCGTGTCTGGATTGTCTCGTCGCCAGATCGCGTTGTCCATGGCGTAGTGGTGGATGCTGACGGCCACGAAAAATGCGGCGAAGAACAGCTGGACCATCCAGCCGAGCGTCCGTCCCGAGTGACGCGCGATCGAGACGACCGCCCAGACAGCGAGCACGACCGGCACGACGAACCCGGCCATCACGTAGCGCGCGCGCTGCGCCCAGCCGCGGCCCTCGCCGCGCGCGCGCCGCCGGACGTCCTTGTAGAAGAGAAGGTACGTGACCGCGAAGTGCGGATCGTTGATGACGTAGGCGCCGTAGAACGTGAGGAAGCCGGCGGTGAGCTCGGCGTCGTCGAGGCCGACGACCTTGCGGAGCAGGAACGCGAGCGGGAAGAGGACGATCGTTCCGCCGCCCACGAGCAGGAACTCCACCACGCGCCGCATCGGGCTTGAAGGGTAGGGGAGGCCCGGGCGACGGGATCACACGATCCGATTTCCTTGCCCGGGCACCCTCGAAACCCCGCTGAAATGCAGCCAAGGAATGTGGTCCAGTGTGTGCACCGACAGGGGATCCGTGCAGCACGTCCATTGCTCGTCAGGTCTCGCGAGGACGCTCCTCGCGGGCGCGATCTCGCTCTCTGCGTTCGCCGTCGGCGGCTGCGGAGCGGCGCCGACGAAGCAAGCCGAGGCGCCCGCGGCCTACGACTGGTCCGACTACAAGGGCACGTTCGCGAAGGGCGATGACCGCCCCGCGGCCGAGCCGGTGAAGCCGAAGGACGACGCGAAGGCCGAGGCCACCGCGGGCGCGCGGAAGGTGTCGAAGGGCACCATCCAGGGCGAGTCGGTGTCGTCGGTGACCGCCGACACGGTGGCTGGCGCGTCGAAGACCGCGCTCAAGGCGAAGGTGGTCTCGAGCAACGTGATCGTCGGGCGCGAGTACGAGCAGGTGCAGGTCGTGATGAAGGGCGTGTCGGTGCAGATCATCCGCCCCACCGCGAACCCCGACAAGGCTGGCCCGAAGCTGCGCTCACCGAAGGCTCGCAGCAGCAGCAGCCTGAAATCGGAGTCCGGCTGGTACGACGCGGACGCGAACGTGCTGGTCCTCGTGGGTGCGCCGAAGAAGGCGTCGTCGCAGAAGGCGTTGCTGGCGCTGCTGCAGAAGTAGGCCTCGGCCTCCCCGGAGATCAGCGGAGCTTCGTCGGGGTGACGGTCAGCTGGTACTTCTTGTTGTCGCTCTCCAGCGACGTCACCACCGTCGACTTGCCCGCGCTCGCCAGCGCGTCGCCCTTCGCCACCACCTTGCGGATCGACGAAGGTGCCTCGAACGCGCTCAGCTCCGTATCGACCACCAGGAGCAGGTCGTCGCCCCACATCCGGTACCGGGCGACGACCTTCATCCCCACATCCTGACGTGGCAACGCCGGTGGCGCGGAGCCGGATGACGACGTCGCGATGCTCGAGCTGAGCGGCACGTTCTTGCCCACCACCATCTCGCCCGTGTCGTGCTCCTGGAGGTTGAGGGTGAACGCCGTGCTCGTCGCCGGCGTAATGCCGTCGCTGCTGGTGAGCACGAAGTCCAGGCGATGCACGTGACGATCGCCGCCCACGTCCTGCGGCGGCGCCGCGGCGCCGGTCGAGGTCGTGAGATGCGCGCTCGACGCGGGAGGCGCCACCTGCTGCTGCGGCGCGCAACCCGGCGCGAGGAGCATGACGCACGAAAGAGCGAGCAACGAGGCGAATTCGGACAGGCGATTCGATGACATGCCCGCGCTGAAGCAAGGCAGGTGCCTTGCCGGCGATCGGTGAATCAGCGCGAAATCGACCCGATCGCGTGCGCTCGCTTCGCCAACTTGGCGCGCGGACCGTGCGCGACCGTCATTCCGTCGCGCGCGCTCGCTTCACCAGCGCCACCATCGCGCGGCGCACCTCGTCGGTCGTGGTGACCGGCGCATCGAACGCGAGGCGCACCGCGCGCGGTCCCGCGGGCGTGAGGGTCGCGAGCTCGAAGCCGTAGCGATCGACCGCGGTCATCGTGGCGCTCGTCGCGTCGGCGACGCCGGCGAGCTGGTGCGCATAGGCGAGCACCGAGTCCCCGTGGTCGTCGTTCATGTGCGTGAGGATGCCCGCCGCGCTTTCGGTCAGCGGGTCGGGCTCGGCGACGCGGTAGTCCTCCGCGGTGACCCACGACATCCGACCGAACCCGCCGACGTAGCGCAGTGAGCTCGGCTCGAGGCGATAGAACGCGAAGTCCTTGAAGTCGACGTAGTACGAGCTGCTCGGCTGCTGCGCGAGGAAGGTCTCGCGCACCGCGGCCTTCTCGTCGTCGGGCACGATCGTGCATGCGCCGAGGATCGTGACGCGGCCCACCGCGAGCGGCTGGTCGTGCGCGTCGAGCGGCTCGGTGAGCAGCACCGAGGCCGCGCTCTGGGCGTGCAGGTTCCGCGTGTGCTCGGCGAGCGTCGAGAGGAGGAGCAGCGGCCGCCCAGCGGCATCGGTGGCGATGGTCACCAGCGAGCCGTACGGGAACCCCTCCGGCTCACGGGCGATCGTGCAGAGCGTGGCCGAGCGCGCCTGGCGGACCAGGGTGCGGCAGCGCTCGGCATGCGTGGGCGCGGGGATGGCGAGCGCGGCACGCTCGTCGGGAGAGGCGGGGCGCTGGTGCTGGTCGACCACGAAGTTTCACTAGCACGGTGTAGAATGCGCGCGTGCTCGCGCTGCGCCGTTTGCTGCTCCTCTCGCTCCTCGTGCACCCGATCGCGTGCACGGCGCGGGATCGCGCGAGCCCTGCGCCCGCGGATGCGGCCCCGGAGGCCGCTGCGCCGGCAGCGAGCGTGAGCGCAGCGCCGGCCGAGCCGCCTGCGCCGCCTGCGCCGCCGCGCGAGCCCGTCGCTGCCGCGGCGCCCGTTCTTCCCGCGCGCGAGTGGGTCTGGAAGACGTACAAGGGCGATCACTTCTCGGTCCTCTTTCCCGGGGAGCCGAAGGTCAACGAGCTCCCCGCGGAGGACGACAAGGCCGGCTACAGCCAGGCCTTGCTCGAGATCCCGGGCGGTCAGGTCTCCTTCGCCGCGGGCTACACCGAGCACTCCGCGGAGGAGGTGGCGAAGCCCGAGTTCCTCGACGACCGCGCGAGCGCCCCGCGCCGCGGCTTCACCGAGGTGCTGCACAAGCGATCCGTGACGCTGCCCGGCGGTCAGCCCGGGCGCGTGCTCATCCAGCGTCGCAAGCTCTCAGGGCCGCCGCTGCGCGTGTACTCGCGCCTCTACCTCGTGGGCAAGCGCCTCTACGCGCTCATCGTGTCCACGCTCGACGAGGGCGGGGTCGGCGAGGACGCGGTCAAGAAGTTCATGGACTCGTTCAAGCTGCTCTGATGACCGACGACCACGAGACGGAGACCGAGCCCGCGCCGCGCGCGCCGCTGACGTTCCCGCCGCAGCTGCCGATCTCGGCGCGCGTCGCGGACATCGCCTCGGCCATCGACGGCCACCCGGTGGTCATCGTCGCGGGCGCGACCGGCTCGGGCAAGACCACGCAGCTGCCGAAGATCGCGCTCGCCATGGGGCGCGGCCTCGAGAAGATGATCGGCGTCACGCAGCCGCGTCGCATCGCGGCCACCAGCGTCGCTGCACGCGTCGCGAGCGAGCTGGGCACGCCGCTCGGTACGGACGTCGGCTTCCAGATCCGCTTCGAGGACCGCACCTCCGCGTCGACGTACGTGAAGTTCATGACGGACGGCATCCTGCTCGCCGAGATCCACGGCGATCCGCTGCTCCGGCGCTACGACACCATCGTCATCGACGAGGCGCACGAGCGCAGCCTCACCATCGATTTCCTCCTCGGCTGGGTGAAGCGGATCCTGCCGCAGCGGCCGGATCTGAAGGTGATCATCAGCTCCGCCACCATCGAGACCGAGCGCTTCTCCGAGTTCTTCGGCGGCGCGCCGGTCATCCAGGTGGAGGGCCGCACGTTCCCCGTGGACGTGCTCTACGAGCCGCCGAACGACGAGGACGACCTGCCCGACGCGGTGGCGAACGCGGTCGCGAACGTCACGTCGCTCGACCCCCACGGCGACATCCTGGTGTTCCTCCCGGGCGAGCGCGAGATCCGCGAGACCGAGAGCGAGCTCCTGCGGCGCAACCTGCGCCACACCGTGATCCAGCCGCTCTACGCGCGCCTCTCCGCGGGCGACCAGGCGAAGGTGTTCGCGAGCATTCCCCAGCGGCGCGTGATCCTCGCCACGAACGTCGCGGAGACCTCGGTGACCATCCCCGGCATCGTGTACGTCGTCGACACGGGCGTGGCGCGGCTCTCGCGCTACGACCCGCGCTCCGGCACCACGCGCCTCCAGATCGAGGGCATCTCGCAGGCGAGCGCCGATCAGCGAAAGGGCCGCTGCGGCCGCGTGCGTGACGGCATCTGCGTCCGCCTCTACGACGAGGCGAGCTTCGCTGCGCGCCCGGCCTTCACCGACCCCGAGATCAAGCGCACCGGGCTCGCCGGCGTCATCCTGCGCATGAAGTCGCTGGGCCTGGGCGACGTCGAGGACTTCCCGTTCCTCGATCCGCCGCAGCCGAAGGCCATCACCGAGGGCTACCGCGTGCTCGAGGAGCTCGGGGCGCTGGGCGACAAGCGCGAGCTCACGCCGCTCGGCCGGCAGCTCGCGCGCTTCCCCGTCGACCCGCGCATCGGCCGCATGATCTTCGCGGGCGCGGAGCTGGGCGTCCTGCGGGACGTGCTCGTGATCGCCGCTGCGCTCAACATCCAGGATCCGCGCGAGCGGCCTCGCGAGCTCCAGCAGAAGGCCGATGACCTCCATCGCCGCTTCCGCGACGAGCGCTCTGATTTCATCGGTCTCCTCCGGTTGTGGGAATTCGTCTCCGAGGCGGAGCGCAAGGGGACCTCGAATCTCCGGCGGACCTGCAAGGAGAGCTTCCTCTCCTTCATGCGCGTCCGCGAATGGGGCGAGGTCTATCGCCAGCTCGAGGACGTGGCGAAGGAGCTCGGTCTGGCCAGGGGCGCCTCGAAGAGCGGCGAGGACGCGCTGCATCGTGCGCTGCTCACCGGTCTGCTCAGCAAGATTGGCAATTACAAGCCGGAGAATCGCAATTACCTGGGGGCCAAGCAGACGCGATTTGCCATTCACCCATCGTCGGCATTGGCTCGCAAACCCCCGGCCTGGATCATGGCTTTCGAGCTCGTCGAGACGACTCAGCTCTTCGCGCGCACCGCCGCGAAGATCGAGCCGGAGTGGCTGCTCGCTGCTGCCCCGCACGTCCTCAAGCACAGCTACTCCGAGCCCCACTGGTCGGAGACGTCGGCGCGCGCCTCGATCAAGCAGCACACGACGCTCTTCGGGCTCACCATCTCCAAGGACCGGAGCGTCGACTACTCCACCGTGGCCCCCGCCGAGGCCCGCCTCATGTTCCTCGACCATGCGCTGGTGCGCGGCGAGTATAAGACCCCGGGCAAGTTCCACCAGCAGAACGGCGAGCTGTTGCTCGAGGTGGCGCGCCTGCGCGACAAGGCACGCCGCAGCGACATGCTCGCCGACGACGACGCGCTGCTCGCGTTCTTCGATCAGCGCGTCCCGGGCGAGGTCGTGAACGGCAAGACGTTCGAGGCGTGGCGCGAGGGCGCGGAGCGCGCCGATCCCGGGGTGCTGCGCCTCGCGCTGTCCGACGTGCTCACCGGCGAGCGCCGCCTCGTTGCCGCCGACTATCCCGACGAGCTCGTGCTGCACGGAACGAAGGTCCCGGTGACGTATCGCTTCGATCCCTCGGCGGACGATGACGGCATCACGCTCACCGTCCCGCTCCTCCTCTTGCCGCAGCTCGTCCCCGGCGAGCTCGACTGGACGATTCCCGGGTGGCACGAGGAGAAGATCGCCGCGCTGCTCTACGAGCTGCCGAAGGCGCTGCGCCGCGAGCTCGCGGACATCCCCGGCGTGGCGCGCACGCTGGCCGCGGAGCTGACGCCGTTCCGCGGGCCGATGCTGCCGCAGCTCGCGCGCGCGGTGAGCGACCTCACCGGCGCGGACGTCCGCGAGACGTCCTTCCGTGCCGACGCGGTGGGCGCATACCTCCGCCTCACGTTCCGCGTGGTCGATACGCAGGGCAAGGTGGTGGCGCAGGGCCGGGACGTCGCGGATCTCCTGAAGCGCTACGGCGCGCAGGCCCGCGCCGCCTTCCGCGAGACGGCGCCCGCGCCGGCGTGGGAGAAGAAGGGCCTCACCGCGTGGACCTTCGGCGAGCTGCCCGAGTTCATCGTGCGCAAGGCGGCGGGCACCGAGGTGCGCAGCTATCCGGCGGTGGTCGATCGCGGCGCCGCCGTCGACCTCGTGCTCCTCGAGTCGGTGGGGGCCGCCGAGACCGCGTCCCGCGCGGGGATTCGACGCCTCCTCATGCTCGCGGCCCGCGGCGCGATCTCGGCGGTGTCGCCGCGGCTGCCGGCAGCGCTCGCCCGGGCCGACGGCGCGCCCACGTCTCGCGCCGACAACGATGCGTTCCGCGCGCGCCTGCTGGGGCGCATCGTCGACGCCGCGTTCGGGCTCGCGGAGGGCGCGCCGCTGCCGCGCACCAAGGCCGCGTTCGATCAGCGCGTGACCGCCGGCGCGCCGCGCGTCGCCATCGCGTTCAAGCTCTTCACCGAGGCGCTCGTGCCGGTGGCGAAGGAGCACGACAAGCTGCTCCTCGCGCTCCGCACCGCGAAGCAACACCCCAGCGGCCGCGCCGCGGTGCTCGACATCCAGGCGCAGCTCGAGCAGCTCCTCCCCGCGGAGCTCCTCGACACGGCGCCGCTCGCGCGCCTCGAGCAGTTCCCGCGCTATCTGCGGGCCGCGCAGGCCCGCCTCGCGCGCGCGGTCACCGATCCGCGCAAGGACACCGAGAAGCTCGCGCCGTTCGCCGCGCTCTCGGCGACGTTCGCGGCCAAGCGGGCCGCGGCCCGGGATCAAGCGGCGGCGCTCGAGCTGCGCTGGGCGTTCGAGGAGCTGCGCGTCGCCATCTTCGCGCCCGAGCTCAAGACGCCGGTGCCTGTGTCGCTACCGAAGATGACAGCGGCCGTGGCCGCGCTACGGTGACGCTACCGTGACGCCGTCCTCCGTTTCCGAGCTCGCCGAGCTCGCCGAGCCGCTCCGCCGTGACGGCTTCGCGTTCGTGCACGCGCCCGCCATGCGCGCGGTGCTCGAGGCGGCGGGCCTCGCCGACTGGGCCGGCTTCGCGAGCACGTGGAACGGTCTCGGCGTCGACACCTTCATGGCCGACGGCGGACGCTACCGGCGGCGTCGCTTCGCCGCGTTCGCGGCGTCGGCGGCCGGCCTCGAGCGCAAGGCGCATCAGCCGCATTACCAGAGCCGGGACTACAACGCGCTGAACGGCGGCATCGCGCGCTGGTTCGACCCCATCACCGAGGCCGCGGCGACTCACCCGGCGATGCGCGCCATCCTCACGACGTGCCACCGCCTCTTCGACGAGCTCACGCCCGAGCGCACGCGTCCCGAGGTGTGGCACGTCGAGATCCACCAGTTCCGCATCGAGACCGATCCCCAGCGGCAGGGGCTGCCCACGCCCGAAGGCATGCATCGCGACGGCGTCGACTGGGTGCTCGTCATGCTCGTGCGCCGCGAGAACATCGCGAGCGGCGAGACGCGCATGGAGGACGTGAAGCATCGCCCGGTCGGCAGCTTCACGCTCACCGAGCCGCTCGACTCCGCGCTGGTGGACGACGATCGCGTCTTCCACGGCGTGACGCCCATCGGCCGGCTCGACGAGGCGCGTCTCGCCTACCGCGACGTGCTGGTGGTCACGTTCCGGCGCGCGTAGCGGATGGACGCCGCGCAGCTCCGCTGGATCGCCGAGGCCACGAGCGCTCAGCGCGCAAGGAAAGGGGAGCGCATCCAGTCGCTGTGGAGCGGGTACGGCGAGATCTTCCGCGTCCACCTGATCGGCGCCGCGACCGAGAGCGTGATCGTCAAGTGGGTCGCGCCACCGGCGGACGCGCGGGCCGATGCGGTATCGCACCGGCGCAAGGTGCGCTCGTACCACGTGGAGACCGCCTGGTACCGCACGCGCGCCGGGCAATGCGACGAGGCGTGCCGGGTGCCGCGCCTCATCGCCGCGCAGGTGACCGGGGATCGCTGGCTGCTCGTGCTCGAGGACCTCGATGCCGCGGGGTTCGCCGAGCGGCGGCGCAGCCCGAAGGCCCCCGAGATCGACGCCTGCCTCGCCTGGCTCGCGGCGTTCCACGGGCGCTTCCTGGGCGCCGAGCCGGAGGGGCTCTGGAAGGTCGGCACGTACTGGCACCTCGCCACGCGCCCCGACGAGCTCGCCGTCATCGCCGATGCCGCGCTGCGCGAGGCGGCGCCGGCGCTCGATCGCCATCTACGCGGGGCGACGTTCCAGACGACCGTGCACGGCGATGCGAAGCCTGCGAACTTCTGCTTCGCGCGCGGCGGCCGCGCGGTGGCGGCGGTCGACTTCCAGTACGTGGGCGGCGGCTGCGGGATCAAGGACGTCGCCTATCTCCTCGCGAGCCCGGATCGCCACGATGCGGCGGCCGAGCAGCGGCACCTGGACGGCTACTTCGCGCAGCTGCGCGCGGCGGTCGTGGCGCGGGACCCCAGCGTCGACGTCGAGGCCCTCGAGCGCGAGTGGCGCGCGCTCTATCCCATCGCCTGCGCCGACTACTACCGCTTCCTCGCGGGCTGGGCGCCCGTCCACTGGCGCAGCGAATCCCATGGACAGCGCGTCGTGCGTGAGGTCCTGCGCACGCTCGCGTGACGAGCGGCTATGCTCGGCGCATGTCGTTCCCGGCTCCGCTGCTCCGCCGCGTGGTGACCCCCGAGGGCTCCTCCTCCGCGTTCTCGCCCGCCGATGCGCGCGGCATCCTGGAGATCGCTTGCCTCGCGGTCGCTTCGGACGGCAAGCTCGCCGCCGAGGAGCTGGCGGCGCTGCGCGTGATCAGCGCGGAGCTGCGGGCCGCGTCTCCGGCCGAGGTCGGGCCGCTCATCGATGCCGCGCTGAACATCCCCACCCGCGAGGATCGCCTGGAGCGGCTGCGCGCCGTCGCCGATGCGCTCACGAGCGACGCCGCGCGCCAGTGCGCCTACAAGGTCTCGGTCGTGACCGCGCTGTCCGATCTCGCCTCCGCCGACGAGGAAATCGAGTTCGACCTCGACGTGCAGGACGCGCTGAAGCTCTCGCCGGACGTGGCCGACCGCCTGACCGCCGACGTCCACGAAGCGCTCGTCGTGGCCGAGGGCTGAGCGACCGACCCGATGCGCACGCGCAAGACCCTCAACGCGCTCGATCGCTCGTTCCTCGCCTCGGAGCGACGGGACGTGATGATGCACGTCGGCACGCTTCTCCAGTTCTCGCCCCCCGAGGGTGGGGCCGGGGACTTCGGGAAGAAGCTGCGCGAGGAGCTCTCGCGGGACGCGCCGGTCGAGTCGCCGTGGAACCTGCGCCTGCTCCACCCCGATCTGCTCGCCAGCCCGCTCCAGGCGTGGATCGAGGACGACCACTTCGATCTCGAGTACCACGTGCGCCGCTCCGCGCTCGCCTCGCCCGGGGATCAGCGCGAGCTCGGCATGCTGGTCTCGCGCCTCCACGGGACGCCGCTCGATTTCCACCGGCCGCCGTGGGAGGCGCACTTCATCGAAGGCCTCGAGAACGGTCGCTTCGCTATCTACTTCAAGGTGCACCACGCGCTCATCGACGGCTACACGGGCATGCGCATGCTCGTGCGGAGCCTCTCCACCTCGGCGAGCGAGCTCGACACGCCGATGTTCTGGAGCCAGCCCGCGGTCGAGTCACCGCGCCGCCTCCACCAGGACGAGGCCACCTTCGATGTCCTGCTCCGCGCGGTCCGGGAGCAGCTGGGCGCAACGAAGGACGTTGGGCGCGCGATCGTCAACATCGTCAAGGCCGTGCGCCAGCACGACAAGCAGCTGATCGCGCCGCTCCAGGCGCCGAAGTCGGTGCTGAACCAGAAGATCATGCGCAGCCGGCGATTTGCCACGCAGCAGGTCTCGATCGCGAGCGCCAAGCGCATCGCGACGGCGGCAGGCGGCACCGTCAACGACGTGGTGCTCGCGATCTGCGGCGCCGCGCTGCGCCGCTTCCTCGAGGAGCAGGACGCCCTCCCCGACAAATCGCTGATCGCGATGGTGCCGGTGAACATCCGTCCCAAGGACGACCCGGGCGGCAGCGGCAATGCGGTGGGCGCCATCCTCGCGACGCTCGGTACCGACATCCGCGAGCCGAAGAAGCGCCTCGAGACCATCGTCGCGACCACGCGCCGCGCGAAGGAGCAGCTCCAGGGGATGTCGAAGAACGCCATTCTCCAGTACAGCGCGATCGCGATGACGCCGATGATGCTCTCGTTCATCCCCGGCGCGGCGGGGCGCATCCGCCCGGCCTTCAACGTCGTGGTCTCCAACGTGCCGGGCCCGGAGACGCCGCTCTACTTCCGCGGCTGGAAGCTCGACGAGATGTATCCGCTCTCGATCCCGTTCCACGGCTACGGCCTGAACATCACGGTACAGAGCTACGCGGGCTCGCTGGGCTTCGGCTTCATCGGCTGCCGCGACACGCTCCCTCACCTCCAGCGCCTCGCGGTGTACAGCCGCGACGTCCTGGAGGAGCTGGAGTGGGCGTATCCCAAGGGTCAGTAGAAGCCCTCGCGGCGCGCGTAGCGTCCCGCGCGCTTCATCGCCTTGTGAATCGCCGCGTGAGCGCGTTGAGTCGGTCCGCGACCTTCTCGCGCGTGAGCTGGAGCGGCTCGCCGATCCGCTCACGCAGCGCCGCCTCGTCGTCGATGGTCGCCTCCGTGAGCCGATGGCCGGCCATCAGCGCGCCTTCGCCTTGGCGAGCCCGCGCTTGCGGAGGAGGGCGCTGGGGTCGGGATCCTTGCCGCGGAAGGCGCGGTAGCCGTTCGCGGGATCCACGGTGTCGCCGACGGAGAACACGTTCTTGCGCAGGCGCTCGGCGACCGCGGCATCGTACGGGCCTTTCCCCTCGGTGAACGCGTTGCAGGCGTCGGCGGTGAGCGAGTCGGCCCAGAGGTAGCTGTAGTAGCCGGCCGAGTAGCTGTCGCCGGCGAAGACGTGGCTGAACTGCGGCGTGCGGTGGCGCATCACGATCTCGGCGGGCATGCCGAGGGTCTTCAGCGTGTCACGTTCGAACGCGTCGGGGTCGATGGCCTGGCCGCCGGCGAGGTGGAGCTTCATGTCGACCATCGCCGCGCTCAGGTACTCGACGGTGGAAAACCCCTGGTTGAAGTTCTTCGCCTTCTCGATCTTCGCGACGAGCGCGGCCGGGATGGGCACGTTCGTCTGGTAGTGCAGCGCGAACTTGTTGAGCACCTCGGGCGTGGGCAGCCAGTGCTCGAGGAGCTGCGAGGGGAACTCGACGTAGTCGCGCGCCACGTGGGTGCCCGCGAGCGAGGGATACGTCACGTCGGAGCTGAGGCCGTGCAGCGCGTGGCCGAACTCGTGGAAGAGCGTCGTCGCGTCGGTCCAGCTGATGAGGACCGGCGCGCCGTCCTTGCCCTTCACGAAGTTCGCGTTGTTGCTGACGATGGTGGTGACGTTGTCGCGGAAGCGCTCCTGCCGCCGGTACGCCTCCATCCACGCGCCGGAGCGCTTGCCGGGCCGCGCGTAGGGATCGAAGTACCAGAGCCCGACGTGCTTGCCGGTCACCTTGTTCTTCACCTCCCAGACGCGTACGTCGGGCTGGTAGACCTCGACGTCGGTCACGGGGGAGAACGTGAAGCCGAACAGCTCGCCGGCCACCCAGAACATGCCCTCCCGCAGCTTCTCGAGCTGGAGGTACGGCTTCACCTGGTCCTCCTCCAGATCGTACTTCGCCTTGCGGACCTTCTCGGCGTAGAAGCGGTAGTCCCAGGGAGCGATCTTGCGCTTGAGGCCGCCCTTCGTGGCGATGGCCTGCATGTCGGCGACCTCCTCGTGCACGCGCGCGACGGCGGGCGTCCAGACCTCCTCCATCAGCGCCATGGCCTTCTCGGGGGTCTTCGCCATCGCGTCCTCGACGCGCCAGTGCGCGTGCGTCGCGTAGCCGAGGAGCTTCGCCCGCTCCGCGCGGAGCTTGAGGATCTCCGAGATGAGCTTGTTGTTGTCGTGGCTGTCGGCGTTGTCGCCGCGGTTCACGAAGCTCGTCCAGACCTTCTCGCGCAGGTCGTCACGGGTGGAGTAGGTGAGGAACGGCTCGACCGAGGAGCGCGTGTTCGTGATTGCCCACTGGCCCTTCTTGCCGCGCGACTCCGCGGCCGCAGCCGCGCCCGCCTTGACCGAATCGGGGAGGCCGGCGACGTCCGCGTCCTTCTCGAGGAAGAGGACGTACCCCTCCTCGTCGGCGAGGACGTTCTGGCTGAACTGCGTGTAGAGCGTGGCGAGGCGCTGATTGAGCTCGCCCATGCGCGTCTTCGAGGGCCCGTCGAGCTTCGCGCCCGCGCGCACGAGGCGCGTGTAGCGACGCCACACCAGGCGCTGCTGCTCCGGCGTGAGCTTCGCCTTCTCCGGCGCGTTGTAGACCGACGACACGCGCGCGAAGATCTTCTCGTTCTGCGTGATCTCGTCGGCGAAGGCGGCGAGCTTCGGCGCCATCTCCCGCTCCACCGCCTGGAAGGCCGGGGCATTCATGGTCGAGGACCACACGTCGTAGAGGGTCTCCACCTCGTCATAGGTGCGCCCTGTATCCTCGAGCGCGGCGATGGTGTTCTCGAACGTGGGCGGGCTCGGATCGGCCGCGATGGCGGCGAGCTCGCGCCGCTGGCGGTCCATGGCGATGGAGAACGCCGGCGCGAAGTACTCGACCTTCACCTTGGCGAACGGCGGGACGCCGCCATGGGGCCCCGACCATTTCGTGGTGAGCGGATTGTCCGTGGCCATCGCTCCTCCTCCTGCGCCGACGACGGGCGGCGGCGGCGGCGGCTCGAGGTGCTTCACGGACGCCACTGGCTCGGTCGGCGAACCGCAGGCGAGAGGCGCGAGGAGGACGATCAGGGAGACGCAGCCGAGGAATGCCGTACGCATCGTGGCGGCAACCTAGGTGTGGCGCGCGAGCGGAGCAAGCGTCACGGGAGGACTCCGAGGTCGTTGCCAGGGAAGGTTCTGCCGCGGCTGGCGTAGCGCTCAGGAATGCTCGAGGCGGGATAACTGAGGCTGCGCGGATGCTTCGCGCCTGGTGGGCAAGCGTCCGATGACGCGCGTGGCTCGCGCGCGCGAACGCGGCGAGATGCACGGGTTCATCAAGGTCATGGTCGACGGCGACACGAAGGAGGTCCTCGGCGCCGCCATCCTCGGCATCGAGGGCGACGAGGCGATCCACCTCATCGCCGACGTCATGTATGCGAAGGCCCCCTACACCGTCATCGCGCGCGCTGTGCACGTGCATCCCACGGTGAGCGAGCTTATCCCGACGACGCTGCAGAGTCTGGAGCCTCTCTGAACGTCGTCCGCCGGGGCCTTCACGTCAGCGCACACTGGCGGCGGGTCGCCGGCGGTCGTGCGCGCATCGCATCGCATCGCAGCCGTGCCGAGCGTGAGCGGACGGATTTCTGGCGGAGTTCGTTGCGTGGGTCCGCGAGCGCGGTGAGCGCAGCGCGCAGTGCGCGCAGCGCGCAGTGCGCTCATCTCGTCTCCGGAGAACAGACTCGTGAGGCGGTCACTGGCGAGGTCGAGCGTGGTGCAGGCAGCAGCAGCGACGATCTGGTACGCGTAGTCGTCTGCGTCGAGTCGACGAAAGAGGCCCCCGATCGTCGAGCGCGACAGGGACATCCGACGGGCGAGCGAGGTCATGTCGAGAGGTGACCGCGCGGTGATGATCTCGCGGAGCACGTTGAGACGATCCATCGTCACGTTGAACGGAGCCAGCTCCGCGCTGATCATCTCGACGAACCGCGCGAGCGCTGCCCACCACGGGTAGACGAGGTCGTCCGAGTGTCGAGCGACCTCCTTGCACGGCTGCGCGCGATTGCCGTTCGGACCGAGCCTGCCGCGCAAGCGCCCACCCCAGTCGAGCATCATCGCGTCGTACTCCGCGTCCTCACGCTCCCCCCGACACGCCCCGTCGAGATCGCAAGCGCCCCTCTCGACCGCCGCGACAAACGATTGTCGTGAAAGCGTCGCCGCGGCCAGCGCAGCCGTTTGTTGCTCGCTCCGCTCCGCCGACGGGCCGCTCGGGGGTCGCCGCGATGCTACGGCCACCGCAGCAGCTTCATGTTCGCCGCGGCGAGAGGCTTGCAGATGCTGCGCGGCGTTGGCGTCGGTCGCGGCCTCCGCGTGGGGCGCGGCCGTTGGCTGTCGCGCGGCGTCGGCCGCGGGGAGGGGCAGAAGGGCGGTGAGGAGGGGGGGTCCTACCTGGTGCGTGGAAGCGGCTGCGAGCAGGAGGGGGACGGCGAGGGTTTCGGCGTGTCACAATGGCCTCGGAGAAGGAGTCGTCATGAGCAATCTGAAGAATGCGGGGCCTGCAGCCGCCTCGAGCGCGACAAAAGAGAAGCAGACGCTCGTGGAGGAGGGGACGCGCTTCAAGGGATCGCTCACGTCGACGTGCTCCATCCTCGTGCAAGGCGCGATCGAAGGCGACGTCGAGGGACCTGCCGTCACCGTCAGCTCGACGGGCGCCGTCTCGGGAAAGATCGCCACCGGCGCGCTCAAGAGCGAAGGGCGCATCGCAGGCGAGTTCGACGTGGAGAGCGCGCAGGTCGCCGGCACCGTCGAGAGCAACACCGTGATCCGCGCCACGTCGCTCGATCTGAAGCTCACCGTCCCGAACGGGAAGGTCCAGCTGACGTTCGGCCCCGCCGGACGTGACGGACGAAGCCGCTCCTAGCGAGCTGACGCCGCTGACGCCGCTGACGCCGGCGCCGGCGCCGGCGAGCCTGCGAAACGTGAAGATCGCGGCGGTGGCCGCGGTCGTCTGCGGGCTCGTCGTCGCGCAGCGGCTCGGCGTCTTCGAGCAGGTCAGGGATCCCGCCCGGCTCACGCAGACGCTGCTCCAGCTCGGGGCGTGGGGCTACGTGGCTTTCATCGTCGCCTACGCCTGCCTCCAGCCGTTCGGGGTGCCGGGGACCGTCTTCGTGATGGCCGCCTCGCTCGTCTGGCCGTGGCCCGTGGCCTTCGCGCTGTCGATGGTCGGCACGATGATGGCGAGCTGCGTCGGGTTCTCGTTCGCGCGGTTCGTCGCCCGTGATTGGGTGAGCGGGATCATCCCCGCGCGCTTCCGCAAGTACGACGACGCGCTCGATCGGCGCGCGTTCAGCACCGTCTTTACCTTGCGGTTGATCTTCTGGATGCCGCCGCTCCTGCACGCGTTCTTCGGCGTGTCGAAGGTCCGCTTCTGGACGCACTTCTGGGGCTCGCTCCTCGGCTACATTTTGCCCCTGCTGCTCCTCAGCTATTTCGGGCAGAAGCTCTTCGATGCGCTACGCCACGCGCCCACCGGGGTGTGGGTCGGGCTGGGCATCGGCGTCGTGGTGATCGCGCTCGGAGTCTGGCGGTTCCGCAGGCATGGTGCCGCGTCCTGACCCAGGGACTCCGTTCTCTCCACGACCTCGTCGCTTCGGCGGTGGGCGAGGGCTCGGTCTGCATCCAGCTCGTCCACGAGGTCCTCGCCGAGTAGCGCCACCAAGTTGGGTGCGGAGGGCTGTGGCCGCTACCCTGCGGAAGTGCGTCCATCGGTCATCTTGGGGGCCCTGCTCGCGACCGCGCTCGGCTGCGATCGTGGGCCGGACCTCGATCTCAGGCCCGCGGAGGCGGCGCGCGTCGAGACGACCTTCGCGGCCCGCGCCATCGCCGAGATCAGCACCACGCCGGCCGATCTGCCCGATCTGCCCGTCCTGCCGCTCGCGCCGGCCACCCGCTACGCACGGCTCGCGCCCGAGGCGTGCGACGCCGAGCTCGTGGCCCGCGCCATCCCGCACGAGCGCCTCGGTCCGACCCGCGGCGTCGCCGCCCCCGCGCGCCTCACCGGCCCGATCTCGGGCGTGACGTTTCGCACGCTGCTTCCCGAGAAGATCCGCGCGCGGTCGCCCTACGAGATCTTCGATTGCCGGCTCCTCCTCGCGCTCGATGACTTCGCGAAGCAGCTCGCGGCGGCGCACGTCGTCGAGGTCTTCCACTACTCGGCCTACCGGCCGCCGCCCGCGGGCTGGGCGGAAGGACCGTTCGGGCTGCGCCACGACGGCGGGCTGGCGATCGACGTCGCATACTTCCGCAACGCGGACGGAAGCGCGCTCAACGTGGAGCGCGACTTTGCTCCTCGCGCCGCCGAGCGGCCATGCGCGCCCGGGCCCATCCCGAAGAACGCCACGAGCGAGTCGCTGGCGCTGCGAAGGCTCGTCTGCGATGCCGCGGACAAGCAGCTCTTTCACCTCGCGCTCACGCCGGATTACGATCGCACCCACCGTGATCACTTCCACCTCGAAGTGACGCCCGGCGCGAGCAGCTTCGTCGTTCGCTAGCGCCGAAGCGCGCTACACTGGGCCCGGCCACGACGATGAATCCGCCTTCCAGCAAGCCCCCCGGTTCGGCCGGCGAGACGCAGACCATCGATCTCCAGGACGTCGAGCTCCTGCTCGCCGGAGCGAAGAGCGAGCGCTCGGAGCGCTCACTACCGCCGCCTCTCCCACCCGAGGTCAGGGCCTCGCACGTTCCCGCCGAACCGCCCGCACCCGAGGCGCCGGCGGGTCGATCGACGGCATTTTATCTGGTCGCGCTCCTCGTGTTCCTCGTGGTCGGTGTGGGAGGTGGTCTGCTCGTGGCGGTGAAGCTTCGCCAGCCCGTCGCCGCGCCGGTGGTGACCGTGCCGAGCGGCGGTCCGCAGGCCGCGGTGATCACGATCCCCACGGTCGAGGTGGCGGACGACGTCGACGGCGGCAAATAGCGTCATCCATTTGGTGCCCAGAACGAGCGGGCGCGCGATTGGCAATCATGCTCTCCTGGGCGAATGAGGTTGCGGGGGATTTGCGCGGTCGTCGCGGGTGGCTCATTGGCACTCGTGGTCGGCTGTAGCTCCGACGACGGCGCGGGCGACGGCAGCAGCGGCGGCGGAACCTCGGACGACGCCGCCACCACGTTCGGCGCCGATGCGTCGACCGGCACCTCGGGCGCGAACGGCACCGTCGGCAGCAGCTCCGGCACGAGCGGCAGCTCCGGCGCCTCCGGCATGAGCGGGGCCTCCTCGTCGGGCTGCGGGGGATCGGCCGCCGAGCCCGCCGCAGCCGCCACCGTGTCCGGCTACATGGACAAGCTGCCGTTCAACAACCCCACCGGCGCGAAGCGCACCGCGATCATCGACGCCATCCTCAAGAGCTGCGAGGTCTTCGGCGCCACGGCCGCGAAGGACCCAGGGTGGGATCGCAAGTACTGCTGGGCGCACCTCACTGCGGCCATCAACAAGGAGTCGGGCTACAACCCGGACTCGACCGTCTCCGACGGCTACGGCATGCGGAACACCGCCGCCGGCAAGGCCAACGATCCCACGGTGGGCCTCCTGCAGGTCCGCTTCAGCTCCACGGTCCGCGACTTCGTGGGGCTCGGTAACACCGCGAGCCTGTCGTGTGTAGGGTGCACGTTTCCCGCGGCCCTCGCGGCGCACAAGAGCGAGAGCGGCGACTCCGCGTTCTGGGCGGTCAGCGGCCCGCAGCAGAACCTCGCGAAGATGAAGGACATCGCCTGCAACGTCGGGCTGGGCGCCTGGTACTACTATTACAACGCCTCCTCGAACGGAAAGGCCAGCGCGCCCACATACCTCCAGGCGTACTGCGGAGGAGGCGGCACTGCAGGCAACCTCACCACCGGGCTGCTCTCGCACCTCCAGGGCCCCGAGTCGGGCAAGGGCGTGATCGCGAACGTTGCGCAACTCAACGGGCTGCAGTCCGCGAACAGCGGCGCGTACCAGTACGTCACGCAGATCAAGGCGCAGTTCGATGCCATGGTCGGGCCGATCGGCGGCAACCACCCGTTCTTTCTCACGCAGGTCCCGAACAAGGGCCAGTACTGCCAGTAGCCGCGGGCGGCCGCAGCGTCGCGGTCAGTGATCGCGCGGCGCAGACGCGCGCTCGAGGCACTTCGCCAGGCGCTCCTCGAGCGGGTCGCGGTAGTCGACCGCCGCCGGCGCGTTGCTCCCCACGAGCGGCCGGAGCCGTCGTTCGTCCTCCGCCCACGCGCGACACCCGGAAACGGTCGGATCGGGATAGGCGCCGGGGAACGCACCCCACAGGCGCAGTCGCTGGTTCGCGCGCACCAGCGCGAGGGGCGGGGACAGCTCGGGCCCTTCGCAGTAGTTCGTCACGATCGACTCGACGGTCGGATCGACGAGCGCGCCGCCCCCGTCGAGGACGTACGGCTCCACCCAGGCTCGATACAGCGTTGCGCCCTCGCTGCACCGCCCCGCGGTCATGAGGCACATCGCGCGCAGGCCCGCGTTGCCGGACGCCGGGTCGGTGGAGACGAGCATGGTGGCCGCAGGAGCGAAGTCCCGATCGTAGCGATCGAGGTCGCGCGTGCACGCGGCGCCGTCGCGGGTCGCGTGGAGCTGCGCGATCTGGTGCAGCAGCGTCGACCCCTGCTCCGCGCGCTTCGTGGTCTCCTGCGCGGCCAGCGGCGGGGGCGGCTGCGCGCGGCCGCCGCGCCAGATCTCGACGCCGGCGAGGACGCCGACCACACCGACGACGCCCAGGGCGCCCCCGATCAGCGCGAGGCGCCGGCCCCGCGGCGGCGTTCGCTCCGCGGGGTCCGTGAGGGCGCGGCGGCTCGCGACGGCGCCCGTCGTCGACGCGGGGAGCATCGGCAGCGCGCGAAGCTCGACGTCGGGCGCTCGCTCGCTCGGGGCTGCGCCCTCACCAGCGTCGACGATGCTCGCGAGGATGGCGCGGACCTCCACGAGTGCAGGACGCAGCGTGCGCTCCCGCGCGAGCATGCGCCCCACGAGCGACGTGAGCCGCCGCGGCAGCCCCTCGCGCGCGTGCTCGAGCGGCTCGAGGGTGCCGGTGGTGATGCGCTTGATGATGGGCCCGAAGCCTTCGCCGTCGGTCGGGCGCTTCCCGGCGAGGCACTCGTAGAGCAGGATCCCCAGCGACCAGACGTCAGCGGCGCCGTCGATGTCGTCGTCACCGAAGATCTGCTCCGGTGCCATGTAGATCGGCGTGCCGAGCAGCGCCCCCGTCGACGTCAGTGACTCGGCGGCAGCGGCACCGCCCTTCGGGAGCTGCTTCGCGATGCCGAAGTCGAGCACGCGCACGCGCTCGTCCTTTCCGAGGAACACGTTCTCGGGCTTGAGGTCGCGATGCACGATGTGGCTCGCGTGCGCCGCGAGCACCGCGTCGACCACGGGCACCAGGATGCGCGCGCACTCGAGCGGCGTGAGGACGTGGCGACGGCGGAGCAGGTCGCGGAGCGACTCGCCCTCGAGCAGCTCCATCACGAGGAACGGCACGCCCGCGTCGGTCTCGAGGACCGCCTCGATCTTCGCGACGTTCGCGTGCGAGATGGCCATCACCGCGCGCGCCTCGCGGAGGACGCGCTCCTGGTTGCGGACGTCGGTCTCGCGGCCCTCGCGCAGGAGCTTCAGCGCGACGCGGCGGCCGGTCGCGACCTCGCGCGCCGCCCAGACCACGCCCATGCCGCCCTCACCGACGATGCGCTCGAGCCGATACCGGGCGCCGACGACGACCCCGACCTCCAGGTTCTCTCCGCGGATCTCGAGCATCGCTCACGCCTCCCGCGCCGCTAGCGATAGCATGCGGCCCGCGGTAGACGAGGTCCGATGTCCGCGCAGCGCAGGGCGATCGCTCACGTGGAGGCGCGGGCCGAGCGGTCGCGCGGCGACGTGCGCGCGCGTCACGGCGGAGCGCCGATCGATGCGCTCGCGCAGGGCGTGCGGGAGCGGGGAAGGGTCACCCTCAGCTTCCATCCCGACCGCCTCCTCGGCGACGGGCGCACGGTGGTGGACGATCTCCTCGCGCGCGGCCGCTACCGCTGCCAGTTCGAGACCGGGATCAGCAACGGCAGCCGCACCGCGCACGCGGGAGGCGACCGGGATCGCTGGGAGCACGCGCTCTTTGGCGCTGCCTACCAGGCGACCGACACGCTGCCCGCGGCACGACCGAAGTACGGCGCGCTCGACCTCTTGGGGCACCTCGACGGCGGCAGCCCGCGCTTCGGATCGTGCTACTTCGTCCTCCGCCCCGAGCTCCGCGCGCAGTGCACGTTCACCTGGGGCGACAGCCACGAGGGCCCCCCGCACATCGGTAGCTCTGGCACGTCCTCGTGCGCTACGGCCGGCCGCGGTCGGGCGACGACGACTAGTGGAGCCACGCGTCGGCGAGGTCGTCACCGAGAAACTCGCCGACCGCCTCGACGGGGACGGGCAGGCTCGAGCGGCGTGGCGGAAGGCTGGAGCGGCGCGGCGCGAACCAGGAGGCGGGAGCGTCGACAGCGAGGGTGGAGGGCAGCGAGTGCATGCCGTCCTCATGGCCAGCGCCACGCGCTCGCGACAGCGCCGGAACGGGCGACCGGCTTCGGGTGACGCTCGATCGGGTGATGCGAAACGCCGGCGTTTTCCCGTGGTAGGACGGGGCCGTGGACGCTCATCTCATCCAGCTCGATCGCGACCACCCCGGGTTTCGCGACCTCGCGTACCGCACGCGTCGCGATGCCATCGCTCGCCTCGCGGACGCGCACGAGCGCGGCCAGCCGCTGCCGCGGGTCGACTACACGGCCGAGGAGGCGCAGGTGTGGGGCACCGCGCTCGAGACCCTCGCGGCGCTGCACACGCGCCTCGCATGCCGGAGCTACCTCGCGGCGTGGCCCGCGCTCGACTTCACGACCACGCGCATCCCGCAGCTCGCCGAGGTGAGCGAGCGGCTCCGCAAGGCCACGGGCTTCACCTACGCGCCGGTGGCCGGCCTCGTGACGCCGCGCGAGTTCATGGAGCGCCTCGCCGGACGCACCTTCCTCGCCACGCAGTACATGCGTCACCCCAGCACGCCGCTCTACACGCCGGAGCCGGACCTGATCCACGAGCTCGTGGGCCACGCGCCTTCGCTCTCCGACGAGCGGTACGCCCGCATCAACGAGCTCTTCGGCACCGCCACGCTCGCCGCCGACGAGGGCTCGGTGGAGCGCCTCATCCGCGCCTACTGGTACTGCATGGAGTTCGGCGTGGTGCGCGAGGGCGCGGCCCTCAAGGCGGTGGGCGCAGGTCTCCTCTCCTCGTTCGGGGAGCTCGGTCACTTCGAGGAGCGCGCGCAGCTCCTGCCGTTCGATCTCGAGGTCATCGGGCGGACGCCCTTCGACCCCACCCAGTACCAGTCGACGCTCTTCGTCGCGGCGTCGGAGGAAGAGCTGCTGTCGACGCTCACTTCGTGGCTCGGATCCCTGAGCTCCGGACCATCTGCTCGAGATCGTTGAAGCGCTGCGCCAGCGCGCGCACGAGCGCGCCCGTCCAGCCCGAGAGGCCGAGCCCCTCGTTCATGGTCGCCTGATCGAGGACCAGCACGGTGACGTTGTCGACCGCGACCACGGTCGCGGCCCGCGGCTCGAAGAGGATCAGCGCCATCTCGCCGAAGGCGTCGCCCGCCTCCATGACCGAGAGCTGCTCCTCGACGCCGTCCACCGTGCGGTACGCGCGGCAGCGGCCGCTCACGATCATGTAGGCGGCGTCGCCCTTCTCGCCCTCGCGGATGATGGCCTCGCCGGGCGCGAACGTCTTGCGCGGCAGGTGCATGCCGCCGTGGAGGAACGCCCGCATTGCCTCCTGCATCTCGGTGACGGTCGCGTAGCGATCGGCAGGGTCGGGCTGGGTGGCGCGCTCGGCCACCGCGCGGATGCGGCGCGCGACGCCGTACGGCTCGCACGCGACGTCGATGGACACCACCTTACCGGCGGCGGCGCGCTCGAGCGTGACGCGCTGGTCGCGCTCCTTGCCGTAGGGGCCGTCGCCGCAGAGGATCTCGAAGAGCAGCGCGCCGAGCCCGAACACGTCGCTGCGTGAGTCGACCTCGTTCGGGTTGCCGCGCGCCTGCTCGGGCGACATGAAGTCGGGCGTGCCCACCGGGCCCTTCGCGTTCATGAGCGCGCCCGCGCCCGAGGCCGGCTCGGAGCGCGTGAGCTTCGCGAGGCCCCAGTCCATCAGGTAGACCTGGCCGAAGTCGCCGACCATGATGTTCGCCGGCTTGAGGTCGCGGTGGATCACGCCGCGATGGTGGGCATAGGCGAGCGCGTCGCAGACCTTGAGCAGGATCTCGATGCCGCCCTCGATGCGGTCGATGGTGCCGGGGGGCCGCTTGCCGAGCCAGTCGCTGAACGGCATGCCCTGCACTAGCTTCATCGTGAAGTAGGGGACGCCGCTGGCGTCGACCGCGAGCTCATGGACTGGCACGATGTTCGGGTGCTCCAGCTGCCCGGTCATCTGGGCCTCGGCGATGAAGCTGTCGCGGTAGAAGGCCTTGCTCGCGTAGTCCTTGTCGAGGCGCTTCAGCGCGACGTGCCGGAGGAGGTTGCAGTCCGCAGCCGGGTGCACGTGGCCCATGCCGCCGCGCGCGAGCTCCCGATAGATGACGAGGTGAGCCGGCGTCGGGATCTTCTCGGCGGCGATGACCTGCGGCGGGAGGTCGGAGATCGCCGACACCGGGATGGTCTCGTGAACGCGGACGGGCTCGACCGGGGGCTGCTCGGAGAAGTTGCTCACCGCTCCAGCTTACTCCGAGAGGTCTACGGGAGTCGCTGCCTGATCACGTCGAGGGCGGCGACCCGGTAGCCCTCGGCGAGGGTCGGGAAGTTGAACGTCGCCTCGATGAACACGTCGACGTCGAAGCCGGCCAGCAGCGCCATTTGCCCGACGTGGACGAGCTCGGAGGCTCCTTCGCCGACCACCTGCACGCCGAGCAGCCTCCGGCCGTCGGGCGAGGCCACCAGCTTGAGCAAGCCCTCGCCACAGGCGCTGACGTGAGCGCGGGCGATCTCGGAGTAGGGCGCGCGGCCCACGATGGCGCCGCCGTGCTGCGCGATGGCTTCGGCCTCGCTGAGGCCGACGCTCGCGATCTCCGGGATCGTGTAGGCGCAGAAGGGAATGGCCGCGGCCGCCGTGCGGTCCTTGGGCAGGCCGAGCGCGTGGCGTACGGCGCGCCGCCCCTGCTCCATCGCGGTCGAGGCGAGGGCGGGCGGTCCGACGATGTCGCCCACGGCGTAGATCGAGGGCACGTTGGTGAGGCCGTGCTCGTCGACCTCGACCAGGCCGCGCGCCGTCATCCTCACGCCGATCTCCGCGAGGCCGATGCGGTCCACGTTTGCGATGCGCCCCATCGCGCACAGGATGGTGTCGGCCACCAGGGTTCGGCCGTCGTCGAGGAGGACCTCGCAGTGATCGACGCCGTCGTAGCGCGCGCTCGTCACGCGGGCATCGGGCAGGAAGCGCGAGCCAGCGGCGTTGAACGATTTCAGGAACGCGCCGGTGAGCTCCGCGTCGAGGAAGCCCATGGGCCGCGGCCCGCGGTCGAGCATGGTGACCTCGACCCCGAGCGAGGCGAAGATCGACGCGTACTCGCTCGCCACCACGCCCGCGCCGAGCACGATGAGCGAGCGGGGTAGGTAGGTCATGGAGAGGACCGAGTCGCTGTCGAGCACGCGATCGTGATCGACCGCCACGCCGTCCGGCGTGCGGGGCCGCGATCCCGTGGCGAGCACGATGTGCTGCGCGCGGAGGCGCTTGCGGGCGCCGCTCGGTGAGGTGATCTCGAGCTCGCGCGGCCCGGCGAAGCGCGCGTTGCCGTGCCAGATCGCGATGTCGTTCCGGCGCAGCTGCTCGCCGATGTAGCGCTGGTGTGCGCCGACCACCTCGTCGAGCCGGGTCATGAGGCTCGCCACCTCGAGATCCTCGCGGAGCTCGACGCGGATGACGCCTCCGGTTCGGCGCTCGACGCTGCGGAGCGCCTGGGCGGTCTCGCGGAGCGTCTTGCTCGGGATCGTGCCGTGACGCACGCAGGCGCCGCCGCTGCGGGCCTCGCGCTCGATCACCACCACGGATCTGCCGGCCTTCGCCGCGCAGATGGCGGCCTTCTGGCCGGCGGGACCGCTGCCGACGATCGCGAAGTCGACGTCGGCGACGTCGCTCACGAGAGCGCCCGCATGGTCTCGAGGACGATCTCGGAGCGGGCGAGCAGGTCCTCGAGCTCGGAGCCATAGAGGCTGAGCGTGGCGATCGAGGCGTGCGCCTGCACGGCCTCGAGCGCGGTGGTCTTGCCCTCGACGGTGGCCGCCGCGAGGGTGTCCGCGAGCTGCACCGTCGCGACCGTCGCCTCCAGCGACACGCCGCCGCCAGCCGCCGCGATGGCCTCGGGGGTGGCATGATGAAGGCGGATGGCCGCGACGACGCGCGCCGGAAGCCCCCAGCGGAACGCGATGTCGGCGCCCACGCCGTCGTGCAGGCGGGCGAGGTGTAGGTCCACCTCTCCGGGCGCTGCGGGGGCCGAGGTCTTCTCGACCGCGGCTGCGAGCTGCCAGAGCGTGGGCATCGCGACGTCCTCGAGCAGGCCGCACAGGAACGCCTCCTCGACGTTCATGCGGCGCTGGCGAGCGATCTCCTGCGCCCAGAACGCGGTCGCGACGGCATGCGTCCGGAGGCGGTGCGCCTCGTCCTTGCGCGCTGCGCAAGCGAAGACGCCCGCCTGACAGCTCACGAGCAGCGCGATCTGCCGGGTCTGGCTCGTGCCGAGCCGCGCGAGCGCCTGCGGCAGGCTCACGATCGCGGAGCGCGCGCCGAAGGCCGGGCTGTTCGCGAGACGGAGGAACTGCGCTGCGAGCGCCGGATCCCGGCGCACGATCTCGGCGAGGTGGCGCATGTCGCAATCTTCCTTCTCGCAGGCGTCGATGACCTTGCGGGCGGCCTCGGGGAAGACGGGCACATCGAGCTCCCCGGCGGCAACGGAACTGTCGAGGCTCACTCCGAATGCGACTTGCACGGGAGGGAGTTACGTCGCGGCCGTGGCCACATTTAAGCGAGCACCTCTCGCCGGAGCACGCGCCCCTGCTCGCAGGCCGCGAGCTCGCAGGCCTCGAGCTCGCGTTCGACTTCCACAAGTGGGGCCAGGTCCCCGACGACGCAGGCTTCCTCCGGCGCAGATCTGTGGCGCGGGTGGCGCGCGAGCCGCTGCTCGAGCTGCTGGCTCCAGGAGAGCGGCATCGCCGTCCCGTCGACGACGCGCATCGGCGGCGGGTGCCTCGCGATCCGCGTGGCGATCGTGAATCACCGATGTTCCGAGGCCGATCTGACGATCCTCGCGGATGCCATGGTCGCGCGCGCGCGGTCTGGTGAACGTGGTGGTGACGAGCGGCGGCGGCGTGGACAAAACGCTACCGCTCAACCCGACCGACGGCTGGAGCTACGACGACCCGACGAACCCGTCGAAGGTCTTCCTCCACGGCAAGGCGTGCGACGCGCTGAAGGCCGACCCCGCCGCGAAGATCAAGATCGTGATCGGCTGCAAGACGCTCACGGTTCCGACGAAGTAGCGATCGCTCAGGAGGAGGGCAGTGGGTGCGCCGAGACGCAGAGAGGTCTCGTTTCGATCCCCAGCAGTCCCCTCGTGGTCACGCTGCACGGGCGGAGGGCGGAGGGCGGGGGGCGGAGGGCGGGGGGCGGGGAGGGGCCGAACCCGATCCGGCTCGGCGAATCGTCGCGGAGAACCGCACGCATCTTCAGGCGAGGTCGAACACCAGCACCTCGCCGCCGTCGATGCCCTCGATCTTCACGCTCTTCTGGTGGGAGATGCCCGCGCCGTCGCCCGCCGAGAGCTCCTTGCCCTCGATGCGGACCTTTCCGCGCGCCACGTGCACCCAGGCGTGCCGGCCCTCGCGGAGCGGCAGCTCGGCGGACTCCCCGGCGGCGAAGAGGCCTGCGTGCAGGACCGCGTCGCTGTGGACCGTGACGCTGCCGTCGCGTCCGTCCGGCGAGGCCACCACCTTGAGCTTGCCGCGCTTGTCGGCCTCCGCGAACGCCTTCTGCTCGTAGCCCGGCTGGATGCCCTGCTTCGCCGGCTGGATCCAGATCTGGAGGAAGTGCACGGCCTCGGTCTTCGAGGCGTTGACCTCGCTGTGCCGGACGCCGGTGCCGGCGCTCATCCGCTGGACCTCGCCCGGCTTGATCACCGAGCCCGTGCCCATGGAGTCCTTGTGCTCGATGCCGCCCTCGAGGACGTAGGAGATGATCTCCATGTCGCGATGCGGATGCGTACCGAAGCCCTGCGCCGGAGCGACGCGGTCCTCGTTGATCACGCGGAGCCCGCGGAAGCCCATGTGCTTCTCGTCGTAGTAGTCCGCGAAGGAGAAGGTGTGGTGCGAGTCGAGCCACCCGTGCTGCGCGTGGCCTCGTTCCCCTGCCGGTCGAATGTTCATCATCTTCGGACTCCTCTTCTCTCTGACCCCTGCATCATGGGCCCGGCAGACCATTCTGGAAATCGGCAATCGATTGACGTCAACCATCTGCAAATGAGATGGATGGGCCATGTACGACCGGGTGACGCTCGACCAGCTCCGCGCGTTCGTCGCGGTCTCGGAGGAGGGCAGCTTCTCGGCCGCTGGTCGCAAGCTGAAGCGGGTGCAGTCGGCGATCAGCACCGCGATGGCGAACCTCGAGAACCAGCTCGGGGTGCCGATCTGGGACCGCACCACCAAGATCCCGCAGCTCACCGAGCAGGGGACCGCGCTGCTGGGCTCGGCGCGGCGCGTGCTGGCCGAGGTCGACGGCCTGCGGCGCCTCACCGCCGGGATGGTGATGGGCATCGAGGCCTCGGTCTCGCTCTGCCTCGACGCGCTCTTCCCTCTCGGCGCGCTCATCGATCTCTGCGCGGCGTTCGCGAAGGAGTTTCCGGCCGTCGATCTCCGGATCGATACGCAGGTCATGTCGGCGGTGTCGGCGCGCGTGCTCGAGGGCAAGGCCTCGCTCGGGGTCGCGAGCCCGCTCGGCCTCGTGAAGGGGCTCGAGCGTCAGGCCCTCGCCTCGATCCGCATGGTGCCGGTGGTCAGCCCGAAGCACGCGCTCGCCGCGCGCAAGGGACCCATTCCCGCCAAGCTCTTCGCGGACTGCGTGCAGCTCGTGCTCTCCGAGCGGAGCGACGCAGGCGTCGCCGACCAGGCCGTGCTCTCGCTGCGCACCTGGCGCGTCGCCGATCTCCACACGAAGCACATGATGCTGCGCGCCGGCCTCGGCTGGGGGAACCTGCCGGAGCACGTCGTGCGCGACGATCTGCGCGCGCGCCGGCTCGTGGCCATCCAGCCCGCGGCGTGGGGCAAGGACGAGCACACGCTGCACCTCTCCGCCGTGTACCGCAGCGATTCCACGCTCGGCCCCGCACATCGCTGGCTTCTCGAGCAGCTCGAGATTCATTGCGCCAAGGAGGTACTCAAGTGAGTGATTCTCCCGCGATCCGCGGTGAGATCGACCCGCGCTTCGAGCACCATTCCGAGGGCCACGGGTCGACGCCGTTGTCGCGCTTCATGCGGCCCGGTCCATACGCCACGCGCCGTGGGTGGCGTTCCGGTTCGTAAGCTGCTCGAATCTCGCCAGGCGATGGCATGCGGATGATTCCGTGTCCGAGGTGCGGAACGAGCTGCGAGGAGACGCATCGCTTCTGCCATGCGTGCGGGACCGCGCTCGGCCCGCGGCCTGGCGAAGATCCGCTCCTCGGGGTCACGCTGCCGGGCGGCTATCTCATCCGTAAGCTCATCGCCGAGGGCGGGATGGGGCGCATCTACCGCGCGGAGCAGGCCGCGCTGGAGCGGGAGGTGGCGGTCAAGGTCATCCACCCTCACCTCGCGGGCGACCCCGACGTCGCGCTGCGCTTCCTGGTCGAGGCCCGGGCGGCAAGCCGCCTGACGCACCCCAACGCCGTCACCATCTACGCGTTCGGCAACATGCCGGCGGGGCAGCCGTACCTGGTCATGCAGCTGCTGGGCGGTAAGCAGCTGAGCCGCGTGCACGAGGAGGAAGGGCCGCTGCCGCTCGAGCGCATCGTCGACATCCTCACGCAGGTGCTCGGCGCGCTCGAGCAGGCGCACGCGCTGTCGATCGTCCATCAGGACGTGAAGCCCGACAACATCCTCGTGGAGCGCCTGCGCTCGCGCGGCGATCTCGTGAAGGTCATCGATTTCGGTCTCGCGCATCTCCTCGCGGACACGTCCGATCTGTTCAACGCGCCGCTCGCCGGAACCCCGTCGTACATGAGCCCGGAGCATGCGCGCGGCGAGCGAGTCGACGGGCGGAGCGACGTCTACTCCGTGGGCGTCATCCTCTACCAGCTGCTCACCGGGCATCTGCCGTTCGAGGCCGCCACCTTCACGCAGACGCTTCGCGAGGTCCTCAACGCCACGCCCGTCGACCCGCGCGATCGCGCGCCCGAGCGCAGCATCCCGGACGCTCTCGCCGTGACGACGATGCGCGCGCTCGCGAAGAACCCGAACGAGCGGCAGCAGACGGCCGCCGATCTCGCGTATGCGCTCACGCGCGCGGTGCCCTTGCGCCGTCCCAGCGCTCACTCGGTGCCGCCGCCCGCCCCCCCGCCGCTCACGTGCACGGTCTGCGGCGCGAGCAACCCGCAGCGGCGCGCCTTCTGCGGTGAGTGTGGAGCCCCGGCTGTGATCCCCGAGGAGCCTCTCCTCCGAGAGTGACGAGACGAACGATGCCCGAGTTCACTGCCGCCGCGCAGCCATCGCGATCTGAAGCCGGCGAACGAGTCGCGCACCGCCACGCAGACCGGGATCGGCGTGGGGAAGCGAGGCGGCCGTGCGCGCGTCCGCGCCGTCGCGCCGTCGGCTCCACGTGCTCGCCGCGGTCGCGGTCGTCCTCGCGGCGCTCGCGTTCTACCTCGGCTTTGCGCGCGAGAAGCCGCCGCCGCCGCCGCCGCCTTCGACCTCGCCTCGTAGCCCTCGGCGACGCCCGCGCCTTCCGGACGCAGCGCGGGACCTGCGGTGCAGGCGTGGCTGGAATCCGCGTCCAAGGACTCCGGTAAGCGCCCGGACGCTCGTCCGAACGAGGACTCGATCTACTGACGGCGCGGTGATCATGGCGGGTCGTGGTATCGATTCGCCCCCATGCGATTGCCCCTCGCCCTGGCAGCGCTCCCCGCGTGCGCGCTCGTCGCGCTGCCCGCGCTGCCCGCGCTGGCCGCCGCAGCGGAGCCCGTGAAGGCGTGGTGCGCGCCCGAGCTCGTCGAGCTCTCGGACCACGTCTGCTACGTGGACGGCGGCGCGCCCGACGATGGCCGCCGCACCCTCGTCGTCTACCTCCACGGCGCGCTCGCCACGAAGCCAGGCTTCGCCTGGATGCAGCAGCGCGCGATGGCGGCGCACGCGAAGAAGCACGGCTTCACGGTGGTGATCCCGACGGGGCCGAGTGACGGCGTCGGCTTCGTGTGGCCAGCCTCGGCGAAGGAGCTGAAGGAGAAGGAGCCCGCCGTGCTCGCGGGGCTCGCGAAGGCGCGCGCCGACGTCGCGCAGCGCGTGGGGCACGGGTTCGACGAGACGTTCGTGGTCGGCTTCTCGAGCGGCGCGTACTACGCGAGCTCGCTGGCGCTGCGCAGCGCGCTCGACGTCGAGGGCACGATCGTCCTCGCGGGCGGCGCCGGCTGGGTCGCGCCGGGGCGGGGCAAGCGAGCGCCCGTGTTCGTCGGCGTCTCGAGCGCCGACCCGCTGAGCGCTGCGCACTCGCGCGGCCTGGCCGGGACGCTCGCGACCCTCCGCTGGACGGCGCGCGCCGAGGAGCGCGCCGTCGGACACGGCGTCGACCCGGTCTTCATCTCTCATGGAATCGCGTGGCTACGCGATCGCACCCCGCGGGCTATCGTAACCGCCGCGGAGCGGTAGGATCCCGCGCATGAGCGCACTTCACGTTGGCCTTCGTCCGGCGTCGATCGCTCTGCTCGTGGCCGGCGCCGCGCTGATCGCGCACGGCGCCGTCGCCGACGAGCCGAAGCCTCTGAGCTTCGAGTGGCGCGAGATCGGCACGAACCACTGGCAGATCAAGACCGCGCCTGGCGAGGCGCCCGACGTCACGGACGCCGCCGAAGGCAACCGCGGCACGTGCGCGCCAGGCATGGTCGACGTGAAGGGCAAGTTCCGCCTCACCGAGATCGGCGACGAGCTCCAGAAGGCCATCTGTACGAAGTGGATCAACCGGGAGTTCCCCGAGCGCTGCGCCACGTTCGACAAGGACAAGTGGGCGGCGGTCCGCGCGAAGCTCGCCACGAAGGACATGCACTTCTGCATCGATCGCTTCGAGTACCCGAACCGCAAGGGCGAGTACCCGGTCATCTACGTCAACTGGCACGAGTCGGTGAAGATGTGCGAGGCGCAGGGCAAGCGCCTGTGCGGCGAGGACGAGTGGACGTTCGCGTGCGAGGGTGACGACGCGCTGCCGTATCCGTACGGCTACGATCGCGATGCCGCCGCGTGCCTCGTCGACAAGCCGTGGCGCGCGTTCGACCCCGGGTCGTATGCCGGCAAGAAGGATGCGATCATCCGTGAGCTCGACAAGCTCTGGCAGGGCGTCCCTTCGGGCTCGCTCGCGAAGTGCAAGAGCCCGTTCGGCGTCTACGACATGACGGGCAACGTCGACGAGTACACGAAGTCGCTCTCGCCGAAGGGCAGCCCCGCGATCCTGAAGGGCGGCTACCGGGGCCCGGTGCGCACGCGCTGCCGCCCCGCGACGCGCGCCCACGGCCCGGAGCACGCGTTCTACCAGCAGGGGTTCCGCTGCTGTAAAGACGACGCATGAAGGCTGCGGAGCCGCTGCGTGCGTTGTCGAGCACGTTCGCCGAGCGGAGGATCACGGTCATCGGGCCGTCGACGCGCTCGGACAACTGCAAGGGCGCGCCGGCGCGAGACGTCGTGGAGGTCGCGGTGCGCTCGATCCTCGACGTGGTGCTGGAGCGCGCGGGCCTCGTGCGCGCCTTCCTCACGCAGACCGCCGATCCTTCGCTCGCCGCCGACCTGCGCGGCGTTCACGAAGGAGCAGCTGGCGGAGGAGACGTCGCGGCTCGTCTGCGCGTACCTCGGGCTACAGCCGACGAACGCGATCCGCGAGGACTCGCCGGATCTCGCGCGGACCAGGACCATCGCCGCATTGAAGTGACGGGCGGCGCTCCGCACTCGCTCAGCTCCAGGTCGCCGGCGGCACCGGCACCGTGACCGTCGTTTCACACCCGCGCGCCGCTATCACGTGCCGGGCGGCAAATCACGGTCGTTTCCGGGGCGTCCGCGCATGGTCCGGCGGTTGCTAGCTCCACCGGCAATATGCGCCTTGCTTCGACTTCGCTTTCTTTCGAGCACGGCTTCGCCACGCCGCTCTTCACGAAGGGCGGTGACTCGGGCGCGGGCCTGTTCCTGGTCGAGAACGGCCAGATCACGCACCAGCTGATCGGCGTCGCGCGGCAGCCGGAGCCCTCCCGCTCCCTCGACCACTTCACGCGCATCGATGCCTCGTTCCTCGCCTGGTACGGGGACAAGACGGGCCGCTGAGCGACCCGCCCGCGTAGGTCTCGAGCGTCATCTACGGCCGCATGCTTCGGCTTCCACGTCATCGTGCGCACCGAGTAAGCTGCGCGACATGTATTTCGACACCCTCGGTCAGATGAAGAAGCAGCTCGCGCAGATGGACAAGTGGCTCGCCATCGCCACCACCTACGCCGAGACGAAGAAGTTCGATCCCAACATCCTCGTGACGACCCGCCTCGCGCCGGATCAGTTCGCGTTCGCGCGTCAGGTGCAGTCTGCATGCGACACGGCGAAGCTCGCCGCCTCGCGCCTCACCGGCAAGGACGCGCCGTCGCAGCCCGACACCGAGGCCACGCTCGCCGAGCTGAGCACGCGCATCAAGGCGACGCTGACGTACCTCGAGGACTTCACGGCGAAGGACTTCGACGGCGCGGAGCAGCGCACCGTCACGCAGCCGCGCTGGGAGGGGAAGATCATGACGGCGCACGACTACTTCCTCGAGCACGCGGTCCCGAACTTCTACTTCCACCTCATGACCACGTACGCGCTGCTCCGCCACAACGGCGTCCCGGTCGGCAAGCGCGACTATCTCGGCGCGCTCTCGCAGCGCCTCCCCTGATCGGACGAGGCGAGACCCGGGTCCTACGAAGGGGCGCCGCCGCAGAGCGGACAGGGATCGCGCAGCTCGCCGACCGTCTTGCACTCCTTGCACTCTACACGGAGTGTGTGAAACCCCGGATCCTCGGGGGCGGTCTGCGTGCGCGCCTTGTTCGCGCGCTTGCCCTCGTAGATCACGATCGCAGGAACGTACGCCATGGCGGTGACCAGCTTGCTCCCGCACCCGGTGCAACCGGTCGGCAGAGGCATCGCGTTCTCGGATTCGAGGGCACGCGCCACGCCGTCGGCGGCGGCGCAGCGTGGGCAGGCGGTCGCGGTGAAGAGCGCCTTCTTGCAACGATCGCAGGCGATGCGGAACGTGCCGCGCACCAGATCCTCGCCCTTGTAGCCCCACGACGGTGATCCGTAGGGCTCTCCTTCGAGCAGGGGCATCCGCTGGACGACCAGCGCCTCGATCGCGAGAGACGTGCCCGAGCAGTCCGGGCAGCCCCGATCGACGATGACGGTGAACTCTTCTTCCGACAGCGACATTGCGTGACGATGCCACAGCTCGAGCACGCGCGCTCGGCTCGCATTTCGTGTCCAGCGCCTGGACAAATCCGGGATTCCCGGCGCGCATCTGACTAGAGTTACGCGCGCCGCCGGGTGCGTGCAGTGCGCTCGGCGTGGGGGTCCTTGCCGCCTGCAGCCCTCAGGAGACTCCTCCTCGGGGCCAGCAAGGCCCGACGCCGAGGGCCGGACGGTCGAGCGCCTCGCGTCCGATCGCAGGCCCGGCGACGGACATCGCCCGCGCCCACCTCGCGAGCCGCGCCTCGCTGCTCGGCATCTCGCGGCAGCTCGTTCGCGGCGCGCTCCTCACGAACGAGCACGCGCTCGAGGGCGGCGGCACCGTGGTCACGTTCCGGCAGCAGCTGAACGGGATCGACGTCTTCCGCACACGCGCCAGCGTCATCCTCGACAGCACGAACAACCTCGTCGCGATCTCCGGCAACCTGCGCGCGGCGGCCTCGATGCCCGCCAAGGTCTCGGCGTTCACGCTCACGCCGGAGCAGGCGCTCGCCAGGGCCCATGTCGATCGCTTCGGCGCCGCGCTGCCTCCGGGCGCGATCGCGGACGTCGGTCCCGAGCCGAACGGTGAGTACCACGCTTATCGGGTCACCACCGCGCCTGGGGCGCCGCGCGTGCTCGACACCGCGCGCGTCCGCAAGGTCTACGTCGCGCAGAAGGGGAGGCTCGTCGCCGCCTACCACACCGAGCTCCTCGCGCGCGCCCCCGGCTCGCGCGACAACGACGGCTGGCTCGTGGCGATCGCCGCCGACGACGGTCGCACGCTCCACCGCAGCTCGATCACGGCGCACGAGAAGTTCACGTACCGCGTGTGGGCGGAGGCCGGGCAGAACAACATCCCGGCCGACGGCCCGCTCGTCGACTCGACCCCCATAGCGACCAAGCCCGCGAACACGAAGGAGGCGGGCTACGCCGCGCCCATCCTGGTGTCGGTCGACGGCTTCAACAAGAACCCGAAGGGCACCTTCGATCCCTGGCTCACCGCCGCCGCGACGACCACGAAGGGCAACAACATCGACGCCTACAGCGATCGCAACAGCGCGCAAGACGGCGCCAACGACGGCTACGACGCCGCCGACCTGCGCGCCGACGTGACGGCTGCGAAGACGTTCGACCGCGCGTACGCGCCGTACTCGTCCGACCTCGCGAAGAACCCCTTCACCTTCACGCACATTCGCCAGAAGGCGGCGCTGCCGACCACCGCGCCGCTCTCCGACGTCACGCCCGACATGGCGGAGGTCCACAACGTCGGCGAGATCTGGGCGGAGACGCTCTTCGAGGCGTGCACGAACCTCCTCCGCGACACCAAGGGCGCCTCGCCGCGCCTCTCGTTCGAGCAGGCCAAGCGCCGCATGGCCGTCGGCGTCGGCGCGGCACCATCGAGCCGCGCATCAACTTCGACGTGGCGCTCGCGAGCGTCACCACCGATGACGTCGAGAGTCCCACCTCCGCCTGGACGTTCGGCCACGGCCTGCCCGACCCGGCCGACGCGTGGAACCGCGCCGTCAAGCGCGACGCCGCCGGCAAGGCCATCAGCCCGCCGGACTTCCGCTGGCACGGCGACGACCTGCCGTCGGTGCGCGGCCGTCGCCGCCGCGACTGACGACCCGGCGAGTCGCGAAGCCCCACCAGCATCGCCTTCAACGTGAAGGCGAGCTGATCGTTCACGGCGGGCGAGCGCCCCGCGAACACCGCCGCGGCCTGGCGCATGGAGCAGCTAGAGTGGTCGGTGATGGAGCCGCAGATCGTCGCGCAGCTCGTGGCCAATCACCGCGTGTTCCTGGGCTTCCTGGAGCGCCGTGTCGGGAGCCGCGCCGAGGCCGAGGACCTCCTCCAGGAGGCCTTCGTGAAGGGCATCGACCGCGCCGCGCCGCTGCGCGACGACGAGTCGGCGGTCGCCTGGTTCTACCGCGTCCTCCGCAACGCGGTGATCGATCGGGAGCGGCGCCGCGGTACCCAGGCTCGCGCGCTCGAGAGCTTCGCGCACGAGGTCGCCGACGCGAGCGTGCCTTCGCCCGACGTGAAGGACGCGGTCTGCCAGTGCATCCGCGCGCTCGCCGGCACGCTGAAGCCCGAGTACGCGGAGGCGCTCCAGCGCATCGAGCTCGACGGTCTGAGCGTGCAGAGCTTCGCGGCCGAGGCCGAAATCGAGCCGAACAATGCCGCGGTGCGCGTCCACCGCGCGCGCGCCGCGCTGCGCAAACAGGTCCTGGCCTCGTGCGGGACGTGCGCGGAGCACGGCTGCCGCGACTGCACCTGCGGGCGATGATGCCGAGCGCCGATTGGGGTATGGGAGGGCCGTGCGTGCGCTCCTCGTTCTCACTGCGCTTCTAGCGCTCTCGGCCGCGGCGGCGGTGGCGGCGTGCACGAAGCCCTTGCCCCCGCCGCCCCTCGACGCGGAGGTGGCGGAGACCTCGGTCACGAGCGCGGCCGATGCCGCGAGCGCCGACGCGGTGGGGGCGGGGAAGGGCAACCTGGTCAAGCTCGGCGCCACCGCGCAGACGTCGATCATCGATGCTCCTTGGTGGCCCGAGAGCGGAAAGGGGACGAAGCGCCTCGGCTACCTGCGGCACGGCGCGGTGGTCACCGCCTACGACCGACCCACCGTGAACGAGGACTGCAAGGAAGGCTGGTACGAGGTCGAGACCAGCGGCTTCGTGTGCGGCAAGGCGGTGAGCGCCGAGCTCACGAACCCGAAGGTCCGCCTCGCGCCCAAGCAGCCCGATCACGACGCGGGCATGCCCTACCGCTACGGCGTGAACCTCCAGGACGGCACGCCGCTCTACCGCCGCGTCCTCGCCACCGAGGACCGCAAGAAGTACGAGCCGTGGCTCGTTCCCGCGAAGCCCGCGGAGGGCGAGCCCGAGGAGAAGCCCGAGAAGAGCGAGGCGCCCGAGGGCGAGGAGAGCCCGCGCAGCGACAAGGACAAGAAGGAGAAGGGGCCGGTCGACGCCGGCGTCGACGCCGCGAAGCCGAAGCTCAAGAGCTTCAAGGGCCGCGGCGTGCTCGTGCGCACGATGGCGCACGGCTTCTATCTCGCGCTCGATCGGTCGTTCAACTCGAACGGCGCGCGCTGGTGGCGCACCACGTTCGGCTTCGCGGTGCCGTTCGATCGAATCATGCTCCAGCCGGGCGTGACGAAGCACGTCGGGAGCTGGTTCGAGGCCATCGTGCTGGGCGACGAGGACGCCGACGCAGGCGATGCCGGCGTGGCCGTGGCCGGTACCGTCGCGTTCGTGAACCACGGTTTCGCGCGCAGGATCGAGATCAGCGAGGAGAAGAAGATCTCCGGCGGCGCCGAGCTGCCGAAGCGCAGCGCGGTCCTGCTCGACGGGCGGGTCTCGGTGGTGTCGGGCGTCACTTACCACCACACGACGGGCGGCTTCTACGTGCGCCTCATGGATCTGAACCTCGCGCACCCCGCGTTCCCCGCCGATCTCAAGGAAGGGGAGAAGTGGATCGACGTCGACCTGACGCGCCAGGCGCTGGTCGCGTTCGAGGGCACGCGGCCCGTGTTCGCGACGCTCATCTCCTCGGGCCGCCGCAACCCGCAGGACAAGGAGCGCGATTTCCCCACGCCCACCGGCAGCTATCGCATCCACGAGAAGCACGTGACGACGACGATGGACGGGGACGTCGCCTCCGACGGTCCGTACTCGATCGAGGACGTGCCGTGGGTCATGTACTTCCAGGGCAGCTACGCGCTGCACGCCGCGTTCTGGCACGACGCGTTCGGGAACAAGCGTAGCCACGGCTGCGTGAACATGGCGCCCGAGGACGCCCGCAGGCTGTTCGCGTGGACCGACCCGCCGCTCCCTGCGGGCTGGCACGGCGTGTTCGCGCGCGACGACGCCTCCGGCACGCGCATCGTGGTCCACGAGGATCCGCCGCCGAAGCGCTGACCCGCCCGAGAACACGGGAGGCCCGGAGCGATTTCGAATGGCGACCCGGCAGTTCGACCTCAGGCTCGCTCGTCGCGCAGGGCGATGGGGCCCACGTGCTCGGGCGCCTTGCCGCTCGGATTGACGGTCGCGTAAAACGCGCGAATGCGGTCCATGTCGGCCTTCACGTCGCCCGTGAGAGCGATGGGCGGACCGAGGCCTGCGCGCTTGCGTCCGTAGTCCAGATAACCCGGGACCACCGGCACGTCGGCGCCGCGAGCGATGTGATAGAAGCCGGATTTCCAGGTCTCGGTGCGGCGCCGCGTGCCCTCGGGCGGGATGACGAGCGTGAACGCGTCGCGCTTTGCAAACTCGCGGATCATCTGGTCGACGAGGTTGCGCGCGCCCTTGCGATCGACCGGGACCGCGCCCACGCCGCGCAGCACCGCGCCCATCGGACCCTTGAACCAGTCGTCCTTGATCATCCACGACATCTCGAGCCCGATGCTCTTCGTGAGCGCGACGAGCAGGAGGCCGTCCCAGTTGCTGGTGTGCGGAAAGGCGAGCACCACGCACTTCTTCACGGCCGGTTTCTCACCCTCGAATTTCCAGCCCACGAGGCGGAGGGGCAGCGCTTTGACCATGCGCGGAGGCTACCCCAACCGCGGGAGCGACGGCCGCGCGTGTTACGGCGGATCGATTGCCCAGGCTCGGGTGGTCGGCGTGGGTGCGTGGACAACACGGGCGCCGTCGGTCGCGCGAGCGCGCAGGACTCCGCGTGGACGAACGCGGGGCTCGCCTCGTGCGGGACCGCGCACCGGCTGCACTGCTTCGAGAAGTGAGATTCGCACCCCAAGGTGCGTGAACCATCTACCCTGACGGGCAAGGTCCGCGATGCTCCCCGCCAACGCCCAAGAAGCGCTCTCGACCCTCACGTCCGCCTTCAACGAACGTCCCGAGCTGGTGAGCGCGGTGCGGACGCGCTGGCGGGGCGGCAGTCGCATCGCGGCCGGCGAAGAGGCGAGCGAGCTGCCCGAGGAGCTCCGCGCGGCCGCCGATCTGCTCGCCGAGGCCCTCCCTGCGGAGACCCGCGCGGCGGCCGACGTCGCGGTGCTCGGAGAGCTCTTCGCGCAGCCCGCGGGGGACGTCCTCTTCGCGTGGTGCGCCGCGAGCACGTGGCGGCGCGACACCCATATCGCGCGGCTGCTCGCCATCGCCGCGCACCCCGACGGCATGCATCGCGATCGCGTTCCGGCGGTGGCGCGCGAGCGCGTGGTGGAGGGGCCGCTGCTCGATGCGCTGGCGTGCGCCCCGCTGCTCGGCACCGGCCAGAGCCTCACGCTGCCCGAGAACGCCGAGGCCCGCGCGCGCCTCGAGATCCTGATCTGGGAGGCCGGCGCTGCTGCGCTCGAGATGCCCGACCTCGGACGCTGGCTGTGGGGCTCCGCCGAGACGTTCGAGGCGATGGTCGAGGCGCCGGCGCACGGCGCCCTGCGTGGTCGCGTGCTCGCGGCGCGCTGTCTCGAGGTGAGCGTGTGCGGGATGCCGCCCATGACGAGCCCCGAGCTCGTGGGGCGCACGCTCCAGGTCCTCCAGCCGCTCCTGCTCCATCCCGAGCCGCTCGTGTGGGTGCACGCGGCGCGCGCGCTGGGCCGCCTCACGGGGCCCGTCGACCAGCTCGAAGGCACGCTGCTCGACTGGGTGGTCGGCAACTCGCCGGTGCTCCGGCAGCGCGCGCTCACGGCGCTCGCCTCGCTGCCTGCGGAGCGGCTGACGTTCCTCGCGGCCAGCCAGCTCATCACCATCCTCGCGTCTCCCGAGGAGGACGCATGGGTGCTCGCCGCGCTGGCGGCGGCCACCCCGCATCTCTTCTTCTCGCGGCGCGACCTCTGGGATCGCCTAACGAAGCGCATCCTCGCAGGCGACGGCGGCGCGATCTCGGCGCGTGGTCTCGCGCGCGGTCTCGCCACCCTCTGGCGGCGCGGCGGCCACGACGCGGAGATCGAGGCGCCGCTGCGCGCGCTCCGCGAGATGGCGCGCACCGTGCGGGCGAGCTCGCTCGACGAGTCGCGCCGCTGGATCGAGATCATCGCCGTCACCGACACCCTCGACGACGCCGAGCGCGACCCGCTCGATCTCGAGCTCGGGCTCGAGAACCTGGTGCGCGTGGCCGCGCAATACGACGACGAGGAGGCGGACGCCCGCGCGGCGCGCTTCGCGGTCACGCTCTCGCCGACGTTCAACGAGGCGCGCCGCATCGTGCTCGGCACGGGGCGCATCCGCCAGCGGGCCGCGGCCATGAACGCGCTCGAGGGCTGCGCGCGCGCCTTCGCGCTGCGCCTGTGGGGACCGCTCCTCGCGACGCGCCCCGCCGGCGAGCACATCGAGGAGCCGGACCTCGAAGACACGTGGAAGATGCTGGCGCGTGCGCCGTCCGAGATCCTCGATCTCGTCAAGGAGCGCCGTCAGGCCACGGGCGCCGAGCTCGATAGCGAGCTGGCGCTCGAGGTCCTGGCGATCCGCCTCGGCGGCTACGCGCTCGATGCGTGCGGCGAGGACTCGGATCTCGGCCCGGGCCGCGGCCCGACCGCCCACGACACGTGCCTTTGGTTGCGGAAGCTCGAGGGCCTGGTCGACGGCTCGCGCGAGCTGCCGGCGTCGCTGAAGGGCGCGCTCAGCACGCTGTTCTGGCGCCTCGTCGACACGACGCGCGGCACCGCCCTCGGCGAGGTCGACGACGTGCGCTGGCTCGGCCCGTTCGCGGCGTGGTGGGCGCTCGTCATCGATCGACCGGCGGTGCTCCTCCAGCTCGCCACCGCGCTGCCCATGATGGCGGAGGGGGCGCTCCAGCGCTGCGTCGAGAACGCGGCGACGCTCCGTTCCTCCGTGTCTTCGGGCGAGGCCGACGGCGCGTGGGGCGCTGCCGCCTCGCAGGCGCTCGCCTCGCTGCACGCCGCCGACACCGAGCTCGCGCAGGCGCTGGCCGGCCTGGCGCGTGCGCTCGAGAGCTTCGCCGCGGCCTCGGGGCCGAAGGCTAATCTCGATGCCATGTGCATGGACCTCGTGCTCGCGGGGGATCGCTTGCACGGCGCGCTCTCCGATCCCGTCAAGGGCCTGCATCCCGCGAGCGAGCACAGCGCCGAGGACTCGCTCTCGCGCAGCGCCACCGAGAATGCCCCGCGCGTCGCGGCGCTCGTGGCGCGCGCCATCCGCGCCCGCGAGCTCTCGATGCTCGACGTCTGGTTCGCCTCGCTCGGGTCCGCCGCGTCGGCGCTGCTCGAGTCCGCGGTGCGCGCCGCGATCCGGCGCACGCCGCCGCCGCCGCCGAAGCCGAAGAGCGCGGAGCCGAAGCTCATCGAGGGCTACGAGCTGGTGAAGGCGCTGGGGGAGGGCGGCATCGGCACGGTGTGGCTCGTGCGCAAGCCAGGCGCGGAGCGCTACTTCGTCCTCAAGATCCCCAAGGCCGACGCGCTGGCGAACGCCACCGACACGGAGCGCGCGGGGATCCTCGCGTCGTTCGTGGAGGAGGCGAAGGCGCTCGCCGGCCTCTATCACCCGAACGTCGCGAACATCATCGATCGCGGCGTGTCGGGGACGGTGCCCTTCCTGGTGCTCGAGTACCTGATCGGCGCGGACCTCAAGCAGTACTCGTCGGCGCATCTGATGTCGCTTTTCGAGCTACGTCAGGTGGTGCTCGATACGTGCGCGGGTCTCGCCTCGCTGCACAGCGCGGGCCTCGTGCATCGCGACATCAAGCCCGCGAACCTGTGGCTGCGTCTGCCGCTCGCGGGCGGTGAGCGCTTCGACGGCGCGAAGCATCGCGATCCCGCGTTCGCGCCGCCGCTCGCCACCGTGGTCATCGACTTTGGCATGGTCCGCGCCATCCGCGTGCCGCAGGACGCCAGCGGTCGCTTCGTGGCGGGCACGGCGGGGTACATCGCGCCCGAGCAGGTGCTCGATCCCGTGGAGCTCGACCCCCGGTCCGACGTCTACGCGCTCGCGGGCACCATCTACAACGTGACCACCGGGCGCGCGTTCTTCGACGACATCGAGAGCGTGCGCGACCGCATCATCGCGCACATGCGCCGTGATCCCTTCGACGACGTGGAGCGCCTCCGCCCGTACCCGGCGGCCATCGCGAAGCTCCTGCGGGCTGCCACGGCGCGCGAAGCGGTGGATCGTCCCACGCCGCTGGAGTTCGGGCGCGAGTTCGCGTCGTCCCTGTAGCTCCTGGCCTCCGAGGCTCCTGTGATTCTCGTCCCGCCAGGCCTAGAGCGAGACGACCGGGCCCGCGGCGCCTTGCGCCTTGTCCCGGAGGCCGTTGACGAAGTCCTGCGCGCCGTCGCGCAGCTCCTCGTCGACGTACGACTGCGGGGCGGGGAGCACCGGCACGAGGAGGATGTCGACCTCGATCAGGGAGTGCTTCGCGTCGACCGGCTTGATGGTGATCAGCGTGTGGCCACGCTTCATGTCACCCTTGATGCCACGGGCCTCGATGACGTGCTTGCCGTTCGCCTCGCGATCGGGGGCGAAGCGCATGACCTCGTAGAGCTCGATCGTGACCGGGCCGATCGTCACGGGGTAGCGCATGTAGACGTCTGTCTGGTCGCCTTCCTTGCCGATGACCCGCGCGGTCTTGAACTTGCGGTGCAGCTCCTTGTATTTGCCGAACTCGACCGCGGTCTTCGCCAGTTTGTCGGCCGGCGCATCGACCAGCGCCTCGGCATGGCCGTAGCGGTCGCTGCCGCCGCCGAGGGTCTGGTTCCAGTTCAGCGTCTTCTTCGCCTCGAGGAGGCGCGCGATCTGCGGATCCTTCGCCGGATCCTTGACGGCCTCCGCGGCACCGTCGGCGCGGGCCAGCGTGGGAAGCGCGACGAGACCGAGGGCGAGGCTGGCGAGGATGGCGGGGGAGAATCGCATGGCTATCGGAGTTCCCGGGGAGCAGAAGTCGTGCCGACGGTCATACGGACCGGGCCCACCATTTCCCCCCTTCGTTCAGCCCTGCCGTGGCCGAGAAACACGAACATGGATTGGGCAGGTGTAACCGGATCGCTACGGCGCCCGTGTCACCCGGTGTCCGGATCGAGACAGCCATGTCACATCGGGCACAGTCGGGTACGGTCACGGTCGCGGTCACGGTCACGGCGGGGGCCGGACGTAGCCGATGGCCTTCGTGACCCGGATCGCCAGACCACGTGGAGGTAGACGCGGCGAGATCGGGACCGTTCGGCGCGATCCCCACGCTGCCGCCGGCGAACGCCAGGGCCGTGTCGGAGGTGATGACCAGGCGCGGCGGATTCTCGCCGCCCGCGATGCCCGCGCTCGCCGGTGAGGGCGTGCTCGCGGCGGGGCGGCACGACTGCTAAGGGTGCGCGTCTTGTCCATTCAATGGTTTCCCGGGCACATGACCAAGGCGCGGCGCCTGATCATCGAGGCGATGCCCGATCAAGACGTCGTGATCGAGGTCCTCGACGCGCGCATGCCTCACGCGAGCCAGAACCCGCTGATCACCCAGCTCCGCGGGCTGAAGCCCTGCGTGAAGGTGCTCAGCAAGAGTGACCTGGCCGATCCCGCCATCACCACCCTCTGGCTGGCGCACTTCGAGCGCAGCGCCGCGAACGTGCTCGCCATCGCCATCACCACCGACCGCGAGGCCGAGACCCGCGCCCGCATCGCGCAGGCCTGCGGCGCGCTCGCGAAGCTCTCGCGGGGGCGCAAGACCGCGCGCGCCATGATCGTCGGCATCCCCAACGTCGGCAAATCGACGCTCGTGAACACCCTCGCGCAGCGGAAGATCGCGAAGGTCGGGGACGAGCCTGCGGTCACGAAGGGCAAGCAGATCATCGAGCTCAAGAACGGGATGGTCCTCTCCGACAACCCGGGGATCATGTGGCCGAAGATCGAGGACCCCACCGCGGGCCTGCGTCTGGCGTTCGGCGGCGCCATCCCGGACGCCGCCATCGACTACGACAACGTGGCGCTCTTCGGCGCGAACTTCGTGCGCGCGCATTACCCCGACCTCGTGATGAAGCGCTACAAGATCAGCGAGATGCCGCCCGACGCGAACGGGCTCCTCGAGGAGATCGGCCGGCGCCGCGGCTGCCTGCAGAAGGGCGGCAAGGTCGACGTGCGCAAGGCCGCCGACATCCTCATCCACGAGTTCCGCACGGGCCTCATCGGACGGATGAGCCTCGAGCGCCCGGATCGCGAAGCGCCCCCCGAGCAGTGATCACTGCTATGGGGGCAGGCTGGAAATGCCCGTAATCACTGCTCACTCCGTCACGAAGGCCTACGGCCTCCGTCCGCTCTTCGATCAGGCCACCTTCACCATCCGTCGGGGCGAGAAGGTCGCGTTGCTCGGGCCCAACGGCACCGGCAAGTCGACGCTCCTCCGTGTGCTCGCCGGCCTCGAGCCGCTCGACACCGGAACGATCGACCGCCGGCGCGACGCCGTCATCCTCTATCTCCCGCAGGAGCCGGAGCTCGACCCGGCCCGCACGCCGCGCGAGATCGCTCGCGAGGGCCTCACCCAGTGGCACGCCGCGAAGTCGAAGTACGACGAGGTCTCGGAGCGCATCGGCGCCGGCGAGACGACCGACGAGCTGATGGCGGCGCAGGCCAAGCTCGCCGAGGACGTGGAGCGGCTCGGCGGCTGGTCCCGCGATCACGAGGTCGACGAGATCCTGCTGCACCTCGGCGTCATCGACGTCGAGCGTCCCGTGGGCACGATGAGCGGCGGCGAGAAGCGGCGCGTCGCGCTCGCCCGCATCCTCGTCGCGAAGCCCGACCTCGCGATCTTCGACGAGCCGACCAACCACCTCGACGCCGACACCATCGCCTGGCTCGAGGAGTACCTGGTGCGCGAGTTCCCGGGCGCGGTGCTGCTCGTCACGCACGATCGCTACGTGCTCGACAAGGTGGCCACGCGCGTCTTCGACCTCGAGAACGGACAGGTCACCGAGTACACGAAGCGCAGCGATCGCGAGGGCGCGTTCGTCGACTTCCTGGAGCAGAAGGCGGAGCGCCTCGCGCAGGCGGGCCGCGTCGAGTCGAACCGCCAGAACTTCTTGCGCAAGGAGATCGAGTGGCTGCGGCGCGGGCCGAAGGCGCGCTCCACGAAGCAGAAGGCACGCATCCAGCGCGCCGAGACGGCGATCGCCGCCGACGGCCCGCGCCTCCGTGGCGAGGTCGAGCTGGTGGGGCTCGAGGCCGGCTCCTCGCGGCTCGGCAAGACCATCCTCGACATCCAGAACGTGAGCCTCGACCTCGGCGGGCGCCGCCTCATCGACGACCTGAGCCTGCGCCTCGTGAAGGGCGCGCGCGTCGGCATCGTCGGGCCGAACGGGGCGGGCAAGACCACGCTCCTCAAGCTCGTCACCGGCGAGCTCGTGCCCACCTCCGGCAAGGTGACGAAGGGGCTCCAGACGAAGATCGCCTACTTCGATCAGTCCCGCAGCACCCTGCGCGACGACTGGACGGTCTTCGACAACGTCGCCGAGCGCGAGCACTCGGACAAGACCGGCGGCGGCACCGTGACCATCGGTGATCGCGTGCTCGGCATGCGCGCGTACCTCGAGCTCTTCATGTTCGACGGCGCGGCCCTCCGCCGGAAGGTGTCCGCGCTCTCGGGCGGCGAGCGCGCGCGCGTCGCGCTGGCGCTGGCGCTCAAGACGGGGGCGAACACGCTCCTCCTCGACGAGCCCACCAACGACCTCGACATGGACACGCTCGGCTCGCTCGAGGATCTGATCGAGACCTGGCCGGGCTGCGTGCTCGTCGTCTCCCACGATCGGTGGTTTCTCGACCGCGTCGCGACGTCGATCCTGGCGTTCGAGGGCGGCGGGAAGGTCCAGCTCTACGCGGGCAACTGGGAGAGCTATCGGGAGCAGAAACGTGAGGACGAGAAGGCCGCCAAGCAGATGGCCCGTCCTGCGAGCCGGCGCCCTCCGCCGCCCTGATTCGCTCCGCTCCCTGGGGCATTCTGGAGCAGTGACGCACCACGACACCTGCGACCGGGGCGCGCGAGCGCGCGGCAGCGCTGGAAACTCAGGGATTTTGCGCGGCACGACCGTTGCTCGTTGCCGCACCATGTCAACGAAGTCCAAGCGCCGCATCGCCCGCCGAGCCACCGAGCAGGGCACACCCTCGCCCGCGAGCCTCGATCCGAACTCGACGCACAAGATCGAGGGTCAGATCGTCGGTGCGCTCCTCAACGCGATCACGTTCGGCGCCGTCGACGGCCCGCAGAGCGCGCGCGCACCGCAGTCGAGCAAGCAGCCCGCGGACGCGGCGCAGACCGCCTGACCGAGACGCGCTAAGGTGACCGGAGATGCCTCCGCTCGCCATCACGTGGACGGTCCCGATGTTCGTCATCGCCTCCGTGGTGGTGGTGAGCGTTCTCGCGTGGATCATCAAGCCGCTCAAGCGCGCCTTCGTGCTCGTGCCCTACCTGATCCGCGAGAAGCACCAGTTCCACCGCCTCCTCACGGCGGGATGGCTGCACGCGGACGTCTCGCATCTGCTCTTCAACATGCTGACGCTGTGGTTCTTCGCCGATCAGGTGGTGAAGGCGCTGGGCCCCCTCAAGTTCCTCTTCCTCTACGTGACGGCGGTGGTGGCTGCGCACATCCCGACCACCATCCGGCACTCGAAGAACCCGAAGTACAGCTCGCTCGGCGCCTCGGGCGCGGTGGCGGCGGTCGTGTTCAGCGCGATCCTGCTCTACCCGGACATGAAGCTGAGCCTCATGTTCTTGCCGGTCTTCGTGCCGGGCTACGTCTACGCCGTCTGCTATCTCGCCTACAGCGTCTTCAGCGCGTGGCGCGCACGCGACGGCATCAATCACGACGCGCACTTCGCCGGCGCGCTGTACGGCGTGCTCCTCACGTTCGCCTTCGCGCCGGAGCGATCGCTCGCGACCGTGCACCGGTTCTTCTAGAACTTCTTCGCGAACGCGCAGAGCGCGTCGCCGGGCAGCAGATGTCGCCGCCAGACGCGCCGCCGAGGCGCGAGGTATGGAAGCACACGCGCGCGCCCTGGCTCGGGTAGTAGTACGCCCAGAAGAAGCACATCTCGGCGTTCGCCGACTCGCCGAACGAGACCTGATCGTCGCTCGTGTTGTTCCAGCTGCACGTGAACTGGAAGCCGCCGCTGTCGGGAACGGTGAAGGGCGTCTCGAAGACCTCGGTCTTCGGCTCGCTCCATAGCCACCCGGGGATGTCGTAGACCATCTTGCCCGGATCGTCGTAGGCGGTGGCGGTCGCGACCTGGACGTTGGTGCCGAGCTGGTGCTCGTGGCCCGTCATCGCGAAGAACTTCACGCCCGACAGCTCGTGCGGGATCTCGAAGAAGCTCGGGCCGAGCACGTGCGTGGAGCGCGGCATCAGCTTGATGTCGGGGTTGCCGATGAACAGGAAGCCCGCCTCGTCGCGGAAGTCGTCGTCGGAGATGGGGGTCATCGTGCTCGTCGCGGTCAGATGCACTTCATCAACGCTTCGTCCGCGCCGAAGACCTTACACGCGGACCAAGATTCCTCGGGCTCCCGGGTCACACTCTTTCGATGCCGACCGACGCCACGGCCATGCGTAGCTCCATCGCGTGCGCGTGCGCGTGCGCCTTCGGGTTCGTTGTAGCCTGTGGGCGCAGGCTGCTGGAGGGGGGAGCGGTGCTCGCGGTCGCGGAGTCGTCGTCGGCGACGGTGACCACGGCCGCTCTTCCGATTCCGGCGCGCTCGCATGCGCCGGGGGCGCCGCCCGAGGGCTGGTGTGGAGAGACCGCCATCCAGGAAGGCCTCCTCACCCTGGGGGTGTGGGCGCCCCAGCGGTTCATCAACACGGCGGGCAAGCCGGTGCATCCGGACCTGTACTCGTCGGATATCCCCGTCGCGCTCACCGCGCTCGGCGTGCGCTATTCGGTATACGGCGGCGGGAAGGGGTTCGAGGCGTTCGCGAGGTGGGCGAGCAAGGCAGTCGACGAGGGGGATCCCGTCATCGCCGGCGTGAAGATCCTCCCCACGCAGCACCCCGAATGGGGGCTCGATCACTTCGTACTCGTGGTCGGCCACGGTGACGAGGGCCTGCTCGTCAACACCACGTGGGGCAGCCGGCGCTGGGTCGCGGACACGACCCACGAGGGGCTGTCGTTCCGCAACGCGTTCTACGGGATCCGCCTGGTGGGGCTGACGCTCCCGCCGAGGAGCCAGCAGGCGCGCCTCGCGGTGCTCGAGGAGAGCGCGGCGCTCGTGAAGCTGCGGATCACGTGCGCGGCGGGCGCCCCGTTCCTCCAGGAGCGGCGCGTGGAGCCGGAGCTCGCGGTCGACGCCCGGCAGCCCGCGCGGTTCTCCTGCAGTGAGCCATAACGGTCGTCGTCGCTCACTCCGCGGAGAACGCGCCCTGCCAGACGGCGTTCGCCCAGGTCTTGCCGCCGTGGAGCGTGGGGTGGACGCCGTCGGGCCCGCGCTCGAGGGTGAGCCCGCTCGAGTCGAAGAAGCGGCACGGCTTCGAGGTCTCGCGCACCACGCCGATGAGGCCCTTCTCGGGCCGCCACGGCGCGGGGCCAATCCACAGGCACGGCCGTGATCCGATGCGCTGCACGATGGTGCGGACCTCGGGCGCCCGAGCATGCGGGTTCGCGCTCCTCCAGCGTGACGCCGAGTCCCGAGGTCACCATCGAGTCGCCGAACATCACTACGCGGGTGCCCTTGCGGATCGCGATGGGGGGCAGCCCCGGCGGCGCGGCGGGCGTGACCGGCTCGGGCTCGGGCTCGGGCTCGGATGGCGCGGTGGCCGTGGGGGCGGGCGACGGCGCAGCGGCGACCGGCCGAGGCGTCACGTGCGACGGCGCGCACGCGGGGATCGCGAGGACGGCGAGGGCGAGGAGGAGCGCGCGGGACAGGCCTCCATGATCGCTCATCGGAGCAGATCCGGCTCGTTTCCCTGCTGCTTCGATAAGATGGACCGGTGCTCCTCTTCAAGAAGGCGTTCTTCGAAGGTCTGGTCAGCGGTACGACGACGCTGACGTTCCGCCGCTGGCAGAAGCCCCACGTGAAGGTGGGCGGGCGCTATCGCTGCCACCCCATCGGGGTGCTCGAGGTCGACGAGGTGAAGATCGTGACCGTGAAGAGTATCTCCGCGCGCGACGCGAAGAACGCCGGTTTCGGCTCGCGCGACGCGCTCGTCGCCTACCTCGCGGAGCTCGGGCCGCTCGACGACGCGACCGAGATCCATCGCGTGGCGCTGCGCTTCGGCGGCGATGGCGACCGCGTGCAGATCGCGCTCGACGACCAGCTGTCGCCCGAACAAGTGGTTGACCTGAAGAAGCGCCTCGCGCGCTTCGACGCGAACGGAGCGTGGACCATGCAGGCCTTCGCGCTCATCGACGTGCAGCCGCGCGTGGCGGCGTCGAAGCTCGCGGCGTCGGTGAAGCGCGAGACGCTCCCGTTCAAGGAGAACGTCCGCAAACTGAAGAAGCTCGGGCTCACCCAGAGCTTCGAGGTCGGCTACGAGATCTCGCCGCGCGGTCGGGCGTACCTCGCCGCGATCGGCGGGATCAAGAAGCGCGCGCCGCGATCACGCTGAGGGCTGGGCGAACGGCAACGGCCTGGTCCTCGGGGCGGGCAGCGGCTGCTAGCGACAGACGCCGACGGCGGGAGCGCTCGTGGTGGCCACGCAGCTCTC
>JAYTHX010000453.1:0-25069 GCA_043732195.1 Polyangiaceae bacterium
GCAGCCGCAGCCGCAGCCGCAGCGTCCGCTGCTCGCGCCGCTCGTCGGCGCGGCGGCGTGGCAAAACGAGCTCCGTTCGGTCCTCAACGAGCTGCTGAACGCGCTCGGGCAGTCGAACCAGGCGATGGTGCGGGGGATCCCGCTCGTGTTCGACCCGACGTCGGAGATCAACGCGTACGCCGGCTGTGACGAGCAGGGCGCGCCGTTCCTCGCGGCGACGGCGGGCATCCTCGAGGCGGTCGACGCCATCGCGCAGACGAAGTCCACCGACGAGCTGTTCGGGACGCACACGTACGACCAGTACTGCGCGGCGGTCCTCCCGGGCGTCGTGACGAGCGACAAGGCGCGCGCCGGTCTGCCCGCGGGGATCATCCCGGCGAACTACGGCGGCGACGCGCGGCGCTGGTCGCGCGCTCACGAGATCTTCGACGAGGTGCTCGCGTTCACGTTCGGCCACGAGCTCGCGCACCACTATCTCGGGCACACGGGCTGCGCGAAGGGGCAGGGCGGCGCGGGCCCCGATCCCTCGCGGCTCGGCCGCCTGCTCACGGTCGTGCCGCTCTTCAATCAGGCCGCGGAGGCCCAGGCGGACTCTGCGGGGGCCTACAACTCGCTCGATGCGGGCCGCGCGCGCAGGCCCAACTACGAGTGGAACGAGAACGGCGGCGTGACGCTGCTCGACTACTTCGCCCGCCTCGAGCGCGCGGCGGGGCAGGGCGGCCCGCTGAGTCTGCTGAACCCGCTCGGCGTCCTCAAGACGCACCCGAACCCGCTCGCGCGCATCCCGCTCCTCCAGGCGGTCGCGCGCACGTGGCACCAGCAACATCCCTGACCGCGCGCTGCCGCATCGTGGCGTCGCTGCTCGCGCGTAGGAGGCGGCGAATCAGGACACGACAGGCAGGGCGCGGCGGCCGTCGCCGCGGTCGAGGACCTCGTTGTGGCTGCCCGTGCGGTAGCCCGCGAGGTCGAGCGTCACGTACGCGAAGCCGAGCGCCTGGCCCGCGACGACGATCGCGTCGCGCACCTCGAAGGCGGCGAGCATCTCGTCCTTGCCGATCTCCACGCGCGCCATCGCCGACTCGCGCGTGCCCGCCGTGCCGCCCAGCGCGTGCCAGCGCACGCGCGCCTGACGGATACCGAGCTCGTGGATCTTCTGCTCGAGCGAGCCGATCTGGCGGAGGCGCTCGCGCGTCACCCGCGTGCCGTAGGGAAGGCGGCTCGAGAGGCACGCGGCCGCCGGCTTGTCCCAGACCGGGAGGCCCAGGAGCTGCGCGACGCGGCGCACGTCCGCCTTGGTGAAGCCCGCCTCGACGAGCGGGCTCCGCGCGCCGGCCTGCTTCGCCGCCTCGAGGCCGGGGCGGTAGTCGCCCAGATCGTCGAGGTTCGTGCCGTTCACCGAGAACGCCATGCCCCACTCGCGCTGCTTTTTCTCGCTGACGCGATACAGCTCGCTCTTGCAGTGGAAGCAGCGGTCGACGTTGTTCTTCGCGTAGTCCTCGTCCTCGATCTCGTTCGACGCGACGAGCTCGTGACGGCCGCCGATCTCCTTCGCGAGCGTGATCGCCTCCTCGCGCTCGAAGTCGGCGAGGCTCGGGCTCACCGCGGTCATGCCGATGCACTTCGCGCCGAGCACCCGGTGCGCGACCGCCAGTACGAACGCGCTGTCGACGCCGCCCGAGTAACAGACGAGGACCGAGCCCATCCCGCCGAGGATCTCGGCCAGCCGGTCCAGCTGGGGGTCGGAGGGCAGCGCGTCGCGGATCATCCTCACGGTTCTAGTGCACATCGCCCACTGCGGCGAACCGGAGGCTACCCACGGACGAATTTCCAGGCAGTTGCCGCCTTTCGTTAGCTTTCTTGCCGGCCAGGGCTTGCACGCTGTTCGAGCACTGGCTATCTGTTCAGTATGGCTGCGTTCGCTGCGTCCAAACGAGAGCTTCTGGAGGTCCTGGATCCGACCGCCCTCGCGCGCCTGGCGAGCCTCGGCGTGGCCCACGGAACGAACGCCCTCTCGCCCGAGGCGGACAACAACATCCTCTCGCTCGACTGGCCGGAGCTCGAGCGCGTGCTGCCCGATCGCGGGTTCCCGCGTGGCGTCGTGGAGATCGCCTCGCCCATCACGAAGCACGGGGCGATGCGCGGGGGCGCCACCACCATCGCGCTATCGGCCATCCGCGCCGTGCAAAAGTCCGATCCGCGGGCGTGGTGCGCGTGGATCACCGAGGCGAACGCTTCTCCTCTCTATGCCCCTGCGGTGGCGCAGGCAGGGGTAGACCTCGAGCGGCTGCTCGTGGTGCGCCCGCAGCCCGCCGATCTCGCGCGCACGGTGGTCAAGGTCGCGTCGTCGGGGGCGTTCGATCTCGTCGTCGTCGATGCGCCGGCAGGGCTCGATGGCAGGCTGACCATCGCCGCCGATGCGGGCACGAAGACCGCGGTGCGCCGTCCGGCGGCGTCCCGCGCTCGCGTCGATGGCTCGGTGGTGGTGCGCAAGCTCGCGCTCGCCGCCGAGGAGCAAGGAACGACCTTCCTGGTCCTCACGAACGTCTTCACGTCGCGCGCGGTGCCGTGGCCGGTCGCGCTGCGCATCGAGGTCGAGCGCCGTCCCGAGGCGATCGCCCTGCGGGTCACGAAGGACCGCCGCGGGCGGGCGTCGTCGCAGCACGTCGTCCGCGTCGCGTGCTGAGGACGGCCGCATGCGTATTGCCGCGATCTGCTTGCCCGAGCTCCGCATCGAGGTGGTGCGAGCCGGCGCCGGTGAAGGCACCAGCGAGGGGCAGCCGCTTGCCATCGTCGTCGCGCCGCCGCCGCTGATCGAGGCGAAGCTCCTCGGCAACACCCGGCTCGACGTGGTGTCGCGCGAGGCGCGTGCGCTCGGGGTGCAGCCCGGGCAGACCATCGCCTCGGCGCGCGCCCGCGCCGCGGATCTCACGGTGCGGGTGGTGCGGCCGGATGCGGTGCGCGGGGTGCTCGCGCGGCTCGCCGAGGTCGCGCTCGCGTTCGGCGCCACGGTGTCGTTCGCCACTGCCAGTGACGCCGAGGACTCGTACGGGGACGTGGTCTGGGTCGACGTCACGGGCTGCGCGCATCTGCATGCACCGCCGCCGGATGCGAACGGTCCGCCGAGCGCTCGTTCGCTGATCGAGTGCGAGGCGGTCCTCGGCTCGCGACTCGCGCAGGTCTTCGCTGGGCTCGGTCACGTCTGCGCGGTAGCTATCGCCGACGGTCCGCGGGTCGCGGCGATCCTCGCGCGGGCCGCGGCGGCCTCGGCGCTCGCGCGTGCGGCCCATGTGTCGACCGTCGCCGCGCGGGATCCGCGCGAGCGTCGCCGCCGGGAGGACGAGCAGGACACGCCGACCCTCGTGGTGGTGCCGCCCGGCAAGAACGCAGTGGCGCTCGGGCCTCTGCCCATCGCGGCGCTCCCGCTCGGCGCGGACGACGTGCGGTGGCTCGCCAAGCTCGGCGTGCGCACCGTCGCCGAGCTCCGCGCGCTGCCTCGCTCGGCGCTCGCCACTCGCCTCGGGAGCCGCGCGCCGATCGTGCTCTGTCTCGCCGAGGGCGAGGATCGCGCGCCGCTCACGCCGTACGTCCCGCCCGAGATCCCGGAGGAGGCGGCAACCTTCGAATACGGCGTCGAGGGTTCGGAGGCGCTCACGTTCGTCGCCAAGACCCTCACCGATCGCCTCGCGGTGCGCCTCGCGGGCCGCGCCGTGGCCGCCTCGCGCCTCGAGCTCGACCTCGCGCTGGACACGGCGCTCCTGCGCGACGAGAAGCAGGATCCGAACACGCCGAGCCCACGCTTCCAGCGCATCGCCATCGAGCTGCCGCAGCCGCTCTCGGCGGCCTCCGATCTGCTGGCGGCGCTGCGTCCGAAGATCGAGCGCGCCTCGCTGCGCGCGCCGGTGCTGGGCGCGAAGCTCCGCGCTGCGGCGCTCGTCCACAAGCCGCAGGCCGCGCTGTCGCTGTTCGAGCCGCAGCCGAAGGCCATGCAGGCGCTGCCGCGCCTCGTCGCCGAGCTGGCGGGCGACCTCGGGGAAGAGGCGGTGGGCAAGCTCTCCCTGGGGGATGCGTGGAGCCCCGAGGACCGCTCGCGCTTCGTCCGCCTCGAGGTCAAGAGCCAGACGCTCGCGAAGGCGCCCAGGTCGCCGGCGAACACGAATGGCGACGTGAACGGCAAGAAGCGCCGCCACATGCTCTCGAGCGTCCCCGAGCCCACGCGCGTGTTGAGCGCGCCCGTGCCCGTTCCGCGCGAGGCGGTGAAGGTGGTGCGACATCTGTCCCGCGTCGAGGCGGTCGACTGGTGGAAGCACCTGCCGGGGGAGGGCCCGAAGAAGGGCGTCGACTACGTGTACGCGTGGGTCGACGAAGGCGCGGCGTGGGTCGAGATCGACCGTTCCAGCGGCGCCGCGCGCGTGCGAGGCTGGTTCGACTAGGAGCGGCGACCCATGGGCAACCGAACCCGCATCGATCCCTCGACGCGCATGCCGCTCGCGGACGACGGCTCGCTCGCTCCTGCCGACGAGGCGACGAAGGAGCTGCTCGCGCTCCGTCATGCCATCGAGTCGCGGCCGAGCCGGTACGTGGAGCTGACGACGCGCACGAACTTCAGCTTCCTCGCCGGCGCCACGCCGCCCGAAGAGATGATCCACCGCGCCGCCGAGCTCGGCTACGACGCGATCGCCATCACCGATCGCGATGGCCTCTACGGGATCGTCCGCGCGCAGGAAGAAGGCGAGCGGCAGAAGCTGCGGGTCATCGTGGGCTGCGAGCTCACGCTCGAGCAAGACGGTCTCGACGTCCCCGACATCCCGGGAAAGCCGACCACGCTCACGGTGCTCGTCGAGAACCATGTAGGCTACACAAATCTCTGCAAGATCCTGACGGAGACGCACCGGCGCCATCCGCGCTCGCAGCCCACCACACGCACCAAGGATCTCGACGAGGACGAGCTGCCTCGCAACACGTTCGCCGGCCTCCCGCTGTCGTTCGTGTGCCAGCACGCCGCGGGGCTCTGGGCGCTCGCCGACGCGACGCTCCCGATCGCCGAGCTCCACCGCTGCTTCGGGCCGCGCCTGTCCATCGCCGTGCACCTCCACAAGGACGGCGAGGATCGGGTCCGCGTGACGCGCGCGCTCGACGCCGCGCGCATCCACGGCGTGCCGCTGTGCGCGACGAACCGCGTGCTCTTCGCGAAGCCCGCCGACAAGCCGATCTTCGATCTGCTCCACTGCATCCGCGAGGGCAAGACGCTCGACGAGGCGGGCCGCGAGCTGCTGCCCAACACCGAGGGTCACCTCAAGAGCGAGGAGGAGATCCTCAAGCTCTTCTCGCTGCACCCCGACTGGGTGGCGCGCTCGCGCGCGGTCGCGGATCACTGCCGCTTCTCCATCAAGGAGCTCTCGTACCGTTTCCCGTACGAGATCACCGATCTCGTCCATCGCGACTTCCACGACGCCGACCAGCACGTGGTCCATCACGAGACTGCCGATCATGCGCTCCGCCGCCTCACCGAGGAGGGCGCGCAGCGGCGCTACCGCGGCGCGGTGCCGGAAAAGGTGGTCGCGCAGCTGGAGAAGGAGCTCGCGCTCATCGCGAAGCTCGAGGTCGCGCCGTACTTCCTCTCCGTGCGCGCCGTCGTAGACATGGCGCGCCGGCGGGACATCCTCTGCCAGGGCCGCGGCAGCGCGGCGAACAGCGCGGTCTGCTACTGCCTCGGCGTCACCGCCGTCGATCCGGCGCGCTCCAACATGCTCTTCGAGCGCTTCCTCTCCGCGGAGCGCCGCGAGCCGCCCGACATCGACGTGGACTTCGAGCACGAGCGTCGCGAGGAGGTCATCCAGGAGATCTACGCGACCTACGGGCGCGACCGCGCGGCCATGGTCTGCGAGATCATCAGCTACCGCGCGAAGAGCGCGCTCCGCGAGGTGGGCAAGGTCTTCGGCTTCTCGCTCGAGCAGGTGGAGCGCCTCGCGGGGGTGGTCACGTGGTGGGACGGCGTCTCGGCGGTCAGCGAGTCGCGTCTCAAGGCCATCGGCTTCACCGCGAGCGATCCTCGCGTGCGGCGCACCGTGGCGCTCGCCCGCGCCATCCAGGGCTTCCCGAGGCACCTCTCGATCCACGTGGGCGGCTTCGTGCTCTCGGCCACGCCGCTCGACGCGGTGGCGCCCGTCGAGCCTGCCACCATGAAGGACCGCACCATCGTCCCGTGGGACAAGGACGACATCGACACGCTCGGCTTCTTCAAGATCGACGTGCTCGGCCTCGGCATGCTCACCGCGATCCGCAAGGCGATGGATCTCGTGATGGTGGCCGCGCAACAGGATCCGTCGTATGCGCCGCCCGATCTCGCGCGCGGCACCGCCATCGAGCGCCTCGCCTGCATCCCCGCCGAGGACCCCGAGGTCTACGAGGCGTTGTGCCGGGCCGACACCGTGGGCGTCTTCCAGATCGAGAGCCGCGCACAGATGTCGATGCTGCCGCGCCTCCGCCCCGAGAAGTTCTACGACCTCGTGGTGGAGGTGGCGATCGTGCGCCCCGGTCCCATCCAGGGCGGCATGGTGCATCCGTACCTGAGGCGGCGCAGCGGCGAGGAGAAGCACGACCCACCGCATCCCATCCTCGCGCCGATCCTCGAGCGCACCCTCGGCGTCCCGCTCTTCCAGGAGCAGGTGATGCAGATCGCGATCGTGGGCGCCGGGTACTCGGGCGGCGAGGCCGATCGTCTCCGGCGGGACATGGCGGCGTGGAAGAAGTCCGGCTCGCTCGACAAGCACCAGGCGCGGCTCGCGGCCGGCTTCGCGGAGCGCGGCATCTCCAAGGAGTTCGGCGAGCAGCTCTACAAGCAGATCCAGGGGTTCGGCGAGTATGGATTCCCGGAGAGCCACGCGGCGAGCTTCGCGCTGCTCGTCTATGCGAGCGCGTGGCTCAAGGTGCACTATCCGGCGGAGTTCGCGGCGGCGCTCGTCAACAGCCAGCCCATGGGGTTCTACTCACCGTCCACGCTCCTCCAGGACGCGCAGCGGCACGGCGTGCCGATCGCGCCGCTCGACGTGGGGGTGAGCGGCTGGGACTGCGTGTGCTTCAGGCCCGATCGCGCGCGGCCCACGTGGATCCGTCTCGGGCTCCGGCTCGTCGGCGGTCTCGGCGAGGATGCCGGGCGGCGCATCGAGAAGGCGCGTGACCAGTGGCCCTTCGCGAGCGTCGAGGATCTCACGGCACGCGCGCAGCTCGACAAGAAGCAGCTCGTGGCGCTGGCCGAGTCCGGCGCGCTCGACGAGCTGAGCGGCGGCCGCCGCGAGGCGATCTGGAAGGTGGTGGCGCCGCGCCCGGCGAGCCTCTTCGACCGCGCCGACAGCGAGGAGGCCCGCCCCGACTTCGCGCGCATGAACCGCGCCGAGCAGCTGGTGCTCGACTACGAGCGCACCGGGCTCTCCGTGTCGGATCATCCGATGAAGCTGCTGCGCCCGCGCCTGCCGAAGAGGACCCAGTCGTCGCGTGACGTGCTCTCGCTGCGCTCGGGCACGAAGGTGAGCGTCGCGGGAATGGTCATCTGCCGCCAGCGGCCGGGGACCGCGAGCGGAGTGGTGTTCGTCACGATGGAGGACGAGTACGGGTTCTCGAATCTCGTCCTCTGGTCACGCGTGTTCGAGGAGCACCGGCAGGTCGCGACGGCGTCGCGCCTGCTCATGGTGCACGGTCGCATCGAGCGCAGCGACGATCCGAAGGGGCTCCGCCCGCCGGACCCGAACGCGCCGCAGAGCGTGGTCTACGTGATCGCAGAGCGGCTCGAGCGGCTCGACGCGATGATGGCGGAGCTGAGCGGGCTGGACAGCATGAGTCGTGATTTTCACTGACGCGCTGGCTTTCGAGACGGCCGGCGAGGCACACTGACGCGTCCTTCATGGTCCTGAGCTCCCAGCGCGCGCTCGACGTCCTCCTCCAGCTGACGGCCCAGCTGACGGACGACCGGCCGCTCGAGGAGTTTCTCAAGGCGGTGACCGAGGCGACCCTCGAGCTCCTCCACGCCGACCACGCGTCGATTCGCCTCCTCGACACGAGCCGCACCTCGCTCCTGACCGGCGCGCGCTCCGGTACCGGCGAGGACGACCGGCCCATGGACTTCAAGCGCGGCGAGGGGATCCTCGGCTGGGTGGTGGAGCACGGCCAGCCGGCACGCATCGGTGACGCCGAGCACGACACGCGCTGGATCGCCGCCGAAGGGCAGTCGTTCGACGTGCGCTCGATCATCGCCGAGCCGCTATGGTCGACCGGCGAGGTGATAGGCGTGCTCGCCGTGACCGCGCCGGCCGAGAACGCGTTCTCCGACGAGGACCAGCTCCTCCTGCGCCTCCTCGCGAACTGCTCGGCGCCGCCCATCGAGCGCGCCCGGCTGCGGCGCCTCGCGATGTTCGACGACATCACGATGGCCTTCAATCATCGCTACCTGCAGCCTCGGCTCACCGAGGAGATGGAGCGGGCTTCACGGGCCAACGGCGACGTGAGTGTACTCTACATGGACCTCGACCACTTCAAGAAGGTCAACGACACGCACGGTCACGCCGTGGGTGATGCCGTGCTGCGCATGTTCGCCGACCGGGTGCGCAAGGCCGTGCGCCGGGTCGACGTGTTGGTGCGTCGCGGCGGCGAGGAGTTCGTCCTCATCATGCCGCTCACCGGCGCGACCCAGGCCCACTCCACCGGCCATCGCATCCAGCAGACCCTGCACACCGAGCCGTTCAAGGGCGAGGCCGGCGTGCTCCTCAAGCAGACGGTCTCGATCGGTGTGGCCACGTGGGACAAGCGCGAGACGCCGGACCAGCTCGAACGCCGCGCCGACGAGGCGATGTACCAGGCGAAGCGCCTCGGTCGCGACCGCGTCGTGGTGGCCACCTGACCGGACGCGCGCGCGTCCACCCCTGAACCCCCGCGCGTCCGTGACGATCCGTTCGCGCGACCGTGAACCGGACGAGACGCGATTCCCACGGAGCCGCGGAGGCTCGGAGCGATCTCGCAGGTCGCGAGCCGGCAGTTCGTCCCTCGCAACGCGCGCGGCGCGCGCGCGAACCTTGCTATGATCGAACGGAGCCGATGCCCATCTGTCCGAGCTGCCTCACGAAGTACCCGGAGTCGGTCGCCTCGTGCACCGTCGACGGCGAGGCGCTCGTACCCGAGGAGGCGTTTGCCTATGTCGACAAGGACCTCGCGCCCGGCGACCAGGTCGGCGAGTACCGCGTCGAGGGAAAGCTCGGAGAAGGTGGGTTCGGCGCCGTGTTCCGGGCCGTTCATCCCGTCATCGGCAAGCATGCCGCGATCAAGGTGCTGAGCCGGCAGTTCTCCTCGAACCCGCAGATGGTGTCGCGGTTCATCGCCGAGGCGCGCGCGGTCAACCAGATCCGCCATCGCAACATCATCGACATCTTCGCGTTCGGTCAGCTGCCCGACGGCCGGCAGTACTACGTCATGGAGCTGCTCGAGGGAACGCCGTTCGATCGCTATCTCGCGAAGCAGGAGCGCCTCTCGCTGGCCCAGGCGATGCCGATTCTCCGCGGCATCGCCCGCGCGCTCGATGCCGCCCACGGCAAGGGGATCATTCATCGCGATCTCAAGCCCGAGAACGTCTTCGTCGCGTTTGACGAGGACGGGGCGGCCTCGGCGAAGCTCCTCGACTTCGGTCTCGTGAAGCTCCTCGGCAGCGGCAGTGGCGGCGACCACAAGACGAAGACCGGCACGCCCATGGGCACGCCCTATTACATGTCGCCCGAGCAGTGCCGCGGCGTGGACATCGATCGCGGCACCGACACCTACGCGTTCGGCGCGCTCGTCTTCCAGGTGCTCACCGGACAGGTGCCGTTCGACGGAGGCTCGCCGATGGACGTCCTCCTCAAGCACATGATGCAGGAACCGCCGCGCGCGTCCGCGGTGTGCGCCGAGGTCGTGCCCGAGCTCGACGCGCCGATCCAGCGCATGCTTGCCAAGGAGGCTGCCGATCGCCCGGCCTCGGTCGGCGAGGCGCTCGACACGCTCGTTGCTGCCGGGAACGCCGCGGGGATCCTCACTGCCTCCGCGCACCCTCCGCCGCCCAGCGTTTCCGGGACGGCGCCCTTCCATGCCGCGGCGACGTTGCCGACGGGCGGCGCCGCCACGGGCGGCGCGGTGCGCGTCGTGACCGGCAACGATGGCCCACCGAACGGCCACACGTTTCTCGCCTCCGAGGCGGACTTGTCGCCGGCGCGTTCTTCGCGCGCGCGCCTCGGCGCGGTGGTGGTTGCGGCTCTCGCGGTGGCGGTGGCCGCCGCGTTCGCGTTCGGCCTGCGCACCTCGCGCGACGGAGAGAAGCAGGCGGGCCTCGTCGCGGTCACGGCGGCGGTCGCCTCGTCGCCGGCGAGCGCGGCGCCGTCGCCCAGCGCGACCAGCACGGCCCCCGCGCTCGTCGCCATCACGCTCGAGACGACCCCGAAGGATGCGAAGGTCCTCCAGGGCGCGCGCGAGCTGGGCGCCGCGCCTGGACCGTTCTCGTTCGAGGTCGGAGCGCCCGTCACGCTCACCGTCGTGGCCAAGGGCTTCAAGAATCACGACGTCACGCTCACGCCGTCGACCGCGACGACGATGACCGTCGCGCTGGAGAAGACCGCCACCGCCGCGGTGGCCGGCTCTGCCAAGGCGGACGCGGGTGCGGGCAAGGGCAAGCCCATTCCCTCCGACCTCGAAAATTTCGACCCGACCAGCAAGTAATCCATGCGCCTACGGCACCTCATCTGCTTGCTCGCGCCCCTGTCGGTGCTCCTCGTCGACTGCGCCACGCTCGATCGTCTTCCCGAGAACACGTGCGGGAACGGCGTCGTCGACGCGCAGGAGGACTGCGACTCGTTCCCGAACGACGCGAAGGCGCGCTGCGGCACCTCGGGATCGGGCGCCGCCCAGTGTCGCCTCCTCTGCGGCAAGCAGCCGAACGGCGAGTCGCCCGCGTGCCCCGACGGCTGGGGCTGCAGCGTCACCGGCATCTGCCGGCAGCCGACCGGCGCCTTCCAGCCGGCGTCCGAGCCGGTCTCGGCCGGCGTCACCACCATGCTGGTCGGCGACTTCGACGGCGACGGACGCCAGGATCTCCTCGGCTCGAGCGCCGCCACCTCGAAGGGGCGCATCCACTACTTCCAGGACGGCACCTCCGCTCCGCAGGTGGTCTCGCTGCCTGGCGTGCTGGCCTCACCGCTCGTCTACGACTTCGACGGCGACGGCCGCTCCGACATCGCCTTCGGCTACACGTTCCGCGGCGCGAGCGAGGTGTCGGAGGGGCTCCTCGAGCTGAGCGCGACCAGCGGTCTCGCCATCATGCTCGGGCAGACCGATCGCGCGGTCGTCACCAAGCTCTTTCCCACGATCAGCGCGCCGAGCTTCGACGCGTACATCGTGCCGCTCGCCGCGAAGGCGAGCGAGGTGCCGCCCACCGCGGTTGCGAATCCGATCATCTCGCTCGTCACGGTGCGGTCGAAGGGGGGCGCGCCGGTCACGCTGCTGCACTCCCTCGACGGCAAGGTCGAGGACCTCACCACGGGCTTCACCAAGATCCTGCCGGGTACGCTGGCGCAGCTGGTGGGCACGCCGGTGCCCGCGCGGCTCTTCGATCTCGCGGGGCCGAAGTCGACGTGCGGCGAGGTGCTCGTGCCGCTCGCCACCGACGCGGGGGCCCGCATTCTCGTGTACTCGCCGTGCGAACGCGTCGGCGCCGGCAAGGTGCAGTGGTCGATCGACGATCCGAAGGAGCTCACCATCCCCGGCGAGACGCTCACCGGGATCTTCGCCGTGGACCTCGACGACGACGGGCACGTCGACGTCGTGATCGGCACGACGGCCTCCGGCACGAAGAAGATCCGCGTCGCGTACGGCAACGGCACGGGCTTCGACCTCCAGGACGCGCCCAGCGACATCGTCGACGTGCCGCTCGCGGCCGGGCTCCTCGACAGCGACAAGCGGATCGATCTCGTGATGCCCGGCGGCCTCTTGTTCTCGACGCGCGCGGCGGTGTTCCGCGACGCCGGCGCCGACGGCGGGGGCGGTGGGCCCACCCCGATCCCGCGCGCCCAGCTCACCTGGAACGCCGTGCCCGCGCCCACGAAGCGCTGGACCGTCGCGCAGATTGCCGACGTCAACCGCGACTTGCTGCCCGACGTCATCGCCGGCTCGAAGTACGAGCCCGACCTCGACGTCCTCGAGGGAACGGGCAGCATCCAGATGCCGCCGTTCACCATCCCGACCACCGGGTCGGTCACGAACCTGGTGGTAGGCGACTTCGACTTCGACCTCAACGGTGACATCGCGTTCGTGCAGGCTCGCCCCGCCTCCACCGAGCGCGAGGTCGCCATCGCGTACGGGCGCGCGCTCACCATGCCGCCCGAGACGCCCCGGCCGGCCGGCCGGCTCGATGGGATCCGGCAGGTGTTCGCGACCGCGTCGGGCGTCACCATCACGAGCGTGCAACGGGGCCAGGAGGGTGAGCTGCCGACCTTCTCGCTGGCCGTGCTCCTCGCTTCGGGCGAGCGGCAGCCAGTCGCGCCGCTGCTCTACGACCTGGCGAAGGCGGCGCCGGCGCCCAACACGCGCCGCGAGCTGACGACGCGGGCGCTGGTGGCCTCGCCCGCCATCAGCCCCAGCGTCGATCTCATCGCGCTGGCGGGCACCGCCGACTACGCGAAGGGCAATGGCGCCCGCCTCGGCAACCCGACGTACGCGGTGTGGGCTGCGCCGGGGAGGGGCGCGCTCTCGTTCGACGCGCCGACCAGCATCGTGAGCCTCGATGGGCTCTCTGCCGTCGACCGCGCGACCGACCAGTTCCTCGTGCAGGTGGTGGCGGGCGATCTCGACGGCGATCGGCGCGCCGAGATCGTCGCGGTCTCGCCCGACGACACGGGCGCCGGCGCTGCGCTGCGCATCATCCATCCGGGGCCCAACGTCGCGCTGCCGTCGCTCGTGCCGATCCCGGGCCGCACCGCGCCGGGCGGCATGCGCGCGCAGATCCTCGACGTGGATGGGGACGGGAGCGCGGACCTCGTCACCATCCTGCGCGACGTCGCCACCAAGGCCCTCGCGGTCAACGTGCTGTTCGGAGACGGGAAGGGGAGCCTGGGCCCGAGCCCCGTCGCGGTGACCCTGCCGGTCGCGGCCGGGACCTCGAGCGACGACTACGCGGCCCTCGGCTTCACGCAGATCACCACCGCGGGCGGCGTGGTCGGCGCCGCGAGCGGCAGGCGGCGCGAGCTCGTGATCGTCACGCCGAAGCACCTCTTCCGAGCCTTCGTGCATGTCGACCGCACCATCGAGGTGAGCGACGCGAGCGCGATCTTCGGCACCATCGGCTACGGGAGCGCGGTGGTGGCCGGCGATTTCGACGGCGACGGCGTCGAGGATCTCGCGCTCGCCGACCAGGGTTCCATCCGCATCGCGCGCCAGAAGGCAAGGCTCCCGTGACCCGTCTCACCCGCTGGTCCGCGGCCATCGCCCTTGCGCTCACCGTCAGCAGCACCGCCTCGGCGAAGGAGCCGACGCCCGACGAGGTGGAGCGCGCGCGCACGTTCTTCAACGCCGGCGCGCAGGCCTACGCCTCGGGTCGTTACGGCGACGCCGCTCGCTCCTTCGACGAGGCGCAGACCCTCGCGCCGCGCCCGCAGCTGCTCTTCTCGCTCGCACAGGCCGAGCGAAAGGAGTTCTTCGCCAGCAACGACGCCTCGTACCTGCGCCGCGCCATCGGGCACTACAAGGCGTACCTCGAGCAGGTCCCGAGCGGCGGTCGGCGCTCGGAGGCGACCGAGGCGAAGGCCGATCTCGAATCGCGGCTTGCCCGGCTCGACCCGCAGCAGGCCGCGGCGGCGACCGCACCAGCCCCCGAGAAGCGGAAGGCGCGCGTGACCGTGTATTCTGCAACGGTCGGCGCGCACGCCTCGATCGACGGGGGGCCGGCGCAGGAGCTGCCCTATTTCGGCGATCTCGAGGCGGGCAAGCACACGGTGCGCGTCTTCGCCGACGGCTACTTCGACGGCGAGCGCGAGGTCTCCGGCGACCGCGCGATCGATCAACCGGTCGACCTGCCCCTGAAGGAGAGGCCTGCGCTCGTCACCGTGGCGCTCGAGCAGACCGCTGACATCCTGGTCGACGGCCGCATCGTCGCGGTCGCCCCGGTCCGGCAGGCGTTCGAGGTGCCGCCCGGTCCGCACGTGATCAGCGTCGCCGCGAACGGCAAGAAGCCGTTCTCGCAGGAGGTGGTGCTCCCGCGCGGCAAGCCCTTCCGCTTCGAGCCGCACCTGGAGACGAGCGGCCAGCGGGTCGTGAGCGGCGCGATGCTCGGCGTGGGCGTCGCAGGGCTCGTGACGAGCGGCGTCTTCGGTCTGCTCTCGCTCGGGCAGGAAGGGCGCGCGAAGGACATCCAGAGCGACCGCGAGGCGGGGAACATCTCGGCCGACCGCCTCGACGCGTACAACCGCGCCCTCGACCGGCGCGACGCCTTCCGCAACACGTCGCTGGTGATGGGCTCGGTCAGCGCGGCAATCGCGGCGGGCGGCGCGCTGCTCTATTTCTTCGATCATCCGACGGTCAGCCTCCTGCCGCCGCGGACCGTCGAGCCGACGCCCGCGCCGCGCCCGAGTCCGCCGGTCGACCTCAGCGCTTCGCCCCTCGTCGGGCCCGGACTGTGGGGCGGCTCGGTGACGGCGACGTTCTGATCCGTGCTATCGAGCCGGTGATGTTCAAGAAGGTCCTCGTCTGCAATCGCGGCGAGATCGCCCGCCGCGTGATCCGTACCTGCAAGCGCCTCGGCATCGCGACGGTCGCCATCTACTCCGAGGCCGACGCCGAGGCGCCGCACGTGAAGGACGCCGACGAGGCGGTCCTTGTGGGCCCGGCGCCCGCAAAGGACTCGTACCTGAACGTCGACGCGATCATGGCGGCGCTGAGGAAGACCGGCGCCGACGCCGTGCATCCCGGCTACGGTTTTCTCAGCGAGAAGTCGGGCTTCGCGCGCGCCGTCGCCGAGGCCGGCGTCACGTTCATCGGGCCCACGCCCGACATGCTCGACGCGTTCGGCGACAAGATCAAGGCGCGCCACGTCGCGCTCTCCGCGGGGACGAGCCCGGTGCCGGGGACGGACGAGCCGATCGCCATCGACACCGCCGAGGGCATCGCGCACGCGAAGACGGTCGCTGCGAGCGTCGGCTATCCCGTCGTCGTGAAGGCGGTTGGCGGCGGCGGCGGCATCGGCATGCAGGTGGTGCAGGACGAGGCCGGGATCGAGCGCGCGCTCAAGTCGTGCTCGGATCGTGGCAAGGCGAGCTTCTCCGACGCGCGCGTGTACCTCGAGCGCTACGTCGCGCAGCCGCGGCACATCGAGGTGCAGGTCTTCTGCGATACGCACGGTCAGGCGTTCGCGATCGGCGAGCGCGAGTGCAGCGTGCAGCGGCGCCACCAGAAGATCGTCGAAGAGTCGCCTTCGCCCGCGGCGTTCTTCGCGGGCCCAGCGGGCGAGGAGCGGCGGAGCGCGCTGCACGCGGCGGCGCTGCGCGTGGTGCAGAAGGTCGGCTACGTCGGCGCGGGGACGTGCGAGTTCATCGCCGACGACGGCGGCAATCTCTTCTTCCTCGAGGTCAACGCGCGCCTCCAGGTCGAGCACCCGGTGACCGAGATGGTCACCGGCCTCGATCTCGTCGAGCTCCAGCTACGCGTGGCGAACGGCGAGAAGCTGCCCGACCTCTCCACGGTTCCGCGCCGCGGTCACGCGATCGAGGCGCGGATCTACGCCGAGGACCCGAGCAAGGGGTTCATCCCGAAGCCGGGCCCGATCGACGAGCTCACCTGGGCTGGCGGCGCAGGCGACGTGCAGTCGCAGACGCTGCGCGTCGAGTCGGGGGTGAGCGCAGGCTCGAAGATCACGCCGTTCTACGACCCGATGATCGCGAAGGTCGTGGCGTGGGGCGAGACGCGCGGTGAGGCGATCGCCACGCTCGATGCCGCGCTCGCGGGCACCGTGATCGCCCCGGCGGTCACGAACCTCTCGTTCCTGCGTAAGCTGCTGGCGAGCGACGAGTTCCGCGCGGGAAAGTACGACACGAAGCTCGCCGAGGTGCTGGCCAAGCGCGCGTGAGGAGGGCGCTCGCCCTTACTCTGTAAAGGGCGTTGACCTTGCTCGACTCCCGTCTCGGGGCTGTGAGACGGCGCTCGCGCGCCTCCAGGTGTCGTGGACGGGATCCCGACGAAGCCGCGGCAGCATGACCCGGGACTGCGGCTCGTTCCCGGCGAGGGCCGCGGCGTCGACGAGCCGGCGACCACACGCAAGGGCCTGCCGGTCTCGAGCCGGAGCCTCCACGACACCGCGGAGATGACGGCGCGCCCGGCGATGTCGTTCGAGCTGGAGGACGAGGAGGCGACGCGCATGGCGCTGCTGGCCTCGCGGTCGTCGAGCGACCCGAGCCCGCTGCCGCCTTCGTCGACCCCGCTCCCCCCGACGCGGGACGCCGCGAGCGCCCGCGAATCCGAGCTCCGCCACCGCCGTAACGCTTAGTCCCGATCGAACGGCTGCACGGAGTGGTCGACGAGGTTGGGGATGGCCTTCAGGACCGGCTCCAGGATCTCGCTCGCCGTGCCCACTACCACCACCACGAGGTTGTCCGCCGACAGGCGTGACTGCACCGCGGCGTTCGCGCTCTCGAGCGTCACCGCGCGCACGTGATCGAGATAGCCCGTGTGGTAGTCGGCTGGAAGATCGAGCAGCTCGACCTCGAGGGCCTGCCCCAGCCGCTTCGGCGCCGTGTCGATCTCGAACGCATGCGAGCGGATCAGATAGTTCTTGATGAACGCCAGCTCGCGCGGCGTGATGCCGTCCTTCGTGAAGTCCTCGAGGAGCTTCAGCTCCAGCGCGACGCACGGCGCGCAGTCTGCGGCCGCCGGGAAAGCGCCCATCGTGAACGCGTGGCGCTTTCGCTCGATCGAGAGCCGCGCGCTCGTCCCGTACGACCAGCCGCGCTTGCTGCGGATCTCGCGCATCATGCGCGACGTGAACGTTCCGCCGAACACCGCGGTGGCGGCCACGAGCGGATGATGGTCGGGATCGCGCGGATGCGTGCCGAGCCCGCCGATCAGGATCTGCGTCTGCGTGCGCTCCGGCTTGTCGACGAAGTACAGGTGGCGTCCGACGGGCGACTTGGGGTCGGTCAGCACGGTGGGGACCTGCGGACCTTCGGGCACCGCGCGCACCAGCACCGAGCCGAGCGTCCTGGCCTCCTCCTCGGTGATCGCGCCGGCAAAGCCGAGGACCATGTCGGACTGCACGAAGCGCTTGGTGTACGTCGCGACCACCTCGTCACGCGTGATGGTCTCGACGCTCGCCGGCCGCCCGGCCGCGGTGCGCGCGTACGGATGATCCGCGAAGAGCGCGCGGCGGAACGCGAGGCCCGCGAGCGCGCGGTCGTTGTCGCGGGTCTCGAGCAGCTCGGCGACGGTCTCGCGCTTGAGGCGCGCCAGCTCCTCGCCGTCGAACGTGGGCGTGCCGAGGATGCGCGCGAGCAGCTCGATGAAGGGCTGGAGGTTGCGGCGGATGACCTGACCGTGGAGGCTGATGGTCGAGGGCCCGACGTCGAAGCCGAACTCGCCGCCGAGGCGGTCGGCCGCGCTCTCGATCTCCGGCGAGGTCATGCCCTTGCAGCCGCGGCGCATCATGCGCGCCGTGATGCGCGAGAGGCCGTCCTTGCCGACGGCGTCGGCGAGCGCGCCGCTGCGCAGCGAGAGCGAGAGCGAGACCAGCGGGAGCACCGTGGAGCTCTCGACGAAGCCGATCGCGCCGCCCGGCAACGCGAAGCGCGTGCTCGTCGCGCCGTGGCCGGTCGCCGCCCGCTTCACCTTCTTGCCAGGGTCCTTCGCCACGTCGTTCGTCGAGTCTGCGATCGTCATTCGGCGGCCTTCGCTTCGGCCTCGGTGGGCTGCTCGCCCGCCTCCGGCAACACGTGGATGATGGTGCGTGCGTCGAGGGTGAGATAGCGGCGCGCCGCGGTGCGGATCTCACCGGAGGTGACGCGCCGGTAGGCCTCGAGGCGGCGGAACGCGGCGGCGGGATCGCCGAGGACCGTGTCGTTGAAGCCGATCTGCTCGGCCTTGCCGCTGGCGGTCTCGAGGGACTGCACGAGCCCGAGCTCGAGCCGCGCCTTGGCGCGAACGAGCTCCTCGTCGGTCACGACCTCGTCGCGCACGCGGGTGAGCTCGGCATCGACGCGCGCCAACACGTCGGCGCGGGTCACGCCGGGGCGGGCCGTGAAGTACATCTCGTAGAGCCCCGGGTCGCGGAAGGTCGAGACCCAGCCGCGCAGCTCGGTGCAGGCCTCACGCTTCGTCACGAGCTCCTGGTAGAGGCGCGAGGCGCGCCCGCCGAACAGCACCTCGTTGAGGATGGAGAGCGCCGGATGGTCGGCGTCTCCGAGCGCCGGGCCGTGGTAGCCGACCAGGAGCTTCTCGCTCGCGGTCGGCTTCTTGAGGATCACCTCGCGCACGTCGAGCTGGGCCGGCTCGGGCGTGGTGTCTTCCTCGGGGATGACGGAGGAGGGGATGGCGGCGTACGCATCCCTGATCTTCTCGAGGACGTCCTGCTCGCGCACGTCGCCGGCGATCACGATCGTGGCGTTGTTGGGCGCGTAGTACGTCTTGTAGAAGGCGACGCAGTCCTCGGTGTCGAAGCCCTCGATGTCCGCCATCCAGCCGATGGTCGGCCAGTGATAGGGGTGCTTCGTGAAGGCGGTCTTGTAGAGGATCTCGTTCGCGGTGCCCTCGACGTCGTCGTCGACGCGCATCCGGCGCTCGTTGGCGACGACCTCCTTCTCACTCACGATCTGCGGCTCGCGCAGCACGAGCTTCGCCATGCGATTGCTCTCGAGCTTCACGGCGAGGCCGAAGCGATCCTTGGGCAGCGACTCGTAGTAGTAGGTCCAGTCGAGCCACGTGCCGGCGTTCGACTCGGCGCCGTTCTCCTCGAGCTTGCGATCGAACTCTCCCGCCTTGAGGCCTTCGCTCTCGTTGAACATGAGGTGCTCGAAGAGGTGCGCGAGGCCGGTCTTCCCGGGCTTCTCGTGGCGTGAGCCCACGCGGAACCAGGTGAAGTAGCTCATGACCGGAGCGCTGCGATCGACGAGCACCAGCAGGCGCAGCCCGTTGCCGAGGCGGAAGCGATGCACGTGCGGGATCTCACCGCCGAGCGACGCAGTCCCGAGGTCGACGAAGGGCACCGATCCCTCGTAGGTCCAGCGCGCGGCGTCAGTCGTGGCCTTCTCGTTCACGCGCGCGGCGAGTGCAGCGATCTTCTGCGACATGGACCGTGACTTTCAGACCGCTTTCACGGTGCTGTCAAGCACGGCCGGCTCACCACTCGTGCATGTCGAGGACGCTGAAGCCCCCGTTGCGCCAGATCCACGCGTTCGCGCCGGTCAGCGCGATGATCCCGACGTCACGTGCGGCAGCCTCGCTCGCCGGGCTACCCTTTGCGTCGAGCTGGCCGACCCGAATGAGGCGCACCGGATCGCGTCCGCCGGGTACGGCGTGAAACACCGGATCGCCGCTGCCGGCGCTCACGACGCCGCCGTTGCTCGCGAGAAGGACGCCGCCGTCGTAGGCGCGCGTCGAGTAGAAGGGCCGCTGCGTACCGGCCTCGGTGAGGAAAGCCTGGTGGCGCGTCGGCAGGTTGAGCGGTCGGGGCTTGCCCTGGTCGACCTTCCACACGAGGCCCTCGCGATCGAGCACGAACGAGATCCCGCGCCAGACGTCGAGGTCGGCGAGCGTCGACTCGATGACCTGGTCCTCGGTGATCGACTGCCACTGCGCGGAGTCGAAGCGCGCGACCGCGCCCATGCGATCGCCGCAGACGAGCATCGAGACGCGGAGGCCGTTCGCGACCAGCGACACCACGGACTCGCTGTCGTCGAGCATCGCGTCGGGCTCGAAGGGCACGAACGAGCTGCCGTCGAACTCGAGCAGCGCGCCGGCGCCCCACACGAGGACGCGTTCTCCGCCGCCGCCGATGCCGTACCACCACGGCCGGCCATGCGTGGGGCGCTGGAGCGGGAAGCTCTGCGCGCGGCCACCCGCGAAGCGCACCGCGTGCGTCGTGGTGAGGCCCCACATCGTGCCGTCGCGGGCGACGTAGAGATCGTTCAGCGGCTCGTCGACGTTGTGCGTGGTCGCGACCACGTTGTCGACGATGTGGAGGACGAGGCTCGACGCGTTCTCGCTCGTGGAGGCGGTGCGGCCCAGCAGGTAGAAATCCGTGGCCGACTCGCCGCTCGCCGCGCGGAAGACGTAGCGCGTCGCGGAGAGCAGCGGCACGTGCATCACGCCGCGCTGCACGAGCGGCGCCTCGCGCGAGGCCCGGCGGAGATCGCGGACGTTGTCGGCGTGGCTGGGCACGGTGACGACGTCGCTGAAGAAGTTCTCGTCGCGGAAGTGGCGCAGCCAGCGGAACACGTCCTCGGCCTCGAAGACGTAGATGCCGGAACGCAGCGAGAGGGCGAGCGTGAACTCGTCGACGTTGAGCGTGAGCGACGCCTTGCCGCTCGAGTCGAAGAGGCGGTCGACGTCGGCGCGGACGGTGTACGCGAGCTCGGTGCCGATCAGCTCGACGACCGCCTCGATGTCGCCGGTCTCGAGGCGACCGACGACCGGGTACTCGAAGCGGAAGCCCAGCTCGTAGAGCAGGCGCTTGAGGCGCTGCGGCATCTTGGCCGCGCTCTCCACCGACTCCTCGCGCGCGTCGGCGATCAGGTCGAGCCATTCGCCGAAGTGCGCGGCGACGGGGTTCGCCGTGCCGTCCTCCCACTCGACGATGGGCAGCTCACCCTGATGGCGGAGGGAGGTGACGAGGCGCTTGCCGCCGCCCGTGTCGAAGCAGATGAAGCGATCGGAGGAGCGGCAGAACGGGGCGTAGCGCTTCGCCTCCTCGCCGCCGAGATCGCTGATCTTCTTCGCCTCTTCGGCCATCTGCTGCGAATGCAGGAAGACCTCGGGATCACCGATCTTGCTCGAGACGCGCATCGCGGCGACGTAGCTGGGCGGGAGCTCGGTGCCGAGCTGGTGCGCCTGCGCGGCGAGCTCCTTCATGCTGAGCGGATCCCCGAGGCGATCCTGGTAGCCCGACTTCACGAGCACCGTCCGGATCCGCTCCAGGGCGGCGAGCGCGACGCGGGTCGGATCGACGTTGCTGCGCGGCTTGATGCTGCGCATGACCCGCTTTTTGAGTGGCGTCTTCCTCACGACCAAGGCCCGAGCTCCCGGCAAGCAGGCTATCCCAGGTCGAGGTCACCGGGCGAGTCAGTGACTGTCGACAGCCTCGGAACACGCGGGGGGGACCGAACCGCGTCCAGTCATGAACGACGCGCGGTCCGTGGCAAGTCTGGGCGCATCCGCACCAGGTACGCGCGAATCAGGGCAGATCGTACCCGGCGCGCGCGTCCGCGCCGCGCATGGGTCTTGCCAGGACCGGATTCCGTGAACCCCTCCGCCCTTCGCCGTCTTCTCCTGGCTTTCGGCGTCACGAATGTTGCGATCGGCGTCGCATGCTCTGGCTCCGACCCCGATCCCGCCTCCTCCTCGAGCGGTAGCCCGAGCGCCGAGGCGGGCGCCGATACCGCCGCGCCCGGCCTGCCTCCCAGCGAGGCCGGCGCCGACGGGTCGACCGCGCATCCGGTCACGTTCACCTACCGGCCGTCATGGAGGGGCGTCAAGTCGATCGAGGTGATCGGCGCGTTCGGTCAAGGCGCCGGCACCGACTGGAAGATGCCGTTCATCACGCTGGCGGACGACGGGACCGGCACCTTCGTGGGCAAGACCTCGCTCGCCTCGGGGCACTACCTCTATCTCTTTCGCGTCACCGGCGACGCCGACGGTCCCGACGGAGCGAAGGGCGACAAGCTCGCGCGCTACGCCATCGATCCCGCGCTCTCGGCGTTCGCCGTCTGCCCGGAGGAGTCGCCGACCGCGAAGGTCGAGGCGGCGAATCCGTGCTCGGACCTCACCGTCCCGCAGCCCGCCGCGGCCCCGCGCTTCCATGCGAGCGGCGTCGTGCAGTCGGGGGGCGCGCCGATCGCCGGCTACCTCGTCGAGATCGAGCGGCAGGAGCCGAAGTCCCATCACATGTTCGCGGATCGGATGACGACGGGAGCAAACGGGAAGTTCGACCTCGCCGTCGCGGCCGGCACCTACCGCTTCCAGGTGCTGCACCCGACGTTCTACGCGCTGACCGATGCGCAGCGCGCGAGCCCGGAGACGCTCGGCGCCGTCCGCCGCTCGATCTCCTCCGGCGTCACGCTCTCGGCCGACATGGCCATCAATCCTGCCGAGGTGGGCTACGGCTCGTATGCCTCGATGACGCCGCGGGGCGCGACGGCGTTGCCGACGACGTTCGCGTTCACCGTGCCCGCCGGCGCGAAGGCGCGCGCGGCGGTCTACGGCCCCGGCGCCGAGATCGGCGATCCCTGGTGGACCGCGCCGTTCGGGACCGCGACCAGTGACGTCTTTGATGGGGGCTTCAACACCACCAAGGCGCCCGACGGCGGACTGAAGGCTGACGCGAGCTACGCGTGGGGTACCGAGCAGCAGTACGCGGCGCCCGCCGGCGGCGTGACCTGGACCGCGCAGAGCATGGTCCTCCCGGTGCAGTTCCCGTGAGGCCGCGAGCGCTGCTCGGGGGCATGCTCGTGGTCGCCGTCACCGTCACCGCCGCCGGCTGCTCGAGCAGCGGTGCCGAGAGCGCGCCCGCGCCCGCGGCGCTCGCGCCCAGCTCCGTCGCCTGGAATCCGTCGAACGTCGACGTCGGGACTGTGCAAGCGGTCGCGGAGCGGGACGCCTCGCTCCTCGTCTTCGGGTCCAAGGGGGTGCTCACGCTCACCAGCGGCTCGGTGGTCACGAGCGACCCGAGCATCACCACGTGGCGCTCCGCGGCGGTCATTCCCTCGGCCGACGGGCTCTCGAGCTGGATGGTCGGCGTCGACGACGCCGGTCACCTCCAGCGTGTCCGCGCCGACGGCCCGCCGCTCGACGTGAGTGGGCGCTACGGTCTCGGCGACGAGAAGGTGCAGGGCCTCGCCTCGGCGGCGGGGCACGTCGCGTTCCTCCTGGAGAGCGGCGTGGCCGTCAGCGACGGCGCGAACGTGACCCGCTACCACGCGGCGGCGCGTGCGGTGACCGCGAACGGCGCGCTCGTGGCGGTCGCCGACCCCTCCGCTGTGCGTGTCTTCAACGAGGACAAGGAGGTCGACGTCCCGCTCGCCGACGCTCGGCTCGTCGCGTACGACAGCGGTGGCAACCTCTTCGCCACCACGAGCCACGCGCTCTATCGCATCACCGGCGCGCAGGTCGAGAGGCTGTACGACGGCGGCGCGCGCGACCTGCACGGCCTCGCGGCTTCGGGCGCCAACGTGTGGTTCGTGGTCGACGGCGATCTCGGCCTCGTGCAGGACGGCCGGGTGTCGCTCGGCAGCGGCGGTACGATCGCGAACGACGCACGGCTCGTCGGCTCCGCGTCCGGCGACGTATGGGTGCTCGGCGCGACGCTCCAGCGCTTCGGCGCGCAAGGCGGCGCCGCCAGCGACGAGGCGACGTGGAATTCGACCGTGCAGCCCGTCTATGCCGCGGTCTGCAGCAACTGCCACAGCGCGCCCGGCATCGGCAAGAGCTCCTCGAACATCGATCTCTCCACGTACGCCGCCTGGAGCGGGCGGCGCGCCACCATCCTCCAGCGCGTGGTCGACGCCGCGGGCACGCCCGCCGCGATGCCGCCGCCCACGTCTGCCTTCTCGCTCACCAACCCGCAGCGCGCCGCGATCGCGGCCTGGGCGAAGCCGTGAGCGCCCTCTCTTCCACTGCCACGAGGCTCACCATGTCCACGAAATCGACGCTCGTTCTCGGCGTGTCCGCGGCCCTCGCCGCGATCGCGGCGTGCCACTCGGGCGAAGACGCGCCTGCGCCGAGCACCACCCCGCTCGAGGGCACCACCGCGCCGCTGCCGAGCGAGATCTCACCGCCCGCGGTCTACGTCGCGAAGGTGAAGAACGTGCTCGTCGGCCTGCCTCCCACCGACGAGGAGGTGAAGGCGGTGGTCGCCGACCCCGGCGCGCTCGCGGGGCTGATCGACGGCTGGATGAAGCTCCCGCAGTACGAGACGAAGATGCTGCGCTTCTTCCAGCTCGCGTTCCAGCAGACGCAGATCGCCGAGAACGACTTCGACGACCAGACGTTCCCCAACAAGGCGAACAACAACCGCGTCACCGGCTCGGTGATGGCGCAGAACCTCACCGAGAGCTTCGCGCGGACGGTCTTCGCGCTCGTCTCGGCAGGCCGCCCGCTCGCGGACGCCATGACGACGCGCAGCTTCATGATGACGCCCGCGCTCATGGAGTTCTACGCGTTCCTCGATGCGTGGCAGATCGACGACGCCGGGAAGGTGGCCGACCGCTTCCTCGAAGCGAACCCCGGGATCACCGAGATCGTCGCCACGTCGACGAAGATCCCGTTCGCCGACTCGGTCGATCCCACCAGCGCGAGCTTCATGCGCTTCACGGTGCCGAACCTCGCAGCGCTCGATGCGAAGGAGCCCGGGTGCTTCACCGATCCGGTGGTGGTGGCGCGTGGTCAGGGCGGCAAGCCGCAGCTGGGTATCGCGCTCCAGCGCATCCTCCAGGGCGGCCTCGACGGGCGCAAGAACCCGAACGGCGGTCCGGCGTGCGGGCCAGTCGCCGGTCAGGTGGCGGGGCCGATCGGCGGCGACGACTTCACGACCTGGAAGATGGTCACGACGCGCGCGCCCAAGGGCAAGGAGCGCACGACTGACTTCTGGGATCTGCCGAAGCTGCGCGCGAGCGGCGAGCTCGTGCTGCAGATCCCGCGCGTCGGCTTCTTCAGTACGCCCGCGTTCTTCGCGAACTGGCAGACGAACATCAGCAACCAGATGCGCGTGACGGTGAACCAGGCGCTGATCGTCGGCCTCGGCGCCGCGGTCGACGGCACCGACCCGACGCACCCCCCCACCACGCCCGGGCTCGACGCCGCGCACGCCGGCCAGCCC
>JAYTHX010000454.1:0-24925 GCA_043732195.1 Polyangiaceae bacterium
CTCGAGAAGTGCAAGCAGGACGCGGCGTGCTACGTCAGCGTGCTCGACAGCCCGGTGCCCTCCACGCCCCCCACCGCGAAGATGGGCCACGTGAAGGCGGCATGGATGGCCGCCATCTACGGCAACGAGAAGACCAAGGCCGACCTCGTCGCCAAGGTCGACAAGGTGAAGGACGGCTCGGTCCGCCTCGCCATGGTCGAGGCCATCGACCATCTCTCGCCGAGCGGCGACGCGGCGGCCTCCGCTGCGCTGGAGAAGGTGGTCGACGCCGACAAGGCGGCGGGCGTCAACTACGCGAACGATGAGGTCTTCAAGACGGCCTTGAAGCTCCGGTCCCGCGTGCCGTGATCAGAGTCGAGGTCACACGGGGAGAATCGGCGGGCGCGTCGCTCGAGCCCACGACGGACGTCGTGCGGATCGGACGCGCCGAAGGCAACGACCTCGTCGTGCCGGACACGCACGTCTCGAGCGAGCACGCGAAGATCGTCTTCGCCGGCGAGCGCTACGTGCTCGTGGACCAGCGCTCGACGAACGGCACAGCGATCCTGCGGCGCAACGAGCGCATCGCGCTCGACGACGTGCTGGGGCGCGAGTCTCCCCTCGAGGACGCGGACGTGATCGAGCTCGGCTCGGCCGACCGCATCGTCCACCTCACCGTGACCCTCAAGGACGACGCGGACGACGCGCGCGTCTTCGCCCTCAAGAAGATCGAGGATCTCGTCGGCCCGCAGGCGATGATCGTCGAGAAGGACGACAACCGCCTCCGCGCCCTCTACGACGCGCAGAAGAAGATCGGCTCGGCGCCCGATCTCGCGGAGGTGCTCGTCGCCATCTGCGAGGCGAGCTTCACGCTCGTGCCGCTCGCCACGCACGTCACCATCGTCCTCCGCGACGACGACGAGGAGGGCGCGAAGCCCGCCGGCGCCGCCGGTTACGTCCCCGTGATGACGCGCGTACGCGGCCAGGACGCGCCGTCGAGCTCGCCCATTCCCATCACGCGCAGCGTGTTCCGCAAGGTGATCACCGAGCGCGCCGCCGTGGTCGCGGCCGACGCGCCGTCCGAGGTTGGCAACAGCGAGTCGCTGATGGGCGCGCAGATCCGCTCCACCCTCGGCATCCCGCTGTGGAAGGGCGACGACATCCTCGGCGTCATCCAGGTCGACAACCGCGAGTCGGGCGTCCTCACGAGCGGCGACCTCGAGATCATGGCGGTGCTCGCGCACAACGCCTCGCTCGCCGTCGCGAACGCGCGGCTCGTCAAGCGCCTGCGCGCAGCCGAGGAGCGCCTCAAGAAGGAGAACGCGTTCCTGAAGAACAAGGAGCAGGAGCGCCGCGGCGGTAACCGCGCCGGCGGCGGCCCCGAGATCATCGGCTCGAGCGGGCCGATGAAGGCGCTGCTCCAGCAGCTCGAGAAGGTCGTGAACACGCGCGTGACCGTCCTCATCGAGGGCGAGACCGGCGTCGGCAAGGAGCTCGTCGCCGCGAGCGTGCACTACCGCTCGAACCGCCGTGATCGCCTGTTCGTCGGGCAGAACTGCGCGGCGATGCCCGAGACGCTCCTCGAGAGCGAGCTCTTCGGCCACAAGAAGGGCAGCTTCACCGGCGCGCACGAGGACAAGAAGGGTCTCTTCGAGATCGCCGACGGCGGCACGCTCTTCCTGGACGAGGTGACCGAGATGCCGGTCTCGCTGCAGTCGAAGCTGCTGCGCGTGCTCCAGGAGGGCGAGGTCCGCCCCATCGGCGCCACTGCCGAGAAGAAGGTCAACGTCCGCATCGTCACGGCTACGAACCGCAACCTCGAGAAGGAGGTGGCCGAGGGCCGCTTCCGCGAAGATCTCTACTACCGCCTCAAGGTCTTCCCGCTGCGCGTCCCGCCGCTGCGCGAGCGCCGCGAGGACATCCCGCTCATCGCCGAGCACTTCCACGTGCGGTTCGCGGCGGAGTTCGGCAAGCCCTCGGGCGGCTTCTCGCAGCAGACCATGGAGCTCCTCCAGAGCTACGATTGGCCGGGCAACGTGCGCGAGCTCCAGAACGAGGTGCAGCGCCTCTGCATCCAGGTCGACACCGGCGGCTTCATCACGCCCGACATGCTCTCGCCGCGCGTGCGCCAGGTGGAGGGAATGATCGAGCGCGTTCGCCCCACGAAGGGCACGCTGAAGGAGATGATGGACCAGGTCGAGCGCTGGCTGCTCATCGAGGGCCTCCGCGAGCACGCGAACAACAAGACCGCCGCAGCGAAGAACCTCGGCATCACGCGCGAAGGTCTGCACAAGAAGCTCCGGTCGTTCGGGCTCTAGCTTCCCGTCCACCCTCCTCGGGGAGCGAGACGGGAGACAGGGAGTCTCGCGCTCGCAAACGCGCAGCGTGGAGGGGTAGAGCTCCCGCTCACGGCGTGAGGTCGAGATCCGTGGCGCGCACGCCCGCATCCACCGGCGCCACGTACGGCACGCCCGTGCGCGGATCCTTCGCGCCCGGCGCGACCTCCAGCAGCGGCACCATCGCGAACGCACGCTCCGTCACCCGCGGATGCGGGACCACCAGGCGCGGGTCCTCGATCACCAGCCCCTCGATCCAGAGCACGTCGAGATCGATGGTCCGCGGTCCCCAGCGCACCGCATCCTCGCTGCGGTCGCGTCCGAGCGAGCGCTCGATCGCCAGCAGCGCGTCAAGCAGCGCGAGCGGCGACAGCGCGGACTCCACCGCGATCGCCGCGTTGAGGAAGGGTGGCTGCTCCACGAGACCCACTGGCGCCGTCTCGTACACGCGCGAGCGCGCGTGCACCGTCGCCACCTCGGCGATGCGCGCCTCCGCCTGTCGCATCGCCGCCAGGCGGTCACCGAGGTTCGCGCCCAGCCCGATCACGGTTCGCGGCAAGCCCGACGTGCCGCTCACGGGGTGATCAGGGCTTGCTGCCCTGGAGCTGGAGCGGGTTCGTCAGCGGGCCCGCGTAGCCGCCGTTGATCTTTCCGTCCTGCACGAAGAAGAAGAACGAGCGGTTCGGGCCGGGGCCCTCGCTGAGGCCGCCCACCGACGCCTCGAGCGTGATGACGGCGCCCGGCGTCGTCGTGAAGGTGATGCCGTGCACCTGCGTGGTGGTCGTGACGTGCGCCTCGACGCGCGTGGGGTCGGGCGTGTTGACCGTGCCGCCCTGGAGCTGCTCGGCGTTCAGCGCGCCGATCGTGCCAGACGCTGCGGTGGCGGCGAGCGAGACGTCGCACTGCTTCTGGGAGATCGTCGTGTCGCACGTCCACCAGATGTGCCACTTACCGCCGGCGGCGTACTCGGTGAAGATCCCCACGCCCTGGCCGGGATCGGCGTTCATCACCTGGTCGGTGTCGACGGCGACGAGCATCGGCGAGGGGCTCGGCGTGGTGGTCGGCGGCGGCGTCGTCGGCGTGCCGCCCACCGTGCCGGTCGATGCTGGCGGCGGCGACGGGCTCGTGCTGTCGGGACCGAGGCGCCGCGGCGGCGCCTCCTCGATCACGCACGCGAAGAGCGAGCTGGAGAGCGCCGCGAGCGCGGCGCCACGGTAGACGAAGGACGACAAGAACGACGACGGCATGATGAGTTACCTCCGCTTCCCGGACGTGGTCGAGGAGCGTGACGGCGAAGAAGGACGAGCGACCGAGGGAGCCACGGAGCGCGACGGCGAGGACACGGACGGAGAAGAAGGACGGGAGATGGAGGGCGCGCTCGGCGTCGACGAACGGAACGTCGGCTGCGTGGGCGCGGCGCGGAAGGCCGGCGTCGACGACGGCGTCGACGACCGGAAGGACGGCGACGACTGCGAGGGGCTCGAGAAGCTCGGCGCCGAGCGGAACGCCGGCGCGGACGCCGAGGGCTGCGAGGGCGACGGCTGCGAGCGGAAGGAGGGCTGCGAGGGCGCGGCGGCGGCCATGGTGGGCGCGGAGCGGTAGGTGGGGGCGCTCGGAGGCGACGCGCCGGGCGAATCGGACAGCGAGCGCGACATGGGGCGCGGGCCGCTCGGCGTCACCCCGGCGATCTGCGGAGCGCGCGCGGCGGGATCGATGCGAGCCGCGGTCGCGGGACCACGACCGTCGGAGATGCGCGCGCTCGGCTCGGCGGCGACGCCATCGCGATCGAACGCACGACGGCGCGTCTGTGCGGGGGCTGCGCCGCCCGCGGCGACGGCAGTGCGCGGAGCCGCAAGGGCCTGCGCGCGCTCGAGACCGGCGTTTCCGCGCGGCGGAGCGACGACGTTCTCGGAGCGCATGCCGAGCTCGCTCGGCGAGGGACCGACGCGCGGCGACGCGGCGACGCGGCCACCACCGACGCTCGGGTTCGCAGCCACGCGGCCCGGGCCACCGTTGCCGTTGCCCCCGGGCCCGACGCCCGGCTGCGCCGGCGTGTACGGACGCGTGTGGGCCTCGATGTCGCGACCGCGCGGGTCGCCGCCGCGGACGACGTGACCGCCGACGTACGGGTTGTAGAAGTAGTCGCGGTGGCAGTACGAATAGTAGGGGGTGTAGCCGAACGTCCAGCCGACGGCGTAGCCGTTGTACCAGTACCAATCCGGACCCGCCGGCGCCCAGCCAACGTAGCCGTAGCCCGCATCGCCGGAGCGCCACACGACCCACGCGCCGGCGTAGGTGCGGCCCGGGATCCACGCCCAGCCGTGCTGGCTGGCATGCACCCAGCGCCCGTAGTGGAACGGAGCCCAGCCCCAGGAGTAGTCGGAGACCCAGACGTAGTTCGTCGTGTCGTCGTACGTCCAGTGCCCGCCCGTCGTGTACGGAGCGAAGTCGCTTCCGACCTCGGCGGAGGCCGGCACCCAGATGGTGCCGTAGGCCGGGTCGTCGACCCACTGGCCGTGACCTTCGAGCGCAGGCTTGAACTCGGTGAGCGCGCTGGGGTCGGTGTCCGTGTACTCGTTCTCGTCCTCGCCGACGGCGATCTCGCCGCGCGCGCTCGCGTTTGCCTCGTTCTGGGCGGCGAGCTGCTCCGACGTCAGCGGCTCGGTGCTCGGGCTCGGGGCGGCGGTGTAGGCGCCTGGCATCCGCGGCTCCGGCTCGTACGCCGGGGATACTCCACAACCCACCGACAGGAATGCGGTCGTCGCCAGCGCGGCAACGCCTACGACGCGCGCCATCCGCGTCATCGTCGACGCGACCGTCGACTTCCGCTGCGACCAGGCCGTGCTCGTGGGGCTCATGGGATTGCTCACTCTCGATTGTACTCCTGGTTGCCCGTTTGCAACCGGCGAGCCGCTGTTAACATTGGTCGCGTCCCCGCGATCTCCAAGGTTCCTTACGGAAAAATAAGGTCCTTGCTGACCTTTGCCGACCCCGGTGCGACCCCAACGGACGGCCTTCTTGCCAGCCCTCGCCCCTTTGGCGAACCGCCAGCCCAGCCGTGCCATTACGACGGTCTCATCGGGCGTAGCGATTGATGCACGACACGGCAGTGAACCAGCGTGCACACCGCGCAGAAGTTCGGGCCCCCCGCACCAACGTTTCCGGTATCTTCGAACGCATGTCGCAGACCGGAATGATCGACCGAATTGGCGCGATGCAGGACTTCAAGCTGTATCGCGAGCTGGCGTGGGAGGGATCGTTCGAGGAGTACTTGGGGCTCGTGCGCGACCGCCCGCAGATCACCCGGAACGCCTACCAGCGCCTCTATGACATGGTGATCTCCTTCGGAACCGAGGAGTACATCGACAACAAGAAGAAGCTGACCCGCTACAACTTCTTCCGCGACGAGATGAACAACGGCGCGAACGCCATCTTCGGGCTCGACATCCCGCTGATGCGTCTCGTGCACGTCCTCAAGGCCGCGGCCGAGGGCTATGGCCCCGAGAAGCGCGTCATCCTCCTGCACGGGCCCGTCGGCTCCTCGAAGAGCACCATCGCGCGGCTCCTCAAGCAGGGCATCGAGTACTACTCGCGCACCACCGATGGCTCGCTGTACTCGTTCGACTGGGTGAACCTCGGCGACACCGGCCTCGCCGGCACGTCGACCGATCGCTTCCCCAGCCCCATGAACGATGAGCCGCTGCGGCTCATCCCGCAGGATTGGCGGCCCAAGGCCATCGAGGAGCTAGCGCTCTCGAACGAGCAGTACAAGGTCCGCGTCGACGGCGACCTCGATCCCGCGAGCCGGTTCATCTTCAAGAACCTGATGACCAAGTACGAGGGTGACTGGGGCAAGGTGATGCGGAATCACATCCGCGTCCGGCGCCTCGTGCTCTCGGAAAAGGATCGCGTCGGAATCGGCACGTTCCAGCCCAAGGACGAGAAGAACCAGGACTCGACCGAGCTCACGGGCGACATCAACTACCGGAAGATCGCCGAGTACGGATCGGACTCCGATCCGCGCGCGTTCAACTTCGACGGCGAGTTCAACATCGCGAACCGCGGCATCGTCGAGTTCGTCGAGATGCTCAAGCTCGACGTCGCCTTCCTCTACGACCTCCTCGGAGCTTCGCAGGAGAAGAAGATCAAGCCGAAGAAGTTCGCGCAGACCGATATCGACGAGGTGATCCTCGGTCACACGAACGAGGCCGAGTACAAAAAGCTCCTGAACAACGAGTTCATGGAAGCCCTCCGGGACCGCACCATCAAGATCGACATCCCGTACATCACGAAGCTCCACGAGGAGATCAAGATCTACGAAAAGGACTTCGGCCCGGCGAAGGTGAAGAACAAGCACATCGCCCCGCACACGCTCGAGGTCGCCGCGATGTGGGCCGTGCTCACGCGCCTCGAGGATCCGAAGAAGCACAATCTCTCGCTCCTCCAGAAGCTGAAGCTCTACGACGGCAAGGTCTTGCCCGGCTACACGCAGGACACCGTGAAGGAGCTGCGCAAGGAGTCGAAGCGCGAAGGCATGGAGGGCATCTCTCCGCGCTACGTCCAGGACAAGATCTCGAACGCGCTCGTGAACGACGCCGGCGAGGGGACCATCAACCCCTTCATGGTGCTCAACGAGCTCGACAAGGGTCTGCGCCACCACTCGCTCATCACGAACGACGAGCAGCGCAAGCGCTTCCAGGAGATCATCGGCCAGGTCAAACGCGAGTACGAGGAGATCGTCAAGAACGAGGTCCAGCGCGCGATCAGCGCGGACGAGGACGCGATCGCCAAGCTCGCCGGCAACTACATCGACAACATCAAGGCCTTCACGCTCAAGGAGCGGGTGAAGAACAAGTACACCGGCCAGGACGAGGATCCGGACGAGCGCCTGATGCGCTCGATCGAGGAGAAGATCGAGATCGCCGAGAACCGGAAGGACGACTTCCGGCGCGAGATCATGAACTTCATCGGAGCGCTCGCGGTCGAGGGCAAGAAGTTCGCGTGGAACACGAACGATCGTCTTCGCCGGGCCCTCGAGCTGAAGCTCTTCGAGGATCAGAAGGACTCGATCAAGCTGAAGACGCTCGTCTCCGCGGTCGTCGACAAGGACACGCAGGAGAAGATCGACATCATCAAGTCGAGGCTCATCAAGAACTTCGGCTACAACGAGGTCAGCGCGACCGACGTGCTGAACTATGTGGCGTCGATCTTCGCTCGCGGCGACGCGAAGGAGTGACGCCAGTACTGCAGCCCCCTCGGGCCTGAGAGCACGAGACGGCCGCCGGCACTGCCCGCGGCCGTTTCGCTTTTGTCTCCTGCGCGCTCAGCGGGCCGCGAAGAAGTCCCAGATCGCTTGCTGCGTGAAGGACGGCAGCGGGAAGTGGCCGCCGGAGAAGGAGCACCACGTCACGGGATGACCCGCCGTGCAGCCGTCGTACGCGACGCACGGGGAAGGGTCGGTCGCCTTGGTGGTCGAGGCGCAGCCGTTCGCCGTCACCCACTGGTTGCGCGCAGCGATGCCCTCGCTCTGCGGGACGGTGGCGTCCCGATCGCCATGCGCGACCCACGCGGCGACCGCGCCCTTGCAGGCGCCCCCCGCCACCAGGCCCCCGGAGACGGGCGCGATCGCGCTCACGACGTCGCCGCGCTCGCAGCCGACCAGGTTGGACATGTACCCGCCGAAGCTGTGGCCCGCGGCGAACACGCGCTTCGCGTCCACGCAGTACCGGGAAGAGATCTCCGCGAGCAGCGCGTCGAACAACGCGAGGTCGCTCTCTGCCCAGCCCGTCCTGCCGCCCTGCGCGGCCTGCGCCAGCCCATCGGGGTAGACGAACAGCGCTTGCCCATTCGCCTCGGTCTCGAACCCGAAGTACGCGCGGATCTGATCGCCGTCGCCGCCGAGCCCATGGAAGACGAACACGAGGCGTGTCGGCCTCGATGCGTCGTACGCGGAAGGTACGAACAGCTGGTAGTGGCGGGCCGCGCCGAGGACCGTGATGGTCGCCTGCGCGAGGCCGGTCGCGCCGGGGGCCTTGCCGCAGCCGGCCGAAGCGACCGGAGGAGTCGGGGCCGACGCGTCGCCGACGGGGGCGCTGCCGTCCGTGCCGGCGAGCGGGTCGGTGGGCTCCGCGCTGGTCGCCGCATCGGCTCCGGACGACGCGACGGCGGCGCCGCTGCCGCCGCACGCCGACGTGACGACCAGCGCCAGCACGCCCGAGACCGCGAGGAGCGACGATTTCATGCCCGCTCCTCTACGATAGCTGCAGTAATGTGCAAGCACTTATCATTACTCGGGCGCGTGCGGCGCGCTTGACAGCATGGCGCGCCGCAGTGAACGTCGGCGCATCGTGAAGCGCGTGGCCTCGAAGAAGAGCCCCGGGCGGCGGGCGACGGTTGCTCCCGCGCTCGCGCCCGCGGCGGCGCGCATCCTGGACGCCTTCTCCGCGCGGGCCAAGCGCGGCGGCCTTCGCTCGGTCGTGATGGGCGAGCTGGCCACGGCGCTCGGGATGAGCGCCTCCACCCTCTACGGGTACTTCGCATCCAAGGAGCAGCTCGTTGCCGCGATGGTGGACGGGTGGTGTGCGGAGCTGGCGACCCACGACGTGCTGACGGAGAACGAGCGCGCGCCCATCGGCGAGCGCTTCAAGGCCTGGGGCGACGCGTGGTCGGTGCGCATCGTCGAGTACTCGCCAGTGTTCTTCGGGGACCTGGCACGCGACTACCCCGAGCAGTCCGCGCGGCTTCAGCGCGATCTCGCGGAGCGGCGGGCGAAGGGCGCGGCGCTGCTGCGGCCCCACCTGAAGGCGGGCCTCATCCCCGACGCGGCCTTCGCGCTGCTCGACCTGATCTACACGCACGCCCACGATCCACGCGTGGGCGACGAGGCGGGCGTCGCGCGCCGCGACGTCGTGCGCACCGCGCTCGCGATCTGGGGCGAAGGCGCGCTGAAGAAGTCGTAGCGAGGCACGCGCACGCAACGGGGTGTCGCGGGGCTGCCTGGACGGCGGCGCGTCCACGGACCGGGCGGCGTCCATGATCCGCGGCCGTGCAACACCGCGCGGTCGACGCAAGTGCGCGGAGTCGTGCACGTCGCGCCTGTCACGCGGTTTGCAGGATCTCCTTGCATGAACGTGCGCTCGCCTCTGCGGCTCATCTCTCTCGGCTTGGTGGTCACGGGCGGGGCGCTCTACGCGTGCGGCGGAGGGTCGGGGGACGGCGCCGTCGCCGATCTCGAGGCGGGCACCCGCGACGAGGCGAGCATCACGCCTCCCGGCGCCGGCGACGGCGACGGAGGCCCGACCGACGCCTCGCAAGGCGACAGCGGCGACAGCGGCGCGTCCCTCACGCCCGTCGGCGGCGCCTGCGCGAAGGACGACGGCTGCGCGAGCGGCGGCTGCGACTACACCAAGCACTGCGCCGCCGCGCGCAGCTGCACGCAGCACAACGGCGGCGACACGTGCGGGCCGACGGGGACCGACAGCTGCTGTACCACCATCCCGGTCCCCAAGCCCGCGGCGGCGTACCGGCTCGACAGGTACAACATCACCGCCGGTCGCTTCCGCGTGTTCGTCGAGAAGACGAAGGGTGACATCCGCGGCTACATCCAGAAGAACCGCCCCGCGTGGTTCGAGCCGTCGTGGGACGCGTGGATCCCGTCGAAGCTCGATGACGGCACGGTGCAGACCGGCCTCCCGCATCTCTACACCGCGGGCACCGGCCAGGACGGCGTCTACCAGCAGCTCGGCCCCATCCACTACGGCGCGGCCGAGCAGGGCGGCAACGAGGGGTGCCTCACCAAGCAGGTCGGCAACTCGCGGACGTTCCGTCTGCCGGACGACGTCAACACGACCCTCTTCGACGACGTCCAGCAGTACCCGCAGGACATCCTCGATCAGAAGCCCCAGCAATGCGTGACGTTCTTCATGGTCGCCGCGTTCTGCGCCTGGGACGGCGGGCGCCTGCCCACGCTCGACGAGCTCGACTACGCCTGGGACAAGGGACAACCTGCGAAGTACACGTACCCGTGGGGCACCACGCCCGTCCCCGGCGGCTGGGACAGCCCCTACCCGTTCGACCCGACCGGCCAGGGCTTCGGCACGCCGATGCCCGCGACGTCGGACATGAAGCGCGCGAACTATCGCTTCAACTTCTGGATGCCGAGCACCATCCAGTGCATCGGCGACGATCCTCAGAAATGCGACTACTCGGTCTACATCGCGCCGCCGGGACGCTTCCCCACCGGCAACGGTCCGTTCGGGCACTCCGATCTCGCGGGGAACGTGTACGACGTCGCGCTGCCGATGGACGGCACGCCCGGCACCGACCCGGCGGCGCGCAACGTCGGCCTGAACCGAACCGGCGCCTTCGACGGCCACGCCATCCCGAACCAGCACCCGATTGGCGGCTTCCGGAAGTGGAGGTCGACGAACAAGTACCTCGCGGTGGGCGGGCGCTGTGCCCGCGACTGAGCCGGTCGCGGCACCGAAGTCATAGCGCAGGCTCCGCAACCCGATAAATGCCGCAGAAACAGGCGCTTCGCGGACAGGCACGACCGTTGCGACGGGCCTCTTCATGAAGCGCCTGCTCGGTCTGCTCGCTCTCGTCATCGTCTTCGCTTCGCGAACCGCCTCCGCCGACGACAACGACAACGACGCCGGCAACGACGCCGGCAACGACGAGCCGAAAGGACCGCCGCCGAAGCGCGAATGGTACGGCTGGCAGACGCTCGCGAGCGACGGCGTGTCGTTCACGATGATGGGCCTCGGCCTGGGCTCGCTCGTCCGCGAAACCTCGTCGAGCCGAACCGGGGACAACCACCTGACGTCGGGGCTGCTGCTCGGCACCGGCTTCGGCGGCTACCTGTTCGGCGCGCCGGCGGTGCACGCGGCGCACGGACACTGGGGCAAGGCCGGCGGGAGCTTCGGGATGCGGAGCGGGCCGATCGCGCTGTGCACGGCGATGGCCGCGGCCTCGCGGAACGGCTCTTCGGCGAGCGCGGCCTGCGGGGTCATCCTGTTCTTCGGGGTCATCGCCACGGTGGCCGTCGACAGCGCGGTGATCGCGCGCGAGGACGTCGTCCCTCCCCCGCCCGCGACGCAGGTCGGGCTGGCGCCGTCGTACGACCCGAAGACGCAGACCGGCAGCGTGAGCCTCGCCGCGACGTTCTAGGTGCCAGGTCGTGCGCGCGCGCGGTGACGTGGAAGTCGCCGCGCCGGAGCGCGAGGAGACCGGCGTGCTCGATGTCCGGACCACCACCCACGACCACGACGTCGTACGACTTCATCATGGCGAGCGTAGGCCGGTCCGCCGCCTGGACCCGGCTGGGCGGCGGGCGCAATCGGCGCGGCGTCGGGTCGTCAGCGGCGGCGAACCCCGCTAAGGTGCTGCCCGTGCAGCACCAGAGGCCGAACCGACCGCCGCTCCGCATCCAGCCGACCACCCTCTGGGAGTACCCCTCGCAGCAGTACGGCAGCGGCAGCGGCAGTCAGGGCGACCAGCGCTACGTCGGCGCGACGCCCTCGTACATCATCTGGAACCTCATCGAGCGCTACACGAAGAAGGGAGACCTCGTCGTCGATCCGTTCTGCGGGTCCGGCACCACGCTCGACGTCGCGAAGGAGACCGGGCGGAACGCGCGCGGCTTCGACCTCGCGCCGTTCCGGCCCGACATCGAGAAGGCCGACGCCCGAAAGCTGCCGCTCGAGCCCGCCTCGGTGAACCTCGTCTTCATGGATCCGCCGTACGGCGATCATATCGACTACTCGGACGACCCGAGCTGCATCGGCAAGCTCTCGGCGTTCGACCCGAAGTACTACCAGGCGATGAACCGCGCGATCCGCGAGGCCTCGCGCGTGCTCGTGCCGGGCGGCTATCTCGGGCTCTACGTCTGCGACTACTACGAGAAGAAGACGGGCTTCGCGCCGGTCGGCTTCCAGCTCTTCGTGAGCATCGCCGAGGCGCTTGCCATCGTGGACATCGTGACGGTGGTCCGGCACAACAAGTCGCTCGAGATGGGGAACTACCGGAAAGCGGCGGAGGACGGGAACTTCTTCCTGCGCGGCTTCAACTACCTCTTCATCGCACAGAAGCCCGAGCGCCGAAACGAAGGGCGCCCATCGAAAAAAGGCGGACGATGAGCGCTCGCGCGGCGCCGGTCCTCACGAGGGCCGCGAGCGCTGCGCCGTCGAAGCGGCGCGCATCGCAGAGCATGCGCGCGAGCTCCGCCTCGGGCGCGGCCACCGCGAGCTCCTGCCCGCCCACGTAGAGCAGGAGCGCGCCGCGCGGACGCGGAAGGTAGGCCCAGCGGCCTTCCTCGCTCCGCGCCACACGATCGCCACGCGCGAGGCGCGCCAGGACCGCGGCCTCCGCCGGACGACGCGCGGGCGGGGTGAGCTCGTGGCCCGGCGAGAGCTGCGTCGCGAACGAGGCGAACCAGCGGTCGATCACGTCATTGCTGGTATCCATGCTGCGGACCGCGGCGCGCACCCGCGCGAGCAGCGCGCGCGGGATCGCGCCCGCCCTCGTGGCCGGAGCGAGCGGAGGATCGGTGAGCAGCGTCCCGGCGCCAGCAGCGTGCATCGCGAGGTGGGTGCCGAACGCCTTCCACATCTCGCCGTGCCCCGGTGAGCGGAAGCCGATCGAGTAGGTGAGGCACGGAGACTCCGCGATGCCGTGGTGCGCGAAGCCCGGCGGCAAGTACAGCATGTCGCCCGGGTACAGGACCTCGTCGACGTCGGGGCGGAAGCGCTCGAGGATGCGGAGCTCGAGCCCGTCGACGAAGCGCGAGTCCGCGGGGCGCACGGCCGGCTTCGTGGCGTAGCGCCAGCGCCGCTCGCCCATCCCCTGCACCAGGAACACGTCATAGCTGTCGAGGTGCGCGCCGACGCTCCCGCCCGGCGCCGCGAAGCTGACCATCACGTCGTCGACGCGGACATTGGGCACGAACGCGAAGCGCTCCAGCAGCAGCGCCGCCTCGGGCACGTGGCGATTGAGCTCCTGGACGAGGAGCGTCCAGCCCTCCTCGGGCAGCGAGGAGAAGAGGCTCTCCTGATGCGGCCCCCAGCTCACCTCCCAGGGGCGCGCGCCGCCGCGCTCGCGGACGATGCGTGACTCGACGCCATCCTCGCAGGCGAGGCCCGCGAGCTCCTCGGGCGTCAGCGGATCGCGCAGGTCGGGCAGCGCGCCGCGCACGAGCAGCGGCTTCTTCTGCCAGTGCTGGCGCATGAAGCGCGCGACGGGCATCCCGAGCAGCGACGAATCTCGGGGACCGGTCGTTCGCTTCGGCATCGCGTCAGACCGTGTCCTATCATGCCTGTCGTGAAGGCTGGAACCGCCCCGCTGGGAGCCATCTTGCTGCTCCTCGCGTGCTCCCCCGCGACCCCTGCGGCGCGCAGCCTCGGCGCGCCGGAGTCGGCGGCCTCCGCCAGCGCGCTCTCGCCGGCCGACAGCGGGAGCGGCCCGCGCACCTGCGTGCATGATGCAAAGGATCTCACGCCGTGCGTCGAGGACTGCGATCGCGGGATCGTCTCCGGATGCGCAGCGGTGGCGAGCCGCGCGGAGCGAGCGCGCGATCTCCCGCACGCCGTCCGCCACTATGAGCGCGCGTGCGAGCTGCACGACGCGGCCTCGTGCGTGAGCGCCGCTCGCATGGTGGGGTCGGGCGCCGGCGTACCGCCGGACCGCGCGCGGCAGCTCGAGCTCCTCGCCGCAGCGTGCCTCCTCGGTGATGCGCTCGCGTGCGACGTGCCGGCGAAGGCGTACGCCAGCGGCAACGGCGTCGCACGTGACGAGCGCCGCGCCACCGAGCTGTGGGCCCGCGCGTGCACGTCCGGCGTGCCCGCCGCGTGCGACGCCATCGACGCCGGCGAATGAGCCTCGTTCCCTGGTATGCTGGCCCGCCCATGAGCTCGATCAAGAAGACCCTGATGAAGCAGGGAATGAGGCTGATCTCGGACCCGCGCGTCATGAAGCTGATGCAGGACGAGCGCGTCATGAAGGCCGTCATGCAGATGATGAACGTGCCCGGCAAGGTCACGTCGTTCACGAACGAGCAGATCGAGAAGCTCGCCAAGGCCATGAGCCTCGCCACCGAGGACGAGGTCAAGGACCTGAAGCGTCAGATCCGCCGCCTCGAAGAGGAAGTGTCGCGGCTCGAGAAGAAGTAGGCGCGCCTCGCGCGCGCTTGCCTCCTACTTCGCGCTGGGCAGCGACTTCTCGATCGGCGTCTTGTCGTCGCTCGCCTGCTTCTTCGTCCATTCGATGACGGGCGTCTGCCAGACGCGGCCGGTCTCGCCCGGCTCCTTGTCGGCCTTCTCGAGCTCCAGACCGTCGCCGCCGAAGTAGAGGTAGTCGAGCGTCGCGACGTCGTAGACCTTCGCGGGATCGATCTTGCCCTTGGGACCATCCGCCAGGATGTTCTGGTTCGCCAGCGCGGCCTGGAGATCCGACCCCTTCAGCTTGAGCGTCACGACGGCGTTCTCGAACGGCAGGACGGCGTACACCGAGCCCTTCGTGATCTTGCCCGCCGGCAGGTCCTGACGGATGCCCTTCTTGTTGACGATCGCGGCGTCGACCTTGAAGCTCTCGCGGATACTGCCCGCGATCCAGCGGGACATCTCCGGCGAGCCCGCCTTGATGCCGGCGGCGGTGGTTCCGATCTCCTCGCCGAGCGTGGCTTCGTTCTTCTTCTTGAGCGCGTCGAGGCTCTTGCCGAGGTCAGCGTCGGGCGTGACGGCGCTCGCCGAGACGTCGACGATCTGACCCGTCACCGACGTGACCTTCTGCTTTGATGGTCCTCGGTCTTCCACACGCCGAGGATCTGCGCGGCGCCCCCCTTCTTTGCGGAGTCCTGCGGGAGGAGGTAGCCGTTCTCGTCGGCGGTGACGAGGATGGTGACCGCGCCGGGCGCCGGCGCAGCGTCGGCCGTGGCCGGCTGCGCGGTCACGCTGACCGCGGGCGCGGCGTCGGTGGGCGCCGGATTGTTCTTGTCGCACGCCCCGAAAACGAGCGACGACGCAGCGGCAGCCCAGAGCCAGGTTCGGCGGTTCACCCCGCCGGCCTATCACGCAGCGCGCTTGTCGAGCCAGGCTGCGATCATCGGCCAGGTGGAGAGTGGCGCATCGCGCCCCACCAGGAGATCGATGTGGCCGAGCGGCGCAGTCCGGTACGTCTTGTCCTTCGAGCGGCTGCGCTCGTAGGCGGGCCGCACGCTGGCCGGCGGCGCGAGGTCGTCGTTCGCGCCGGACACGATGAGGAGCGGGAGGTTCATCGCCTCGAACTTCTCGACGTAGTCGCGTGACTCACCACCGAAGCGCTTCTCGGTCGCCCACTGGAACATGTTGCGCAGCTCCGCGATGCCGGCGCGGTCGAACGCGAGACGGAGATGCTGCTCGAGCACGTGCGGCTCGAGCGCGCCGGCGTGCCAGCCACGCAGCGGGAGCGGATAGAACGGACTGTCGGCGACGCGCCGGATCGTGCGCATGAACGCGCCGACGGGGTAGAGCGGCACCGGCATGCCGATGTGCGGGATGCCCGCGCGTCGGAAGCCCTCGAAGGCGAGCGCGATGGCCTGGAGCGAGAGCGAGCCGCGCGTGAAGTGATACGGGCTGCCGATCGAGACGACGCCGCCGAGCGCGCCCTCGAGCTGCGGGGCCGCGGCGTAGCTCACGAGGCCGCCGAGCGAGTGCCCCACGAGGAACACGGGGCGCTGACCAGAGTGGAGGCGCACCTCCTCGACGGCGGTCGGGAGATCCTCGAAGATGTAGTCGTCGATGTGGCGCACCGCGCGTGCACCGAAGTGCCGAGAGCGTCCGTGGCCGCGGAGATCGAGGTTGAAGACGTCGAAGCCCTGCGCTGCGAGATGGTTCGAGAGGCTCCGCGCCGGCAGGTGCCAGGCGTAGCGGTTCTGCCCGAAACCGTGCACCAGCAGGACCGGCGCCCGCGTTCCGCCCTCGTGGTCGGCGAGTCGCTTTCGCACCATCGCGAGCGGGATCTTGCCGCCCGTGACCACGAGCTCCTTCACGAAGGTCGCTCGGTCCCGGCGGTCGATGGTCTGTTCGAGGGTACGGCCGTAGAGGATCAAGAGGGCGTTGCGGGGGAGGTTTTCTGCCCTGCCCCCGCTCAAAGTGTAGCATCCTTTGCCGCACCCGATGAAAACCCTGCTCCTCATCGCGGGCCTCGCGGCCGCGTCGGTCGCGTCGGTGACGGCGGCTCCGGTCGCGCTTGCGCAGGGCACCGCCAAGCCCGCACCGAAGCCCGATCCGAAGAAGGCCGCCGAGGACGCGAAGAAGGGCGCTGCCGCCGACGCGAAGGCCGCCGAGGACGCGAAGGCCGCCGAGGACGCGAAGAAGGCGGACGCGCAGCGCGCCGAGGACGAGAAGAAGGCTGCCGACGCGAAGCCTCCCGCCACCATCGAGCCGCCGCACGACGAGTGGAACAACGCCGACGTCGAGGAGATCCCGACGAAGACCTATCTCTTCATCGGCGCGCAGTACCGCGGGAACGTGATCCCGCAGTTCATGCTGAACCTCTTCATCGACAAGGGCGCGACCGTCTACTCGAACACCGTCGGCATCACGCTCGACAAGCGCAAGGACGGCTTCTCCGTCATCCCCGCGCTCAGCTTCACCGAGTACGGCACCGGCGACATCCTGTTCAAGGACAAGAGTGGGAAGGACATCGCGGGCAACTACACGTTCGTCAACAGCAGCATGAAGGCCATCTACGCGACGGTCGATCTGCTGTGGTCGACGAAGCTCGCGAAGAACTTCGACTTCGAATACGGCTTCGGCGTCGGCCTCGGCGTGGTGTTCGGGAACCTGACGAACAACTGGGTCTACCGCAACGCGAACGGCGAGCTCCAGGGCTTCTCGAAGTGCCAGACCGAGGACCCGACGAAGCCCGGCTGCAACAAGGCCGACCATCAGAACTCCGACGTCGCGAAGGTCGGCGACTACACGGAGAAGAGCTGGTTCGACGGCGGCTCGAAGCCGGTGCTCTTCCCGTACATCTCGATCCCGCAGGTCGGCCTGCGCTTCAAGCCGGTGAAGCAGTTCGAGGCGCGCCTCGGCCTCGGCTTCTCGCTGACGGGCTTCTGGTTCGGCCTCGGCGGCGCGTACGGCCTCGAGCAGAAGCCCAAGCCCTGAGCAAGAAGCTCACAGCTCACAGCTCACAGTCGGACGAGAGGGAGCGCGCACGTCGTGCGTGGGCGCGCACCGCATCGATTTTCGATGGCGCGCTGCGACGCGCTCGAGACCTTCATCCGATGCGAGATGGCGGTGGACCATGGCGCTCTGCGCGCTGAATCCGAAAAACCAAGCGAGGTACTCCCGCATGATCCGTGGCCGACCTGGCGGTGGGCAAGCTCACCGTGAAAGCACCAAAGATCGCCGTGCTCGCAGGCGGCTCGATCTCCGCCGACAAGGCCGGCGCGGCCGGCGGTCTGCGCAGCGCGCAGAACAGCCGCGGCGGCCCCGGCGGCGCGGGCGCTGGCGCCAGCTGCGGCGGCGGTCCCGGCAGCTCCGTCGGACAGGGCGGCTCGGGCGCCACGTACGGCGGCATCGGCGGCGCGCCGAACAATCCGTGGGGCCAGCGCGACGAACAACGCCTGCGACAGCTGTAGCGAGGCCACGGTCACGCACTGCGCCGGCTCGCGCGGCGCGGCGTATGGAACGCCCGACGGCGACGACTTGGCAGTGGGCTCCGGCGGCGGCGCGGGCGGCAACAGCGAGGGCTGCTCCAACAGCGGCGGCCTCGGCGGACGCGGCGGCGGATCGATCGTCCTCGTCGGCGACGCGGTGCAGATCGACGGCACCGTCTCGGCGGACGGCGAGCAACCGCCCGCACCGAACGGGGACGTCTGCGGCTACCGCGGCACCGGCGGCTCGGGCGGCGTGGTGCTCGTCTCGACGAAGAGCCTCGCCGGCGCGGTGCGCGCGCGCGGCGGCAATGGCGGCGAGGCGCTCGGCGACATCGGAAGCACGACGTGGGGCTGGGCCGGCGGCGGTGGCGGCGGCGGTCGCGTGAAGGTCTTCGCGATCGCGAGCACCTTCACGGGGTCGTCGTTCGCGAGCGGCGGCGTCGCGACGGCGGACGGCTTCAGCTACGCGGGCGACCCCGGCTCGATCGGCACCGTCCACAGCGGCGCGGCACAGCCCGTGGCCTTCACGGGCCTGACGTGCCGGTGAGGAAGAAGCTGACAGCTGGCAGCTGACAGTCCCTGAACGAGAGCGAGAGACAGTTGCGAGGCAGGGCTCTCGCAACCGTCGGCTGTCAGCTGAGCTTCTCCCGCCAGCTTCTTCCCCTGGCACACGCTGGCACGCTAGCATCGTGGGGTGGGGCGGCACAGGTCGGCTCACGCCTGAAAAGATGAGCGCTCAGCCCGCCTTGCCAACGTTTGCCATGCCCGCGCGGTACGAGGCAGTGGCACGCCTCGGCAAGGGTGGGGGTGGCGAGGTCTGGGCCGTCCGGGACCGCGTGACCGGGGCCGAGCTCGCGCTAAAGGTGCTCGCCGAGGACGCCGGCGAGGCGGAGGCCTTGGCGCTCGTCCGCGAGGCCGTGACGCTGAGCGGCCTCGAGGGGCTCGGCGTCCCGCGCGTCGTCGCCTTCGGGCGCTTGCCGAAGAGCCCGCGCCGCTATCTCGTGCGCGAGCTCGTCGACGGCCACAGCCTCGAGGAGGTCATGGAGAGCGGCGAGGGCGAGTGGCTCCGGCCGCTCGCGCGCGCCGCCGATCAGCTCACGGTGCTCCATCGCGCCGGCCTCTTCCACGGCGACATCAAGCCGGCCAACGTGATCGTCGGCGCCGACGGCATGGGCACGCTCGTCGATCTCGGCCTGGCGACGCCGTGGCGCGAGGGCGGCGCGCGTGCGAAGGGCCTCACGCCGAAGTACGCCGCCCCCGAGCTACTGCTCGGAGATCCGCTCACCGTGCGCGGCGAGGTCTACGCGCTCGGGGCGACGCTCGCCGACGCCGTCATTGCCCGCGGTGACGAGCTCGCGGCGGGACCGCGCGCGGCGCTATCGAGGATCGCGGCCCGCGCCACGGAGGAGGATCCGCAGGCGCGCTATCCCAGCATCGACGAGCTGGCGAGCGCCCTCAAGACCGCGGCGCGCCTCGAGACCCGCATCTTCGACGAGACGGCGGCCTGGCCGGTCCTCGGCGTCGACGAGATCGCGCAGAGCCTCACGTCGCAGGTCGCGCGGCTCGGCCCGGGCGCGGTGCTCGCCGTGGTGGGACCGCGGCGCAGCGGGCGCACCACGCTCGTGCGTCGCCTCTCGTGGTCGCTGGGCGTGAGCGGCGAGCCCGTCGCGAACGTCGAGCCCTCTCGCAGCAACGGCTCGAGCATCACGAGCGGCGCGCTGCTCTCCTCGGGCGACGTCGTGCAGCTCGAGCTCGACGTGTGGGGCGGCGCCGCGGCGCCCTGGACCGGTCTCGTCGTCGTCGTCGACGATCTCGCCGCCTTCGACGACGACGCGCGCGCCACGCTCGCGCGCGCCGTCCAGAACGGGGCGCGCATCGTCGCCGTCGGCGACAGCGCGCTCGTGGGCACGCTCGCCACGGACGGCAAGGAAGCGCACGTCTTCGAGGTCCCCCCGCTCGACGCGACGTGCGCCTCCGATCTCGTCAGGCGCGCCATCCCTTCCCTGCCCGCGCGCCTCGAGCAGCACCTGCTCACCCGGGTCGAGCGCCGGCCCGGTCAGCTGCGCTCGTTCGTGAAGCGCCTCGGGGGCCGCGCCATCACGTCGGTCGAGGAGATCGACGAGATCCTCGATGCGTCGTCGGGGCGGAGCGTTCCTCCTTCCTCGCGCTCGCGAGCCGAGCTGAGCGCCGAGCTGAGACGCTCGCTCGACACCGGGCGCTTCGACGGCGCCGCCGAGACGCTGAGCGCGCTAGGGGAGCCCGCAGACGACCTCGAGGCGGTCGCGTTCTCGATCGCGAACGCCCGTATCCTCCTCGCCCGCGGCGACGGCGCCGCCGCCGCGACCGCGCTCGACGACACCGAAGGCGCGGCGCGCCAGACGAAGGCGCACCTCCGCACCTGGCTCACCATGCGCGCGCGCACGTCCGTGCGCGCCGGTGACTTCGCGCAAGCGTCGAAGCTCGCCGAGGAAGCCGGCGCGCCCACCAAAGGCGGCCGCGATGCGATCTCGGCCGACGCGCTGGCAGTGGGCGGCGTCGCGCTCGCCTACCTCGGCGAGGAGAAGAAGGCACTCGCGGAGCTGGAGGAGGCGGTTAGCGTCGCCCAGCGCGTGCGTGATGCACGCATCGAGGCAGTGGCGCTCGGGTCGCTCGCGATCGTGCACCAGCGCGGCGGACGCGCCCAGGAGGCCCGCACCGCGTACGAGTCCGCGCTCGCCGCCGCCGAGAAGGCGCACGACGCGTGGACCATCGCCACCACGCGGCTCAACCTCGCGGGGCTCGCGAAGGCGGACGGCGACCTGGCGCAGTCCCTCGTTCACCTCGAGGCCGCGCTCGACATGGGCCGGCGCGCGGGCGGCCTCATGGCCGTGCAGCAGGCGCTGTTCAATCTCGCGAACCTCGATCTCTATCTCGGTCGTTACGCACGCGCCGGTGCTTCGATCGAGCACCTTGCCGAGCAGCGCACCGCGCTCTCGCCCAACGCGCGCGCGCAGCTGCTCGGCCTCCAGGGCGAGCTCGCTACGCGCATGGGCGACATCGAGCGCGGCGCGCGCCTCTACGAGCTGTGCGCCGAGGCGTACGACGCCGTCGCGCGCCCGCTCGACGCCGCCGAGGCGCGCCTCGAGGCGATGCTCACCCGGCTCGGCGCGCCGGGCGACATGGCGATCAACGTCGACGCCTCGCTCATCGGCCGCGCGCTCGAGGCGGTGCGCGCCAAGCTCGGCGAAGGTGGCCTCCAGGAGCACGAGCCCGTCGCGTGCATCGTGAAGGGCTCGCTCGCGCTCCTCCGCGGCGACGAGAACGTCGCCCGCGAGGCCTTCGACGAGGCCTTCGAGCGCGCCACCAAGGCGGGCCAGCGCGAGTGGGCGTGGCGGGCGCTCGATGCCCGCGCCCGGCTCGCGAGCGCGCAGGGCGCGACCGCGCTCGCCCGGCGCGACACCGACGCGGCGCTCGCCATGCTCGAGGAGACGGCCTCGAAGCTGCCCCGCGACCTGCGCGAGGTGTTCTGGAATGATCCGCGGCGGCGCTCGCTGCGCCAGGCCCATACCTCGACGCTCCCGGCCATCCCGCCGACGCCGTGGCTCACGTCGGGCGCGACACCGTCGCGACCGCGGTCCGGCAACCTGCTCACGGAGCAACAGATGCCCGCCATCACCACCGCCCGCTCCGGCATCACCAGCATGGGCGCGCCGCTGCCCGAAGGCGATCGCCTCGCGCGCATCTTCGAGATCACGCGCGACCTCGCCCGCGAGCACGATCTCTCGCGCCTCCTCCAGCAGATCACCGATCACGCGGTGGGCCTGCTCGGCGCGGAGCGCGGGCTGATCGTCCTCGTCAACGACCAGGGCACGGTGGTCGCGCACACCGCGCGCGACAGCAAGGGCGAGGAGGCCGCGCAGAACTTCTCACGCAGCGTTGCCGAGCGCGTCATCAAGGAGGGTGAGCCGGTCATCGCCGCGAGCGCGCGGGACGACGCACGGCTGGCGCAGGCGGTCAGCGTCCACCAGCTGATGATCCAGTCGATCGCGTGTGTCCCCATCCGCGGCGCCCCGCCGGCGGGCAAGACCATCGGCGCGCTCTACGTGGAGACGCGCCTGCGCCCTGGCGTGCGCTTCCGCGAGGAGCTGCCGACGCTCGCGGCCTTCGCCGACCAGGCCGCGATCGCCATCGAGAACGCGCGGCTCATCGACGAGAACCGGCGCCGCGCCGACGAGCTGGAGATCACGAACGAGGAGCTCACGATCGCGAAGGAGCGGCTCGCGGAGATCCTCGGGCGCCGCACCGAGCAGCTCCAGGTGGCGCGCCGCGACCTGAAGCAGGCGCGTTCCGAGCTGCGCTCGCATTTCGGTTACGCCGGGCTCGTCGGCACGAGCGCGGCGATGCGCAAGCTCTACGCGCTCATCGAGCGCGTGCGCGACACCGACGTGCCCATCCTGATCACGGGCGAGAGCGGCACCGGCAAGGAGATGGTCGCGCGCGCCGTGCACGTGGCGGGCGCGCGCGCGAAGCAGCCGTTTCTGGGCGTGAACTGCGGCGCCATCCCGGCGAACCTGCTGGAGAGCGAGCTGTTCGGTCATGTCCGCGGCGCGTTCACCGGCGCCGAGCGCGATCGCAAAGGGCTCTTCCGCGAGGCCGAGAACGGCACCATCCTCCTCGACGAGATCGGCGAGATGCCGCAGAAGATGCAGGCCGGCCTCCTCCGTGTGCTCCAGGAGAGGACGGTGCGCCCCGTGGGCGGCGCAAAGGAGGAGCCGTGCAGCGCCCGCGTGGTGGCGGCCACGAACCGCGACCTCGCGACGATGGTCGCCGAGGGCACGTTCCGCGAGGATCTCTTCTATCGCCTCCACGTCATCGAGCTGAAGATCCCCGCGCTGCGCGAGCGCGCCGACGACATCCCGGCGCTGATCGACCACTTCCTCACGCTCTTCTCGGCGCGCCACAAGCGTGACCGCAAGACCATCGAGCGCACCGCGGTGCGCCGCCTCCAGTCCTACGACTGGCCGGGCAACGTGCGGCAGCTGGAGCACGTGCTGCTCAACGCGTGGTTGCTCTCCGAGGAGAACGAGATCACCACCGAAGACCTCGATCTCCCGTCGGCGAGCGTGCGCACCGGTCCGCCGCCGGTGTCGAGCCGAGCGAGCGCGCAGGAGCCGCGCGCGAATTCCTCCTCCACGAGCACGGTGCGTGCGCGCTCGCAGGAGGAGTTCCGCGACGTGGAGAAGGAGAAGATCCTCGCCGCTTTGACGCGCTGTAACTGGAACCGCGTCCAGGCCGCGAAGATGATCGGCGTTCCCCGCCGCACGTTCTACCGGCGCCTGAAGGAATACGGGATCGTCTAGCTGCCGTGCCCGCGCGGGCGGCGCGGCGCTACACTGCGTGGATGACGAAGCGCCGTGCATGGCTGGGCTCCCTGCTCGCGGGCTCCGCGGGCGTCGCTGCCCTGGTCGCGTTCGCGCCGGACGCCGAGGCGTGCGGCGCCGCGTATCCGGGCGGGCCGGTGATGTGCGACTACCCGCGGAGGAACGCCGACGGCACGCGGACCGACAAGCCCGCAGGGGACGAGGGAGCGGCCCTCGGCCCGCCCATCGCGCATCTTTCCGCGAGCTACGGGTACACCTCGACGACCATCCTCTTCGGCAGCGGGCGCCGCGCCGATCTCACGCGCCACGCCGTGTTCGGGCAGCTCCAGCTCCCGCTCACCAGGTCGGGCGCCGTGACCGGCTTGGTCGGCGCAGGCGGCATCGCGGGCGGCGAGCTGATCCACGGCGCGGCCCGCGACACCATCGGCCCCGGCTTCTCCGGCGCGATCGGCGTGGCCGGCCGCGTCTACGACGGCAAGGGCCTTCTGCCATTCATCCAGCTCACCGCGACGCTCTCGGTCACGCACATGGGCACGCGCACCGACGACCTCGGCACGCGCACGGACGGCACGCGGTCTCCCACCGGCGCCTCCTCACCGAAGTTCACCGCGGGCGATCTGCGCGTTGGCTTCATCGCGGGCAAGACCTTCGGCGATGTCTTCACCCCCTACGTCACGGCGCGCGCGTTCGGCGGGCCGATCGCCTGGCACTTCGACGGCGACGCGGTCACCGGCACCGACCTCTACAAGTACCAGGCGGGCGGCGGCCTCTCCCTCGCCCTCTTCCAGCGTCGGCTCGACGTCTTCGCCGAGGGCATCGCCGTCGGCGAGCGCGGGGTCGCCGCGGGCGTGGGCACGACGTTCTTCTGACATGTATCGTCGCTCTTCATGAGGAAGAAGCTCGGGGTGCTCGTCGACGGGACGCCCCTTCCCGAGGACGAGGCGTACGCGATCTGGGACCGGTTCAGCCTCTGGATGGAGGACCACCGTGGCGACCTCGCCGGGTTCGCCGTCCAGGAGGGTTTCGCGAGCGTCCACCCCGGGGTCGACGGTGACAAGCCGGTCCTCAGGGTCAGCCGCACCGCCGCGCAGAAGCCCTACGGGCCGGTCCGCGAGGATGGAAAGCGCGCGGTCAGCGCAAGGGGTGATCAAGGTCCCGGGAGCGGCGGTGGATCGCCCGCTCGCCAAGGCGGGCCCTCCAGACCCGACCGGAAGAGTGCCCACCCCCGCAATTCCACGAGGAAACCGCCCCGGTAAGGTGGGACACCACCTTACAATGTATGGGCCTGGCGTTTGCTACAGCCCATGTCGAAGTGGCTACCTCCATCGAAATCTCCTACGCGGCCCATACGTCCTCCTGCACCTTCCTCCTGGACGACCAGGGCATCTGTCGACGGATCGTGCTCGCCCCCAAGGGCAAGCGTCGCGAGGCCGCCCGGACCTCCGCCAGGTGCGTCGGCGCTCAGTACGTCGCCTCGCTCGACGGCAGCGCGGCCGGTGGGCTCGTCGAGATGCCCCGCGTTGGCGCGGCGATGCTCTTTGCGCGCGTCGACGAGAACGGCCGCGTGTCGCTCGTCCGCACGGGCGTGGTGACGGGCTTCGAGTCCCGCGCAG
>JAYTHX010000455.1:0-9303 GCA_043732195.1 Polyangiaceae bacterium
CGCCTTCACGTGGCCCATCTTCGCGGTGGGGGGCGTGGAGGGCACCGGGCTGTCGAGCACGCTGACGTAGCACGCCGCGTCCTGCTTGCACTTCTCGAGCACCGCCGAGGCGCTCTTGAACATGTCCTTCTCGGTGGCCTGGCCGGGGATCTTGCCGACGGCGTCGCCCACGGCCTTCTGGCTGCCGTTCGTCATCAGCTTGATGGCGGCCTGCAGCGAGAACGGGGTCATGGCGTCGGCGGTCTCGCCCTTCGCAGCGGCGAGCTCCTTCACGAGCCAATCGGTGAGCGTGGGGTCGAAGAAGTTTGCCGACGACTGCGCCATGATCGCGCGCCCGTTGCCGCCGCCGAGGAGCGGGATGGCGGCGTTCGGCGCGACCTTGTTGTACGCGTCCTGGTAGGCCTTCACGGTCCTCGGTTCGCTCGGGAAGTGCGTGAGCTCGGTGGCGAGGACCGTGCGGTTCTGATCGCCGTCGGCCTTCTCGAGCGCCTCGAGGATCGCGTCGCGACCGGCGGGCCGCGAGATGTACGCGAGAGGCTCGGCGACGCGCGGGATGTAGCCCTTGTCCGGGTACGCCTCGCCGAGCTTCGCGAGCTCGGGGTCGCTGCCCTTCAGCGCTGCGATGAGGACCGGCTCGGCCTCCTTCGGCATCTTCGTGAGCGCAAGGCGAACGGGAAAGATGAGGTCGCCCTTCGTCGGCGTCATGAGGACCTTCACGAGGGCCTTCACGCCGGGCGTGTACTTCAGCTCGCCGATGAGGCGCGCCGAGGAGTTCTGCCAGAACTGGATCTGGTCCATGCCCTGCGCCGGATCCTTGGGATCGGTGACGGGCGCGTTGAGCTTCTCGACCGCCTTCGCGCCGTAGGACTTGTCCTTCACGGCCATGACGGCGCCCTGGAGGTCCTTCACGAGGTTGATCGACTTCGTGTTCTTCGACGGCTGGAACTTGGCGAAGCAGTCCCACAGTGCGTCGATCAACCCCTGATCGGTAGCCTGGTTCTGCTGCGCGAGGCGGGTGGTGCCCTGCGACGCGTACTTCACGTCGTCGTCGTTCTTGCCGGGCTCGAAGTCCTTGAACGCCTTCGCGTACGCCGGTGCGGCGCGCGGATCGCCCATGTCGCCGAGGAGCTTGATGAGGTCCTTGCGGGTCTTCTCGTCGAGGCCGCCCGCGATGTACGTCTTGGCGAGGGGCTCGACGGAGTCGTCGAGGATCTTCTTCACTTTCTCGTCGTCACGCTTGTTCGGCGTGTTCGCCGTGGACATCGCGTCGTTGAAGAACTGGTCGAGGCGCTTGATCGACGGCACCCGCTGGGCGGGATCGTCGAGCCGCTTCGCCCACGTCTTGGGATCGTTCTCGTCCGCGCAGCCGACGCTCAGCGCCGAGGCGAGCACGCAGGCCGAGAACAACGCCGACACGTACGCCGAGACCTTCTTCATGCGAGCTTTTCTCCGGGTCCTGGGACCACAAGGAAGGGTGGGAAAATCCCTGGTTTTCCGAGCACGGACAGTAGTGGCTCGGGAGGAGGGGTGTCAACGTTCGTTCTCACCCCCGAAACCCCGTGATGTTGCGACGCACCATGTCAAGAACGCCCAAGTTGACGCCGTTCTTCGTTTGGGTTGACGAACCCATGTTGCGGTGCAACATAGCGCCCATGAGCTCCCACGTCGCCATCCGCAGCACGGGCATGTACCTGCCCGAGATCGAGGTCCCCAACGACCTCCTCCGCGCGCGTTTCGCGAAGACCGCGCCCGAATACATCGACAAGATGGAGGCCACGACGGGGATCACCACCCGCTGGTTCGCGCCGGAGTCGTGGGCCACGTCCGACCTCGCGGTGCGCGCCGCCAAGCAAGCGCTGTCCCGCGGCGGCGTGGCGCCCGAGGAGCTCGACATGATCGTCGTCGGGACCGACTCGCCCGACTACATCACGCCGGCGACGTCGGTGGTGGTCCAGCACAAGCTCGGCGCGGCCCGCGCCGGCACGTACGACGTCGGCTGCGCCTGCGCCTCGTTTCCGACCGCGCTCGCCACCGCCAACGGCCTCATGGTCACGAACCCGTGGATGAAGCACGTGCTCGTCGTCGGCGCGTACATGATGCACAAGCTCTCCGACCCCGAGGACACGTCGTCGTTCTTCTACGGTGACGGCGCGGGCGCGGCGCTGCTCGGTCGCTCGGACACGCAGGGGCTGCTCGCCTCGGCGTACCGCGCCGACGGCGCCTATGCGAAGCACTGGGGCATCTACAGCGGCGGCACCGCGGAGCCCGCGAGCGAGGAGTCGGTCCGCGCCGGCCGCACGAACGTGCGCATGGTCGAGAAGTACCCGGCCGAGATCAACGACGTGGGCTGGCCCGCGGTCGTGAATCGCCTCGCGGAGATCAATGGCTTCACGCTCGGCGACATCGACCTCGTCGTCTTCACCCAGGTGCGGAAGCGCACCATCGCGAAGGCGATGGTCAACCTCGGCCTCCCGATGGAGAAGACCCACACCGTGATGGAGAAGTGGGGCTACACCGGCTCGGCGTGCATCCCGATGGCGCTGCACGACGCGATCGTGAGCGGCCGCGTGAAGTCCGGCGATCTCGTGGTCCTGGTGGGGTCGGGCGTGGGTCACAATCAAGCGGGCATCGCCGTGCGCATCACGGATGATCTCGTGCGGAAAGCGAGCTGAGGTCATGATGGCGATGAAGGAGACGTTCATGAACGAAGAGGCTGCTGCCAGCACCGCCGCCCCGCGCGTGGTGCCGGCTCCGGGGACAGCCCCCGCGCCCGCCGCCCTGCCGGTCCTGTCCTTCGCGGACCCGACCGCGCTCGGGCTGTTCGGGCTCGCCATCGGCTGCGCCGCGCTCCTGCCGATCGCGTTCGGCATGAAGTCGGCGATGACGGTCGACGCGCTGCGCACCGCCTCCTGGATGTGCCTGCTCTTCGGCGGCGGCTGTCAGTTCCTCGCGGGGCTCATGAGCTTTGCGAACAAGAACATGCTGGGCGGCACGCTGCTCACCACGTTCTCCTTCAACTGGGTCATGAACTGGTGGGCGCTCGACGGCCTCGCGAACGGCAAGCAGGCGAGCTCGGCGATCGTGCTCTCGGTCGACATCTGCTTCCTCGTCATCTTCTTCGCGATGACCTATGCGTTCGCGTTCTTCGCGCGCGTACTGGTGGTGTTCCTCCTCGATATCGATGCCATCTACATGCTTCGCATCCTGCGTGAGGTGGCGCACGTGAACGTCGGTCTGCCGGTGGCGATCTGCACGGCGATCCTGATGCTCCTGGCGGTGTACATCGGCATCTCGCTGGTGCTGGTGAGCGCGTCGGGCAAAGCGCTGCTGCCGCTGGGGCCGCCGGTGTTGAAGGGCGCGGGCCCCGCTCCGGCACACTGAGGAGAGAGCGAGACGAGATTCACACGGAACCCCGGAGAGTTTTTCCGTAGCACGCGGCTACCCGACAGGTCGCCGCGACCTGCCAGGGGGGACCTCGAAATCGCTCCGGGGCTCCGAGCCTTCTGGGATCCGGCTCTCGTCTCTCTACCCGAGGATCATCCCCTCACCCGCAAGCAGCTTCCCCTCCTTGAACCTCCGCAGGTTCCACCGATCGAACATCGGCAGATGCGTGCCGTGCGCGATGTGCTCCGCGATGAGCTTGCCCACCACCGGCGCCATCATGAAGCCCGCGCCCACGAAGCCCGAGGCCTGGTAGAAGTGCTCGATCTCGTCGATGCCGCCGACGATCGGCGAGGAGTCGGGCGTGAGGTCGTAGCAGCCCGCCCACTGGCGGAGCACCTTGACCTTGCCGAGCACCGGGCACGTCGCCACCATCGCGCGCGCGTAAAGTCCGAGGAACGCGTGCGAGCTGTTCTGGTCGATGCCCTCCGGGACGCGCTCCTGGCTCAGGCCGCCCACGATCTCGCCGCGCGTCGACTGGCTGAAGTAGAGGCCGCTCCCGAGATCGGCGACGAGCGGCTTCAGCCACGGCTTCAGCGGCTCCGTCGAACAGATCTCGTGCCGATGTGGCTTGTTCGGCAGGTCGACGCCCACGAGGCGCGCGATCTCCGGTGACCACGCGCCGGCCGCGTTCACCACCTTGTTCGTGCGAATGCGCGTGGTCGTGCCGCGCTTCGGCTTTCCGCCCGACTTCCCGACCGGACGCAAGCGCACGCCCTCGATGGTCGTGCCGCGCACGTCGATGCCGGCGACCTCGGTGAACGTCGCGATCTCCACGCCGAGCTTCGTCGCCGCCTGCGCGAAGCCCCACACGAACGGCCAGGGGAAGACGACGCCGTCGTCGGGGTTGAAGCTCGCCGCGACCACGCCGTCGATCGCGAGCTCCGGCACGACCTTCTGCGCCTCGCGCGGCGAGAGCATGCGCGTCGAGAGCCCGCACTCGCGCTGCAGCTTGGTGCTGTCCTCGAGCGCGCGCTGCATCTTCGCGGTGCGCGCGAGGAACAGGTAGCCGCCCTGGCGCAGCCACACGTTGATCTTGAACTCGCTCGCGAAGTCCTGGCACATGCGGATGCTCTCCTGCATGAGCCGCACGTTCGCCTCGCTCGACCACTGCGCGCGGATGCCGCCGCCGTTGCGCCCGCTCGCGCCTCCGCACAGGTAGCTGCGGTCGACGACCGTGACGTTGCGCACCCCGAGCCGTGCCAGGTGGTACGCGATCGATAGGCCCATGATGCCCGCCCCGACCACCACCACGTCGGCGTGATCTCTCACGGAGCGGCTCCCGCGTCGTGGGCGGCGAAGCGGCGGATCACCTCGGCGTGGAGCTGCGGGTTGGCGGCCACCGTGCCCTCACCCTGCTCGATGGCGCCGCGGTAATCGTAGGGCACGCCGTGCGCGTCGGTGAGGAGGCCGCCGGCCGCGCGCACGATGGCGTCGGGCGCGCACGCGTCCCAGAGCTTCACCTTGCCCCGCGAGGGATGCGCGTAGAGCTCGATGTGCCCGCTCGCGACCTCGACACCCTTCACGCCGGAGCTGCCGATGGGCACGAGCTCGCGCAGACCGAGCGCGCCGAGCTTGGCATCGATGCTCTTGCTGCGCTGAAAGCGCGAGACCGCGCAGCGGACCTTCGCGAGGTCGGCCTCGGTCGCGACGTGGATGGGCGACCGGCCTCCTTCGTCGTCGAAGAGGAACGCGCCGAGCCCCTCGGCCCCGCCGTAGACCAGACGCCGTCCGCGGAACGTCGGGCAGAGGACGACGCCCACGGTGGCGCGGCCCTCCTCGGCGAGTCCGATCATCACGCAGAACTCGCCGTTCTTCGCGATGAAGTCGCGCGTGCCGTCGACAGGATCGACGAAGAGCGCGACGGGTGACGACTCGAACCCGCGGAAGAGCGACGGATCGCTCTCCTCGGCGACGACCGGGAGGCCCGGGAGATGCTCTTCGATCTCCGCGAGGAGGAACGCGTTCGCCTCCTTGTCGGCGCGCGTGACGGGGTCGTTCGGGCCCTTGAGCTCCGCGCCGAGATCGTCGCCCGCGTAGATCCCCATGATGATCTGCGAGGCGCCGCGCGCCATTGTGAGCAGCTTCGTGAGGACTTCTGCCCGGTCGATGGTCACGAATGGATGCCCACGCGATCGAGGGCGCGCGGCAGCTGGCGCAGGTCGTCGTCGGGGAGGTAGCGGGGGCCGCCGCCGGTCTCGCGGACCAGCTGCTCGAGCTGCTCCACGGTGCGCGCGCCGAGCACCGCCGCCGACACGAGATGGTTCGCGAGCACGAAGCGCACCGCGGCCGCGCGCAGCGTGTGGACATCGCCCTTCACCAGGAAGCGGATGGCGTCGAGCTGCTGCACGCGGTGCTCGAGCTCCATGCGCGTCCAGCGGTCGTTGCGGTGATCGCCGTCGTCGAACGTCTTCTCCGCGCTCCACATGCCCGCGAGCATGCCGTAGGCGAGGACGCTGCGCGCGAGCACGCCGCAGCCCGCGACCATCACGTCGCCGGAGATGCGATGGAGGTCGATGGGGTGCGTCACGTTGTAGGCGAGCTCGATGACCTCGGCGCCCTTGTCGATGGCGGCGCGCGCCACGTCCTCGTCCCCCGCCGCGACGCCCCAGTGCTGGATCTTGCCTTCCTTCTTCAGGGTCTCGGCGATCTCGATGGCGTCGCCACCGTAGAGCGCGTCGGGCGTGGGGTGATGGAGTAGGAAGACCGGCAGCGAGTCGATCCCGAGGCGCTTGCACGAGCGCTCCACGGCGCCGCGGATGTACGTGGGGTCGAACGTCTTGCGCGTGGGGTCGGTGGTGCGATCGACGCCCGCCTTCGTCACGATCACGATCTCGGGGAAGTCCTTGCGGACCTTGCCGACCAGCTGCTCCATCTTGCCGCCGCCGTAGGCATCTGCCGTGTCGACCAGCGTGAAGCCCATGTCGAGCGCGCGCCGGAGCACCTTCTCGGCATCCGCTTCGTCGACGGGGCCGTACGACTCTCCGGCCAGCCCCCACGTGCCGATCGCGAGCTCCGAGACGACGAGACCGGTCTTTCCGAGGGGTCGTTTCCGCACGCTATGGTTCTATCACAGCTGCCTCGCCGCGCCGCCCGCGAGGCTCACTCGCTGACCCACCAGTGGAAGGAGCTGAACGCGCCGTCGGCGATCACCTCGACCGTGGTCCTCTCCTTTGCGAGCTCGGCCGGAATGTCGAACGCGAGCTCGACCCACGGGCCGCCCTCGAGCGTCTGCGAGAGCACCTCCTTGCCCTCCACCTGCACGTGCACGCGGGGGCGGCCGGCGCTCTGGAGACGGCCGAGGCCGTGGGCCGCGCGGCCCGCGTGCAGCCTCACCACGAAGCGATCGCGGATACGATGCGTGCGGCCACCGTCGAGGACGACGGCGCCGTCCGGCGCGTTGCCTTCCTCCACCGTCTGCTCGCCGTCGTGCGCGCCGAGCAGCTCGTAGCCGTGCTCCTTCTCGCTCTCGAGATCGGCGACGTCGACCGTGTCGAGGATGGCGCCGGTCTTCGTCCAGGGGAGCTCGCCGCTCGCAAGGTGATCCCAGCGCGCCTCGTACACGCGCATCACCTGACCGCCGAGGATCGAGGAGTCCGTGACCACCGCTTCGTGCAGCGGCTTGCCGAGCACGGGATCGCACGCCATCCACTCGGGGTAGACGATGAAGTGGGTGGGTAGCGAGGCCGGTGAGGAGCGGCGCAGGCGCTCGTAGTGCTCGAGGCGCGAGCCCACGCCGGCCACCCAGTACCGGCCCTCGCTCGGCGTCGTGAGGCCGACGATGTCGAAGGTGAGGCGATTGCCGAAGTACGCGATGGCGCCGGTGTCGTTGACGCCGATGCGCGCCTCGCGCGGGAGGTTCTGGTCGGCCCAGCGGCCGAGCGCGGCCTGCTGGCGATCGATGCCGCTCGACGACTGCGCGACGTCCTCGATCACCCAGTCGAGCCGCACCGCGAGCGAGCCCGCGAACGCGCCGGCGGCGAGCGTGGTGGTGGCGACGCCCACGCGCCGATCGATGCGGCTCGCGAGCGTGCCCAGCGCCCGCGCCAGGCAGGCGAGGCCGACGAACCACGCCGGCGCGAACGGCCACAGGTAACGCAGGCGGTTCCAGAGGAACGTGACGTAGAGGCAGGGCACGAACATGCCGAGCGCCAGCACGAGCACCGTGACGGCGCGGAACGGGTGGCGGCTCGCGCGGCCGCGCCACAGCAGCGCGGCGAGGCCGGCTAACGCGAACGGCGCGCCGCCGTGCGGGAGGAACTCGGCCGACCAGACCTCACCCTCGAGGATGGTGCCCACGAGGAGGCGCACGTTGGCGATCGCGGCGTCGGGCATGACGTAATACGGGTTGCCGATGAGGAGCTTCACCTGCGCGGTGCTCGACGTGGCGTGGCCGGTCAGCGCGAGCAAGAGCAGGTTCGGCGCGATCGCGGCGACCACGAAGAACAGCCCCTCGGCGCGCCTGCGCATGCCGCCAGCGCGGGGATGCAGGGCCACCGCCGCACCGAGCGCCAGCGATGCGATCACGCCCTCCGGCCGTACGAACGGTGCAAGGAGCGCCAGCGCGACGAGGATGCGCAGCTCGCGCGGGGTACGCCGCGCGGGGTCCTCGTGCCATTCGCTCGCGCGCCGGACCGCATGCGCGAGAACCCAGGCGAACGGCACCACCTCCATGCCGCTGGCGGCGCACCACGCGAGGCCGCCGAACGCGAGCGTCATGGCGCCAGCGCCGATGGCCGCGCCGCGCCCCGCGAGCGGGACGGAGAGCGCGTAGGCCTCGTAGGCGAGCGCGCCGAGCGCGACGTACGAGACGATCCACGCCGCCCACAGGATCGACTCGCCGCGCAGCCCGACGAGGTAGGGGAGGGAGAGGAGCGCGGGCCACGCGAAGCTCGTCGCGCCGGTCGAGATCGGCTCGCCGGCCTGGAAGCGCAGCGGGTGGCCCTCGGCGATGGCGCGGGCGTACTGGAAGTGGATATAGGCGTCGTCGAGCGAGGCGCCCGGGTGGCCGAGCTTCGCGTAGACGGCGCGGATCGACGTGCGCGCGACGAGCAGCGTGGCAAGCAGGAGCGGCGCGTAGCGCGCCAGACGCCGCGCGAGGACGACCACGTCGCTCGAGAGTCCCGGGGAGTCTTCGCTCGTCGCCACGGCGCGCTGAAGTTAACAGACCTTGACCGGACCTGCGCGCGCGTCTATCCGGCGCGGGTGTCCGTGACCGATCGCGCCCCTCGGCCGGGCATCGTGCTGCCTCCTTCGCGGGGCCCTTACGCGGACGCGCCGCGACTGCCGACCAGCGAGACCGTGGATCTGCGCGAAGTGGTGCAGGGGGCGTGGCTCGAGCTCGAGATCGGACCGGGACCGAAGGCGGGCTTCCTCTCGGAGCGTGCCGGGTCGGCGCCCGAGGCGGGGCTGGTGGGCCTCGAGATCCGCCGCAAGTGGGCCGCGGTGGGCGATGCGCGCCTCGCGAAGGAGGGCCATGCGGCGCGCGCGCGGGTGCTCTGCGAGGACGCGCGGCTCGCACTTCCACGGCTCGGCCCGAGCGGCGGGGTGCAGCGCGCCTTTCTTCATTTTCCCGATCCCTGGTGGAAGAAGAAGCACACGAAGCGCCTGGTGATGGGCGACGTGTTCATGAACGAGGTGGCGCGCCTCCTGGCGCCGCGCGGCGAGCTCTACATCCAGACTGACGTGGAGGAGCGCGCGACGCAGTACGCGAGCGTGGTCGGGGCGCACGAGGCGTTCGTCGCAGCAGGCGATGTCGAAGGCTCGCCCACGGTGGCCGAGAACCCCTACGGCGCGCGGAGCCCGCGGGAGCACCGCGCGATCGCCGATGGGCTGCCGGTCTACCGCATGCGCTGGCTCCGC
>JAYTHX010000456.1:0-9248 GCA_043732195.1 Polyangiaceae bacterium
GCGTGACGTCGCGCGCTACGGCGTCGAGCACCGCACGATGATGTCGCTGACGCCGCTCATGGCGGCCGCCTGGGTCGGCAACGTCGCGCTGGTCGAGCGCCTCGTCGAGCGGGGCGCCCGGCTCGACGCCGTCGACGTGTTCGGGCGCATGCCGCTGAGCTTCGCGCTGCGTAGCGCGTTCAAGAGCCGGACCTTCGCGACCGAGAAGCTTGGAGCGCTCCACGAGCTGCTGTGCCCCACGGGCCTCGATCTCGAGTGCGAAGGCCGCCTGATGCGCCTCTCCCGGAGCCAGGGTGAGTTCTTCGTCCTCTCCGCCATGCTCGCCCTCTTTCATCCGCTCTACGGGCGCTTCGGCGCGAGGCGGAGCGGCTTCAGCGCCGCGCTGGTCCCGGAGTCCGCCATCGAGGCCTTCCCCCGCAGCGTGCTGAGCGAGGAGCGACGGAAGCGAACCTACTGGAACGCCGTGCTGGCGCGCGCCGAGGAGGGCGGCTCGTACCGGCCCGCGCGCCGCCTGTGGAAGCGCGAGCGAACCGGCCACTACGTGCCCAGTCCGACCACGCGCCTCCGCGTCGTCGACGACGACGGCAGAGAGTCCTTCCGCCCGCTCGCCGACCTCCTGCGCGTCTCCTTTCTCGACGACCTCGGAGCGGTGCCGTCCGGCTCTTGATCGAGGCAAGGATGCCATGCTCGCTCGCGACGCGCTCCTCGTCGGACCAAGTCGCGGCTCTCCGCGTGCGAGCAGTGCGTCGGAGTCCGGCTCTCGAAGGACGCTGGGCGCGTGGTCATCACGCACGTGCAGGGGGCGCTGCCCATCGTCCTGGCTGCGGAGAAAGCGGCACGTGCCGCGCGCGGTGAACCGAAGCGCGCCGCGCGGCGTCCCGTGGGTGGAGAGCCGCTCGCAGCGGTCCAGATCGAGGGCGTGGAGGAGGTCGACGTCTGCGCTGCGCATGGCGCGTGCTTCGACGCCGGCCCTTTCGATCCGGGGGCGATGGCGCCGAGTATCTCGTCCAGGCGTGCTCGGCTCGGGCGGGATGGGGGCCGTGTATCTCGTCAAGACAAGAACATCGGATGTTCACGCACGGCCTCATCAACCCATATCGGAAGAATCTTGCCGAATATGACATGTGGGACGATGGCAGCGTCGTGCACGTCGACGACATGCGCCTTGGCGACAGCGATGTTGGCGCGAGCGTCCTGGCGACGTACTCGTGCGACACCATGCGTATCGACGGAGGCGATGTCTACCGGCGCTGGTATCCAGCATTCGCCGGCGGGCTGCGCATCGCGCTCGGTGCCCACGATGTCTTCTACGACGTTCCCAAGATCGGCAGGGAGCTCGCGTCTCGAATTCAAGACGGAGCCCAGCTAGCGCGTGCGGTAGGTATGGCAGCGGCTCGGCGCCTGCGCGCGACCGCGACTTCTGGTTTCTCGAGGTAGACCTGAGCGGAGCTGTCACAGGAGACTATTCGGTCACGACCGATCGCCTTTCGTCGCACGGGGGTCGCGCAGCGTCCGTGAATCTCCTGCACCGGCGAGACGGTGAATTCGTCGAGCGCTACCCGTCGCTCGCAGGCACAATCGACGTCGCCTCGGTGCCCACGCTCGAGGCGTTCGCCGGAGGCGCGGGCCTGCGCGCGACCATCGACCTCGCCTTCGCGACGCATGCCATGCAGGCCCTCGAGTGCCGAGGCGGGCAGGGACCGGCGGCGCCGGCCGCGCCGACGACGTGTGCGTGCGTCGATGACTCGGGGCTTCGCAGCGAGTGCACGCTGCGGGCCGGTCGCGAGCAGTGCTGCTTCGACGAGGTGACGGAGCGACGCTCCTTCCACGTGGAGGTCGACGCGACACCGTGCGCGGCCATGTGTCGATCGGTCGCCGGCTTGCCTGACTACTGTGGAAGCCTGGAGCCACGATGAATCGCTCACGTGCCGGGCTCGTCTTCGTTCTCTCGATCAGTGGCATTGCCTCCGCGTGCAGCGCCAGCGAGGGAAGTTCGCCACTGGACGCCGGACTGGACGCCGCGGATGCGATGTCCGCGACCGACGCCGCGGACGCGCGCTTCGGCGAATGCAAGTCGGCGTGCGAGGTCCATATCCGCCCCCATCTGATCGTCGGCCTCTTCCCCGACGACGCGCGCGCCGCTGACGTACACCTCACCATGCGCGGAACGGCGGGGGGCATCAAGCCGGGGGAGCGCGGCACCGGCGAATGCCCAGCCGAATTTCCAGCAGCGTCGTGCTCCTTCTCGTTCGGCACGATCCCTTCGGACGTGAGGGTGCAGCTGATCCTGGAGGATGGCGCGGAGCCGCCCGTGACGTTCGAGGTCACGGTCGGCGCTTTCAACCACTGCAGCCGCGATATCACGTACGTCCCGCTCCACCGCGCCGACGCGGGCAGCGGCTGGACCCAGGGGGAAACGCGCTACGTGTCCCCCTGCGATACGCTCTGACGGAGGGCACCAGGGCGGGCGGCCGATGCGCATCACGTGGGAGCTCGAGACACTGATGCCGGCGGGGATGTACCAGGAGACGATGGTGGCCGCGGGGTAGGCGGCGGGCATCAGGGCTGGAGAACGGCGATCGTGGTCGTGCTTCGTCGCCCTGGAGCGGGCTGCGGGCTGGTGGCCGACCTCAGGGAACGCCTTGCGTGTCCCCCGTGATGCCCGGCGCGCCGCCCACGCCGCCTGCGCCCGCCGCGCCCGCGACGCACTTGTTCGGGTGCATGCCGGTCACCGGCGCCACGCCCTTGTAGAGGATGCAGATCGACGGGCCGCCCGCGCCGCCCGCGCCCGCGCCGCCTCGACCGCCGGGGCCGCCCGCGGAGCCGGTCGCGCCCGCGCCTCCCGAGCGCGTGTTGCAGCCGCCGCCCGTCTCGCCCGCCGCGCCGCCGCCACCTCCGCCGCCCGCGGAGCCGGTCGCGCCCGCGCCGCCGTTGCCGCCCGCGCCGCCCTTTTGCGTCACCATCTTCGTCTCGTCGATGATCACCGGCGAGCCGGAGTTGACGATCGCGAAGCTTCCGCCGGCGCCGCGCCCTCCGCGTCCGACGCCTCCGCCGCAGCCGCCTCCGCCGCCCCCACCGCCTGCGCCGCTCGAGACGGCGCTGCAGTTGGTGCAGAAGAAGTTCGTTCCGCGCGCCGAGCCGCCGCCGCTTCCGCCGCCGCCACCGCCGCCGCCGGGCATGCCGTTCGAGAGGCCGTCGCCGCCGGCGGTCGGAACATAGCGCCCGAGCGTATCGACGGTGCCGAGCGCCGGCCCCGCGACACCCATCGTGCCCGCTGCTCCCGCTGCGCCGGCCGCAGTCACCGGCGGCGCGTTGTCTCCGCTCGAAGAATTCAACGTGTCGCAGCTGCCGGATCCGCCCGGTCCTCCGCCCAGCGCGCGCGCGCCTCCGCCCGCCGCCTGGACGCCGTTGCCGCCGCCGATGCCGGTCGAGGGGCCGTTCACGGCGTCGGCGCCGAGGCCTCCGTTTGCGCCCTGGCACCCGATGCCCGGCGCGCCGTGCATGGTGCCGCTCGCTGCTCCGCCGGTGCCGCCGTTGGCGCCGACGGCCGTGTCCGTCCCCACCGCGCCTGCGCCGCCGGCGCCCGCGTTGATCACGCAGCCACGAACCGTGAGCACGCCGCTCGAGCCCGTGACCTGGACGCCGACGCTGCTCGCGCCGTCGCCGTTGGGCAGAGGTGCGCCAGCGTTCGCGGCGGTGACGACGAGGAGCTGGATCTCGGTCGGCTTCGTGAGGTTCTGGGCGACGACGCCCACCGCCGCCGGACTCTCGACGGCCGTGACGTTCAGTCCGCGTGACCAGCTCGCGGCGGCGTCGTATCCGCCATAGACGCTGACGCCGTCCGCGAGAACGAGGGTCTCGGCGTAGGTGCCCTTCGAGACGTAGACGGCCCTGGGCGGCGTCGCGCCGCGGGCGGCGGCGATACCAGCCATGATCGTCTGCTTCGGCGACTTCATCGATCCGTCGTTGATGTCCGAGCCCTTCGCCCCGTCGACGAAGACGGCTCCGGCGGCGTTGCCGACGATGCCGTCGCAATTCCGATCGGTCATCGCGAGCGTCGGCGCGTCGAGCGGATCGGTGACGACGCACGGACAGCTGTGCCCGGCGTCATCCGGCACGCACGCCGCATCCGCCGCGGCATCGGACGCTGTCGGGCGGCCCGCATCGCCGGAGCCGCCGGCGCTCGCGTCGGTGTCGGTGTCGGTCGCGCCGGGATCCGCCGCCTCCGAGCCACCCGTCGCGCAGCCGTGGGCGCAGAGCAGAAGCACCAGGAACGCACCGAGAGTGAGACGACGCATGGGAACCTCTGGACCTACTCGCTTATCACTTTCAAGGCTCAGCTCCCAGTTCCCTGGGGTCTCGACGCATGGCAACCACGTCGCCGTGCTGGAGCTGCTCGCTCGACTCCTCGCGCATCGACGTCGGAGTTGGCGAGGAGCTCACGCCCGCGACGTCCGGCGCGCCGCGACGTAGAGCGTCTGCGCCTCTTCCAGCTCGCTGACGAAGCCGTCGTCGTCCCTGCAGTGTGCCCAACCAGGGTGGCATCAATCCAGGACTGGAGCTACCACCCAAGGATGACGTCGGTGGGTGAGTTCCTGAGGAAGATGCGGACCCGGCGGGTACCCGAGGACGCGGGCGGCGCGTCGGGGCGGCGCCGGCGGACGCCGGGCCTGCGGCGCGAGGAGGTCGCGGAGCGCGCCGCCATGAGCGTCGACTGGTACGTTCGCCTCGAGCAGGGCCGGGCCACCAATCCATCCGCCACCGTGCTCGATGCGGTGGCGCGCGCGCTCGAGCTCTCGGCGCCGGAGCGAAAATATCTCTACCGACTCGCGCGCGGCGAGACGCCCGCGCCGATCGCCAATGGCGACGAGGCGTCTCCTTCGCTCGTCGCGGCCTTGGGCGCGCTCGGCGTCCCCGCGCTCATCCTGGGACCACGCTTCGACGTGCTCGCGCGGAACGAAGCCGGGAACGCGCTCTTCGACGGCTTCGGCGCGGGCCCCTTCGGACAGAACGCGGCCTGGTTCACGATCTGCGATCCACGCGCGCGCAAGCTCTTCGCCGACCACGCGAAGATAGCCCGCGAGACGGTCGGTACGTTTCGAGGAGCGTTCGCGCGCCAGCCGCGCGATCCGCGACTGCTCGCCCTGCTGGCCGAGCTCTCCTCCAGGTCACCGCTCTTCGTCGACCTGTGGAACGAGCCGTACGTCGCGGAGAAGGCGGTCTCGCGGAAACGACTCGTGCATCCGCGCGCGGGCCTGCTCGACCTGACAGTGCACGCGGTCTCGTCGTCGGAAGCGGAGGGGCAGATGCTCGTGTTCTACGTCGCGAACGACGGCGCGACGCGCGCCCGGTTGGTCCGGCTCGGGTGAGGTCGCTGCGCTGACGAGGCCGCAAGGTTGCCAGGCTCGGTCGGGCAGTGACGTCGCGTTCATCGTTGGCGAGGGCCACATCGTGCTCTTCCTCGGCCGGGACGACGCGGCCCACCCCTGACATTGCCTGTCACGGCAGCGATCTAACCTCGCGAACACAGTTTCATTATGGAAAGCGGCAAAAGAAATCTGATCGCCGCGTTGACCGAGATCTTTTGCCCGGAATAGAGTCCCTCCCATAGAACGCTGGCCGGCGCTCTCCATCGGACTCCCGATGTGAGCCGCCAGGCCGCCTGGCCGTCTCGCTCTCGCGAGCACGGCGCACACGGTGAGGGGGTTAGAGGTGGCGAGCTGTAGGACCTCGGTCCCGCGCAGCGCGCCGCCCGATGCAGTTCCGCTCGCAGCGCCGGGGGACATGACATGGACGCCATGGACGCGAAGATCGCAATCGTTGGAGAGCCGAGCGGCGAGGCGCCGGATGCGCTGACGCGCGAGCAGCGCCGCTCGCGTCGCAAGCGCGACGTACGCGCTCGCACCATCAACGTGAAGCGCATGACGAAGCGCGAGCTCGAGATGGGGCGCCTGCTCTATCCCGACGTCGATGGCGTCGTGCGCCCGAAGCTGCGCGAGGACTGCGCGCAGAGCGAGCGCCCGTGCTCCTTCGTCTCGTGCGCGCACCATCTCTATCTCGACGTCTCCGCCCGCACCGGGGCCATCAAGGTGAACTTCCCCGACCTCGAGATCTGGGAGATGCGTGAGAGCTGCGCGCTCGACGTCGCCGATCGCGGCGGCAGCACCCTCGAGGAGGTCGGCGTCATCATGAACCTGACCCGCGAGCGGATCCGTCAGGTCGAGGTGGCGGCCCTCGCCAAGCTGGAGGCGCTCGAGGACATGTCGGCCCTTCGCGACCATGTCGACGAGGGCGCGGTCGGCAAGCGCCGCCTCCCCATCCTCGCGAAGGCGGCGGCCATCGAGGTCGTCGAGGACGAGAACGAGAACGAGGACGACGACGACGGGGACTGCGACGAAGACTTCGACGCCGACGAGTTCGCCTCCGCCGCCCTGGACGCGCCGTGAGCCCCTTGAAGCTCGGCATCTAGGTCACGCTCAGGGCGCGCAGCAGCGGAAGCCGATCGTGGGATCGGTCTCGCCGCGCGTCGAGGCCCTGCGGCTCGCGCACTTCAGCTCCGCAGCGGGCGCGTTGAAGGCGCCGCCGCGCGCGAAGCAGCGGTCGGTCGCGACGTCCACGTCCGATTCGCACGTGTCCGTCCACTCCCAGACGTTGCCGCTGAGATCGAAGGCGCCCGATGGCGTGCGGCACGCGCCGAGGCTCTCGACCGGCACCGGCGCGGTCACGCCGTGGTCGACGCCGTTGCATTTGTCTGCATCATACACGTTGCCGTACGGGTAGCTGCCCTCCGCCCCGCCGCAGCCCACGAACCACCCATCGCCTGGGGCGCGGTTCATCATCGCGACGTCGAGCGCGCCGCCGCCGCGCGCGCCGCATAGCGCCTTGCCCGACCACGCGCAGAACGCCTGGGCGTCACAGAAGTCGACGTACACCACGGGCGTCGTGCCGCGCCCCGGCGCCGCCGGCCACGCGCCCTTCGGTGTGAAGTCGGTGCGCGCCTTGCACGTCGCAGCGGGGCGCGCAGGGGCCGGACGCTCGGGCGAGGCGAGGAACGCGGCATACTGGTCAGCGGTCACCTCGCTCGCGTCGATGCAGAACGCCGGCGCAGCGGCGATGCGCACCATCGCCGGGCCGCGGCCCGTGGGGCACGTGGTCGGCGCGGAGTCTGCGGCTTCGGGCGACGACCCGTCGTCGGGCGCGCCACCCTCGCCGGCCTCGCCGGACGAAGGGCCCTCGTCCGCCGCGCCGCAGTCGCGATCGCGGTCGCGGCACTCCGAGAGCGCGGGCACGTCGATGCCGAAGGAGCACGCGAGCGGCGAGCAGGCGCCCGCGAGGAGGAGGCCCGCGAGCAGAACGAAGGCCGCGCGCATCGCCCGCGAATCTAGCATGCAGCGACCACGAGCCGGACCCCGCAGGGCGAATCGCTGGCGACCGGTGCTACGATCACCAGGCCTGCCCGTGTCCGAGCCGCCGCCCGCACCGTCTCTCACGATCGACCGGTACCGTCTCTTCGATGAGGTGGGCACCGGCGGCATGGCGCGCGTGCACCTCGCGAAGCTGCGCGGCGCCGAAGGGTTCGCGCGCGTGGTCGCGGTCAAGCGGCTGCACCCCCATCTTGCCGCCGAGCCGGCGCTGCGCGCCATGTTCATCGACGAGGCACGCCTCTCCGTGCGCATCGAGCACCCGAACGTGGTGCGCACGCTCGACGTGCTCCAGCACGACGGGGCCGTCGCGCTCGTCATGGAGTACGTGCTCGGCGAGTCGCTCGCCCGTGTGCTCCGCGGCGCCGATGGACCCGTGGCGCCGCCGATCGCGGTGGCGATCATCGTCGGCGTGCTGCACGGCCTGCATGCCGCGCACGAGGCGCGTGATGCCGAGGGGAGGCCGCTGGGCATCGTCCATCGCGACGTCTCGCCGAAGAACGTGCTCGTCGGGAAGGACGGCTCCGTTCGCCTCATCGACTTCGGCGTCGCGAAGGCGACGCGCCGCCTCGCGGTCACGGCCACCGGCGACACCAAGGGCACGCGCGCGTACATGGCGCCCGAGCAGCTTGCCGGCGAGGCGGTGTCCCGCGCCGCCGACGTGTACGCGGCGGCGCTCGTGCTGGAGGAGATGCTCGTCGGCGCGCGCGCCGGGCACGACGACGCCGCGAGAGCCGTCGCGCCGAGCGGAGGTGGATCAGGGAAGGAGAGCCGCGGCGCGGATGGCCCGCGCCCGCCCGCGCTCGAGCGCGCGCTGCGTGCGGCGCTGGCCGCTTCACCCGCCGATCGGCCGCCGACCGCGCTGGCCTTCGCCGAGGAGCTCACGCGCGCCGTCCCGCCCGCGACGCCGCGGGAGATCGCGCGCTGGCTCGAGGCCGTGGCCGGCGACGCCGTCGCGATCGCCGAGGAGCGCCTCGCCCGCGTGGAACGCGAGCCAGATCCCGGAGTGGCGGCGGCGGCGACGATGCCGACGCACGCGGCGATGCCCGAGCACGTCGCGATGCCCGAGCACGCCGCGATGCCCGAGCACGCCGCGATGGCCGCAGGGGAGCCCTTCATCGTCGCCGGTGCGCCGCGGCGATCCTCGCTGCGCGCGCTCGCGATCTTCGCTGCCCCCGCGCTGCTCGCGCTGGTGCTCGCCGGTTTCGGGGTGCGCGCGTGGCGCGCGCGCGCCGCGTCGATGTCGCTCGGGACGGAGCGCGCCGCGCTCACCGTCCAGGCCCTCCCGCCCCCGCAGAGCCCGGCACCCGCGCTCACGCCGTCCGCCCCGTCCGCGCCGTCCGCGCCGCCCGCGCCGCCCGCCCCGTCCGCGATCGCCGAGAGCCCGGCCGCGCGTGCCGAGCGTGCCGAGCGCGCGCACGGCGAGCTCGCGCCCGCGCCACGTGCGAAGCCTGCATCCTCCGCGCGTCATGTCTCGCGTCCCGGCTGCAATCCGCCCTACACACTCGATGACGCCGGTCGCAAGATCTTCAACCCGCGCTGCTTCTGACCGCGCGCGGCTCCGGCGCGCCGTCGTTGGCCTCGCGCTCCTCGCGGCCTCCGGCGCGGGCATCGCCACCGCGCGCGCCGAGCCCTCGAAGCAGGCCTGCATCGACGCCGCCACGCACGGCCAGAAGGTCCGCGACGACGGACGCTGGCTCGAGGCCAAGGCGAGCTTCCTCACCTGCGCCAGCGTTGCCTGCCCCGGCATCGTCCGCGCCGAGTGCGCGCGCTGGCTCGCCGACATCGACGCGCAGCTCCCCTCGGTGGTGCTCGGCGCGCGCACCG
>JAYTHX010000457.1:0-24689 GCA_043732195.1 Polyangiaceae bacterium
TCGTGCTCGCCGACAAGCAAGAGATGTCGTTCGACGATCTCCTGCTGCTCATCCTCACCGACGAGATCGCGCGCCGCGACAACACCGCTGCCGATCTCCGTGCCAGCGAGGCGCGCCTCGATCCGGGGATGCGTCTCGAGACGTGGGACAAGACGTCGAAAGTGAGCTTCGACAAGCGCATGCTCGCCGAGCTGACGAGTCTTCGCTTCCTCGAAGCGCATCGCCACGTTGTCGTCCTCGGGCCCGTCGGCGTGGGAAAGACCTTCGTCTCGCAGGCCCTCGGCCACATCGCTTGCCGTCACGGCTATCACGTGCGCTTTACACGCGCCGACGAGATGCTGCGGACGCTACGACAAAGCCGACTCGACAACTCGCGCGACGCCGAGATGGTCGCGCTCACATCGGTCGACATGCTGATCGTCGATGACTTCGCGCTCGAACCGATGACGAAGGAGGAGAGCAGGGACGTCTACCAACTCTTCCTCGAACGCACGGGCCGAGGCTCGATGATCGTCACGAGCAACCGCGACACCGCCGAGTGGCTCGCGATGTTCGACGACGTGCTGCTCGCGCAGAGCGCCGTCGACCGATTCAAGAACGCGGCCTACGACTTCGTCATGGAGGGTGAGTCGTACCGGCCCAGGCTCAAGCCGAAGCTAGACGCCGACGGTCCGACGCCACCCTCTCCCGCGCAGAAGGCTCGCGCGCGACCACGACGTCGACGCTGACCAGCGACACCCTCCGGACGCCTCCAGGGAGAGGGGCGTCCGGCGGGGTGGCTGCATGACCCTGCAAAACTCTCCCGGGCGCATGCGTCGCGAGGACGGATTTTGTCGATCGACCCCGCCCTCGATACGGGGCATGATTCCGGAGGTCGCTCGACCCGTCCCTCTGGCTGCATGACCCTGCAAATAGCGTGGCTGCATGGGGCTGCAAACTGGCGACGAACTACACCGCACCCGGAAAAACCGACCCTTTTTGACCAACTCCAAGGCTCTTCCCGATGCCCTCGGGGTACGCCAGCGAGAGGAGCAAACGCCAGCGGGATCGGACGGGCAAGGAGAAGACCGATCGCCCCTTTATACGACAATCGTCGAAGAACATTTCCATCATCGACGGAAACGCCGACCTCTTTGAGCTCGTCCAAGGGCGCAGGCGGCGCCCCTACGACCCCGGCCGCTTCCCAGGATCGCGCCGGAGGGCCGCTCAAGGACAAGTCGACGCTCGAGCAGTGCCGCATCCTGGATGCGCTCGCGATGTGCGGCGGAAACCAGACGCAAGCCGCGAAGCTGCTCGGCATCTCGCGCGGCACGCTGGTCTCGCCGCTCGAACGGTTCGGCGTCTCCCGGCCGCGGAAGAAGCGCTGACCTGGCTCACGCACGCGGCTCGGACATTCTTGCCGACGTCGTACAAGTGCGGCAACGGGCGCACGCGCCCTGCCCGAATGAGCCTGACGCGCGCGCTCGCTACCTTCAGCGAATCACGGCTGCGTGACGGTGACCGTGTACTTGTGCGTGAAGCTGTCCGGCACGGGGCCCTGGCCCGCCGCCTTCAGACTGCCGCCGGCGTAGAGGCCCGGCACGATGTAGTAGGTGCCCGTGGAGGGGATGCTCACAGCCGGCGTCGACGCCGGGTTGGCGCCGTCGTTGTGGGCGGTGACCGTCGCGACCACGGTGTTGGACGAGTCGATGACCTCGAACAGCGACAACACGTCACTCGCGACGTTCTCGAGCTTCACGGTGGCGGTGCCCGCCGTGAGGTCGATCTTGAAGTAGCGATTGTAGTCCGCCTCCGGGATGGTGGCGGCCTTGTAGCCCGCCATGAACAGGCCCGACGATGGCTTGCCGAGCACGAGCTGCACGGCCGTCGCCTTGGTCTTCGCGGCGGCGGAAGGGTCGTCGTTCTTCGTGTACGCGAGCTTCATGTCGTACGTGAACGCGGGGCCGCCGGCGTAGTGATCGACCTGGAACGTGTAATTCACGCCCGGGGCGACGGCGAGGTAGAGCTTCAGCGACGCGCCGGCGTTGGCGGGCTGGGTCTCGAGGATCTTGCCGTTGTCCGAGCTCGTGAAGAAGTGGGCGTTGACATAGCCGGAGGCGGAGACGTTCGTGATGTCGGTCACGACGTAGCCGCCCTCGGCGTCGGCCGGCGCGGTGAACGAGTAAAAGTTCAGGTCGTTCTCCGCGAGGCAGGCCGAATAGGCCGTGCCTAGCCCGATGGGATACGCGGTCTCGCGCGTGTGGTTCGCGATGGCGCAGATGCTGCCGCCGTCGGAGCCGCTCGAGCCGCTCGAGCCGCTCGAGCCACTGGAACCGCTGGAGCCGCTGGAGCCGCTGGAGCCGCTGGAGCCACCGTCCGGGTTATTGGTGTTGCTGGTGACGGTGCAGGCCTGCGAGAACACGGGGGCGAAGAGCAGAACCGGGAGAGTCAGCAAGAGGGGGCGTAAGTTCATGGTCGTTCTCCAGAGGTTGGAATGAAACGCGCTGCGAAACGGTTGGGCATGGGGGTAGACGCCGCGCGCGGCCGAAGCTTCAGAAACACGTGTCATCCCTCGGGGTGACACTAGAGCCGCGCGGAGCGAAGCCCCGGTTTGTTTATTGCACAGTACACGTGGTTCTTTCGCCTCGGGTGTTCGGTGCTGGGGCGCCAACACCCGCGGCGCGCTCGAGCAATTCTCTCGAGCAAGGCGCGGCGGACCTTCTGGCTGCGATCTCGGCCGCGGCTGAAATTGGCGACGCCCGGCACGCTCTGCGACGATCGCCAGATCCGGTCGGCGCGTGCCCGCTTTTCCGCAGGTGCCCTCGCCGTTCGAGGGGGTGCTGGCGACCAGCGTTGGATCGCCTGTTCTCCCGCTGCGGCACGGGGGCCTGAATCCGGGGAGATGTGCGCGCCCGCCCCCCACGGCGACCAAATTCAGGTCCTAACCTCGACGGATGGCCCGTTTGGAGTACGGTGCGCCCCATGCGATGCGTCCTCCCTCTCGTTCTCCTGCTCGCCGCATGCAGTACGTCGCCGTCGTCTGGCACGAGCGGCGACATCAGCAACGGGGGCGGACCAGAGACCCCCGGTGGACCCGCCTCGCAGCCGGGAGGCGACGCCGCGACGGGTGGCACAAGCGGAGCCGCGTCGAGCGGCAGCAGCGGGTCGTCGCCGGGCGGACGCGATTGGAAATCCTTTCCGGCCATCGTCGACGTCTCCGCCCCGCCGATCCTCTACGCGATCAGCGATGTACACGGGGGCTACGACCGTCTTGCCGCGCTCCTCACGGTGAACCACATCACCTCGCAGGCGCCTTCCTCTTCGACCGACGCTCATTGGGGAGCAGGCAATGCGACGCTCGTGGTCACCGGGGACATGATCGACAAGGGGCCGTCGAGCGTCGAGGTTCTCGACTTCTTGATGGTCCTCCAAGCGGACGCCAAGAAGGGCGGAGGTCTTGTCATCGTCACGCTCGGAAACCACGAAGCCGAGTTTCTCGTCAACCCGACGAACTCGAAAGCGAGCGCTTCGACCGGCATCGATACCGAGCTGGCGACGAAAGGCGTGACGCCTGCCGCAGTCGCCTCGGGCGCGGACCCGCGCGGCGCCTGGTTGCGGCTGTTGCCCTTCGGAGCCCGCGTCGGCGGATGGTTCTTCTCACATGCAGGCGATACCCAGGGTCGAACGATTGCCGTGCTGGAGGCGACGTTCGAAGCTGCCGTGAAGGCGCATGCCGACTACAACGACCCCGAGATCGTTGGGACAACCTCGATCCTCGAATCGCGGTCCTGGTACTCGAACGCGGGGACGGCTGCCCATAATGCGACCGCGCTCGGCGTGAAGCACATCACGTTCGGACACGATCCGTCCGCCCTTGGCTCGAAGGGCATGATCGCGGTCTCACCGGACAACATGCTGGTGCGGATCGATTGCGGCATGTCGCCAGGCGTCGACGACAGCAGCGGCATGATCTTGCGCGTCACCCAACAGGGCGCGAACGATGTCGTCGAACAGCTGGACGCGAATGGAAAAACGAAGGCCCTGTTCACCGCGCCGAAGTGAGAACAGCTCGGGACGTCGCGAACGCCTGAGATGCTCGACCGCACGTGGGGCACGCTACCTGACCGCCGGCAGGCAGAGCCGCTTCGAACCTCGTTCGCTGCGTTTGGCGCGAAGATCGCCAATACGCGCTCGACCATACTAGTTCGAGCACGTCGGGACGAACGCGGAGGCGTTCTCCAGGATGGGGCGCAAGACCTCGAGGTCGCAAGACTTGACCGAGTACTCGCCCCGGTAGCAGAACGAATTCAGATTCGAACATTCGCAGGTCGGGCCAGGACCATCGAAAGTGAGGCAGCACACGCCGTTCGTGGGCGCGTTACAACCTGTGGTGTCGGCCGTCAGTCCCGTGAACTGACAGGAGCACCCCTGGTACGAGATCGAGCTGCTCTTGCACGCGTAGTTGCCGCACGTGCAGCCCTTCGCGCCGAGGACGCAGTCGCCGGTGACCTGCTTGCCCGGGCACGCCGGGCCGCTGGCCTTCTCCGAATCGCTGCAGCTGCAGTACGAGCCAGCCTCGTAGTAGTCGCAGCTCTCGTGCGTGCGGCCGAGGCACTGCGACGCGCACTGCTTGGCGATGCAGCCGCGGATCTTGCCCTGGAGTCCCACGGCCCCCTCGGTGGCGATGCGGTACGTGCAGCGGCCCTTGTCCCCGCCGATGCAGCTGCCGATGTCCTGCGCCACGGTCGCGTCCGACTTGCACGGCGAGCTCGCGCAGCACTCCGCGATGTCCGAGGCGCACGACTCGAGGACGCACTTCGCGCACGGCTGCTGCTTCGAAGGCGTGCTGCCGCACGTCCAGGGCACCTCGACCACGGCGCTGCCGACGCAGCCTTCCTTGCACATCGTCGAGACGCACGTGCCCGCCGCCGCGGCGGGACCGGTGGCCGCGGTCGCGAGCGCCAGCGCGCAGGCGGACTGGTCGCCGGCGGCGCACGCGTCGAGACCGTCGAGGATCGCGGAGTGCCCGTCTTCACCACGGCAGCTCGCGTCTCCGCAGCACGCGTCGACCGGGAGCTGACAGACCTTGCGGATGCACGTGCCACACGCCGACGAACCCGTGACCTGGCAGTGCTCGGAGTGCTCGAAAGAGGTGACGACCAGCGCGCATCCCGAGGCGGGCAGCAGCGTGAGTGCGACCCACAGCAGGCGCCCCAGCATCGATGCAGAATACATACTTCGCATCGTCAGAAGGTGCCCGTCAGGTCGAAGGACGCGCCACCAGGAAGGACGCCCGCGCGCACCGCCGGCTTCTCACCTCGGATCTTCGAAGGCGCGATGAGCATCGCGAGCGCGCCGACGGCCGCCACGCCGAGGGAGATGGTGCTCACCCAGGCCATCGTGCTCGCGCGGTCCGCGGCGTCGTACCCCTGCTGGTCGGGGCAGTACTGCCGATCGGGCAGGCAGCCGGCGCTCTTCGCGTCGCTGCGGGCAGAGAGCGCGAGCGCGCCGGTGATGACCGACGTACCGACCCCGGCGAGCGTCACGGCAAGCGCGCCGTAGAAGACGGGGTTCGCCTTCTTCGGCGCGAGGAAGTACGGCGCCGGCTCGCGCGCAGGCGCGGGCTCGGCGGACGGCGGCGGCGGCGGCGCGATGACGATCGACGGCTCACCAGCCGGCAGCACGCTTAGCGGCGCGAGCGCCGGTACCTCGACGGCGCGCCGCTGCGACGCCTCCACCGCCACGCTGGTGGTCCAGGTGGTGCGGCCCGGCGCGGTGGCCTCGATCAGGTGCGTGCCGGGATCGACGGTGGTGGCCACGCCCCACGCGGCGCGGCGCAGCACGAGCCCATCGAGCTTCACCTCGAGCCCCTCGGTGTCCGTGCCCGGCCCGACCACCACGCTGAGCCGCGGGACTGTGACCGCGAGCGCGGCGGAGCGCTCGCGCGCGATCTGCTCGCGATCCTTGCGGTTGTCCTTCGCGGCGAGGGCGAGCGCCTCCTCGTAGTCGAGCTTCGCGGTGGCGAGCCTGCCCTCCTTCTCGTGGCAGATCGCGAGATTGAGCTGCGTACCGCCTCCCGGGTCGAGGCGCTGGCTCTCGGCGAGCTTCGGGCAAGCCTCGGCGAAGCGCCGGGCGTCCATGAGCCTGCGGGCCTCGTCGAAGAGCGCCTGCGCGAGCTGCTGCTCCTGGGGATTCGTGGCGTGTGCGGAGCGCGTTACCAGCGCTGCCGCGCCCAGCGCCGAAGCGACGCACAGCACGTGAACACCACGACGAACCATCGCCTCGGCACAATAGCCGGTGCCGGCCGGCCGACCCTCTTGCTATTCGTTCGGGGTGGTCTATTCGCGTCCTCCTCGCGCTCCCCGGCGCGGTGATCGTGGCCTGCGGCGGCGCGGTGGTGGCCACCGACCCCGGCTCCACGGGCGAGGATGCGCCCTCGTCGCAGCGCCCGAGGCTGGTCAAGTGCGTCGCGGAGCACTCGCCGGACGCCGGCTACGTCACGCTCGACATCTGGCGCTCGTGCCTCCCCAACGACGCGCCGCCCTCGTGGAGCCCGAGCGCGAAGCCCGACGAGCGCGAGCTGTGCAGCTGCGTCCCGGGCGAGAAGCACTCGCTCTGCCTCCGCTACGCGGACTGACTCTCTCTCTCGCCTCCGCGGCTCAGCGACTCTCCTTCTCGCGCGGCGGAGCGAGCGACGGCAGACCAAGCTGGGCGCGCAGCAGACCGTCGATGGCGTTCACCTGGGAGGGCGTCGCGTGCAGCGTCGCCTCGAGCTTGGTCCCGTTCGCCTTGATGGCGAGGCCCGAGAACAGGCTGCGCGTCACCATGCGCACCATCATCGAGTTCTGGCGCGCCACGAATCCGGTCAGCTTCGTCGCGGCCGCCGTGCAGCTGGCGGCGTCGCCGCACTCGGCGTCAGCCGCGAGGTCGAGCCCGCCGTCCGCCGCGGGCTTCGCGATCGCGTTGGCGCGCACCACCTCGCCGGGCAGCATGCGCAGCACCTTCGCGGGCTCGGCGAGGAACACGCGCGCGAGCTCTCCTGCCTTCGTTCCGGGATCGATCGGCCCCTTCAGCGCGCTCGCGAGATCGCCCGCGCGGTCGGCGGGCACCAGCGCGAGCGTCGCCGGCTGCGGGCGCAGGAGCGGCTCCTTCACGCCGTAGAGCGACGCCTGCACGCCGCTGCTCGCACCGCCGTCGCGGGCCTCGAACCCCGCTGCGGCGATCGCCTTCGTGACCTCCGCCTCGGGCTTCGCGTGACGCACCACGTTCGCGTTCGCCCCCGGCGCCTCGGCGTGCGCGCCGTACACGAGCAGCCACTCGCCGCTCGCGAACGGGTCGACGCCCGTCTTCGTCTTGCCGTCGATCACTGCAGGCACGAGCGAGAGCAGCGCGGCGAGCTTCGCGCCGCTGGGGCTCGCCCGGAGCGCGCGAAGCGCAACGGCAAGCCGGAACGGATGCGGGTCGGAGGGCTTCACGGAGCCCGGACCGAACTGCGCCTCGGGCTCGGGCTCGGAGTCGGGCGCAGGCAGCGGCCGCAGCGGAGGCAGAGGCGCGCTGGCATCGAGCGCGTCGGCGCTGGCGCCCGCATCGCCCCGGAAGATCACGGACGACGAGGCGGGGCTCGTCGTCAGCGGAGCCGCGGGCGGCGCCGCGGGCGGACGATCCTCCCCACCGCAGGCTGCGGTGCAGAGGAGGGCGACCGCCCACCACTGCACTACTTCGTGCCCTTGATCAGCTTCTCGAGATCTTCGTCGGTCTCCTGCCCCGGCTTGGGGGCGGGCGGAGGCGGGGCGGCGGCGTCCTTCGCGCCGCCCTTGATGAGGGCCTCGAGGTCGTCGTCGCTCTCCTGACCGGGCGCCGGCGTCTTCGGGGCGCCAGCCTCCTTGCCCTTGATGAGCGCCTCGAGATCGTCGTCCTCGCTGGTGCTCGACCCCGCATCGACGACGGACGCCGCGGCGGTGGCCGGCTCCGGCATCTGGCCCTTCGGGTACTTCAGCTTGTCGGCATCGGAGCAAGGCAGCGGGTTCGACGGATCGGCCTGCACGCACTCGAGCTTCCAGGCCTCACGCGGCGTGCGGTTCTCCTTCTCCGCGCGAACGCGCCAGCCCTGGATGTCCTCGAGGACCAGCTGGTTCGAGATGCGCGGGACGTACGTGATGACCAACAGGGCGGCCGCCAGCAGCCCCACGAAGGGCATGGCTATCTTGTAGAGGCTCACCACCGGCCGGTTGAACCGGAAGCTCGAGATGAAGAGGTTCAGCCCCAGCGGCGGGCACGAGAACGCGAGCTCGAGGTTGAGCACGAACATGATCGCGACGTGGAAGGGCCCGAGCCCGAAGTGCGCCGCGAACGGCAGCACGAGGGGCACGGCCACGAGGATGGCGCTGAAGCCGTCCATGATCATGCCGAGCACGAGCAGGAACAGGTTCATCACGATCAGGAACTGCCACGTCTTGTCGAGACCGAGGTGGAGCATCCACTCGAGCACGCGATCGGGGATGTGCTGGTCGACGACGTAGTTCGTCAGCGCGTTCGCCATCGCGAGGATGAGGATGACGGCGCCGGCGAGCGCCATCGAGGACTTCGCGATGCGCACGAGGTCCTTCTTGATCGAGAGGTCCTTGTAGACGAAGCACTCGATGCAGAGCGTGTAGAGCGCAACCAGTCCGGCGGCCTCGTCGATCTCGGTGAGCGTCGACTTGATGCCGACGACGAGCAGGACGAAGACGCCCATTTCCCACTTGAACGCCCAGGTGGCGGCGCCCGCCTCCTTGAGGTCGAAGGGGGTGCGCGGGATCTTCTCCTTCACGCCGATGTAGCCGGCGTAGAGCACGAACAGCGCGAGGACGAACGCACCGGGCAAGAGCACCGCCTTGTTCACGAGCTGGAAATCCAGGCCCGTGACCATGGCGTAGACGAGCAGCGGCAGCGCGTACGGCAGGAGCAACCCGAGCGAGCCGCCGGTGGTCACGAGGCCGACCGCGAACTTGTCGGAGTAGCCGCGCCCCTTGAGCGCGGGCAGCAGCAGGCCGCCGACCGCGATGATGGTGACGCCCGAGCCGCCCGTGAACAGCGTGAACACGGCGCTCGCGAGCACGCAGACGATGGCGAGGCCGCCGGGGAGCCAGCCGACCCACGACGTCGCCGCGCGCACGAGGCGCTCGGGCGTCTTCGACTCGGCCATGAGGTAGCCGACGAACGTGAAGAGCGGGATGGTGGTGAGGATCGGCGAGCCCGCGAAGCGCGAACCGAAGATGTCCGGCGCGAGTCGGCGCAGGAGCTGCTGCTCGGGATCGGCGTGCGTGAGCCAGGCGAGCTCGCTGACGCCGCCGAGGATGGCGAAGAGCGGCGTGCCGAGCAGCGCGAGCGCGGCGACGAGCGCCGCGAGCGCTCCGCCGACGGCGCCCATGATCAGGACGACGGCGCCGAGGACGCCGAAGGTCACGCGCGCCGCCTTGGAGCTCGGCGCATCCGTGACGAGCGGGGTGCTCATCGGGTGGTCTCCTTGATGGCGGTCTCGACGAGGTCGGCCTGGGCGCTGTGGTCGTGGGCGTGGGCCAGCCCCTCGTCGCCGTGGGCGGCGTTGGGGTCGACCTTCACCCAGCCGGCGATGGCCAGGAGCGAGCGCAGGATGAAGCGCACGCCGATGACGAGCAGGCCGAACGCGAAGACGAAGTTCACCTCGCGCACGAGGATCTTCAGGATCGGCTCACCGCCGCCTGGCATCGAGGTGACGGCGGGGGTGCGGAAGTCGCCCTCGGGGGGCAGCTCCATGGCCTTCACCTTCTCGGCGTCGAAATGCTTCTCCCAGCCGCCGTCGCGCAGCCACTCGTTCCAGTCCTTCGCGCTGAGGGTCTTCGCGTACGGCGTGCCGCCGAGGACCTTGGGGAGCGTGCGGATGTCGAGCGAGAGCTGGCGGCCGGCGAGGAAGAGATCGCGACCGGTGTCGTGCAGGACGACGTCGATCTTGGAGCCCGGGGTGGCCTTGCACATCCGCGTCGCGTCGTCGGCGCACGCGACCTGCGTGGGCGCGCGGTACTCCTCGACCGCGAGGTGGTCGAAGAACCCCCAGACGCCGGCGAAGCACACGATCGCCGCGGCGACCCAGCCGATGATCGCGACGGGCACACGGGTCTTCGGGGTGAGGAAGCGCATCACGACGTCGACGTTGATGTGCTTGCCCTGCGCGGTCGCGACGGACGCGCCGAGGAGCGCGAGCCAGAGCGTGAAGCGCTTCGCCATCTCGCTGGCGCCGCCGAAGAACACCAGGATGGATGCATTCTGCAGCCATCCCTGGAGGTTGCCGAAGTATTCCATGCCGGCGTCGCCCCAGACGGTGCCGATCAGCACGCCGATGCAGACGAACATCGAGGTCAGGAGCTCGTGCTCGCGCACGCGCTTGCGCGTCAGCACGTGCGCGATACCGCCCACCACGGCCGCGGCGAGCATCACGCGGAAGATGAAGCCCGAGCCGGCCTTGCCAGTGCTGGAGAGCGCCTTCAGCGAGATCCAGAAGACGAGCGTGAAGATGTCGGCGAGCAGAACGAACGCGCAGAGGCGGGCATCGAGCTTCGACCAGGCGCGATCGAACCTGTCGAGCGGCGCGCCCCAGGCCTTCTTCTCGAGCCCCTCGGCCGGTGCCGGGTCCTGCGCGGGCGCGGCCGTCACGTCGGGCGGCGCCGGGGTCTCGCTCTTGCGGGCGCTCGGCCACGGCGAGGAAGGCTTCCTCGCCCCCTTGTCCTCTTCGCTCATCGGCGGCGAGGGTAGCAGAGAGAAGCCGACAGCTGACAGCTGACAGCTGACAGCTGACAGTCGGAGGAGACGAGAAAATGCAAAAAGCCGGCAGCCCCGCGGGACTGTCGGCCTCTCGCTCTGGCTGGCAGCCGTCGGCTGTCAGCCTCTTCCCCTACTGCTTGCCGGCGGCCTTCATCACGGTGTTCCAGATGTCCGCGTTGACCTTGCCGTCTGCCTTCAGCTGGTCGCGGGTCTCCTTGAACTTCGCCTGCCACTGGGCCTTCTCCGCGTCGGTCGGCTTGATGACCTTCTTGTCCTTGAGCGCGCGCGCCCAGGCCTCGTTGTCCATGCCGCGGATGCGGCCCGTGAGGAGGTCACCGGCGTTCTTGCCGGTCTTGAGGAGGGCCTTCTTCGCGTCCTCGGGGAGGCCGTTGAAGATCTCCTTGTTCATGACGAGGCCGCCGATGCCGAACCCGACGGGCATGTCGAGGACGTGCGTGACCTGGGGCGCCCACTGGAGCTGCTCGGCGGCGATGGCCGGCGTGGTGATGACGTCGATGGCGCCCTTCTCACGGTTCGAGAGGCCGGGGAGGATGGCCGAGACGCTGAGCGCCTTGGGCGCCTGGATGCCGACCTTGTTCAGGAACGTGGCGCCGATGGCGTCGCCGGAGATGTAGAACGTCGTGTAGGCCTTCAGCTGCTCGGGGCCGTGGATGTCCGGCTTGACCGGCTCGCCCTTGCCGTTGTCGGGACGGAACATGATGTGGCCGATGCCGACGTCGCCCCAGCCGAGGATCTTGAAGCCGCCGTCCTCGATGCCCTTCTCGAGCTTCGCGCGGGTGTCGGGATCGTTCCGGACCTTGTCGAGCTGCTCCCAGTTGTCGAAGAGGCCGGGCATCTGCATGGCGATGACGCTCGGGTAGATCGCCGAGAGGCCCGTCGCAGTGAAGGCGCCGCCGGCCATCTGCTTCGAGCGGCTCTTGCCGATCATCTCGTCCTCCGCGCCCTGCTGCGCGTTGAAGAACCAGGTGAGCTCGACGGTGCCGTTCGACTCCTCCTTGACGGCCTTCGCCCAGGCGCGGAACACGCCGCCCCAGGCGGAGTCGCGGGGCGCAAGCGTGCCGAACTTGATCTCGATCGGCTTCTTCGGCTCGTCGGCGCGGGCGCTCGACTCGTGGCTGGAGATCGCGACCATCGTGCTGAGCGCGGCGACCGCCAAAAGGAACTTACGCATCATGACCCAAAACCTCCTCGGTCAGCAGGGCCGGCACACCGTGCCCTGCGACGGATGAAACGTAGCGAAAGATCGGCCCGAAGTTCGAACAGAGTCGAGGGCCTACGATTGGACGCCTCGGCGGAGACTCCATTCAAACGGATGACGCGCTGGCGTGCTGCGTCACTTCGCGGGCGCGGGCGCGGCAGCGGGGGCAGGCGCGGGCGCGGCGCCGGGGGTGAAGCCGCACTCCTCCATGCCGGCCTTCGAGAGGCCGCGCGTGGCGCGCCGCTTCGCGACGGCGTTGGTCAGGCGCAGGTTCGGATCGGGATCCTCGCTCGCGACGATCTCGTTGAGCATCTTCTCGTAGAGCGCCTGATCGTTCTTCGCGCAGGCGTATTTCGCGTAGTTCAGCTGGATGCCGAGCGCCGTGCGGCCAGTCTTCTCGAGCGCCTGGTCGAGGAGCTTCTTCGACTCCTCCAGCTCAGCCATGGGTGAGCGCGCGTGGTATGCGGCGAGGGTCGAGGTCGCGCCCCACGCCATGAACGCGGGGTACAGCTCGCGGCTGCGCTCGAGGAGCGCCACGCCGACGTAGAGTTTTGCAACATACTCGGGCCGGTCCTTGAGGAGCTGCACGCGAGCGAGCCAGGCCGAGCCGAGCCAGAAGAGGTTCTGGCCGTCGTCCTTGTCGTCGAACTCATTCTTGAGCCACGCCTTGAGCGTATCGGCGTTCTTGGTCGCGGCCTCGAAACCCTCCGCTTCGTGCCCGATGAGCTCCATGCCGTACAGGATGGACCGGTCGAAGGCGAGCTTCGCGCGCTTCTTGTGGTAGTCGGCCATCTTGTCGTCTTCGGCGAGCGTGGCGACCTCGTAGTCGTCCATCGCGAAGGCGTAGCCGTAGCCGGCCCAACCCTTCATCAGCAGGAAGAGCGCGTCCTCGTTGTCGGGCGCGAGACGGTGCATGCCTTCGAACTGGAGGACACCGGCGGAGGCCGCGGCGCGCGCGAGCTCGTAGTCCCCGATCGTATCGGCCGCGCCGGCACCGATGCGGGTCGACGCGATCGTCGAGTTGAGGATCATCTTCTTGACGCAGCCGGAGGAGCCGAGCGCCAGAGCGCCAACGAGGAGGGTGGAGGCAAGCTTCGTACGGATCACGCCACGAGTCCTACAAGCACGAAAGTCACCGTGTCAACGGCGCGCAGCGACGAGCATGGTGCAGGCGGCGCGCGTGCGGACGCTCGCGTCAGGGTCGGCGAGGAGCATCACCGCGCGCGCCGGTCGACCGAGCGCGGCGAGGGCGGAGGCGGCCCCGACGCGGCGCGCAGGGTCCGAAGAAGCCAGATCCTGCTCTATCCAGGCCTGGATACGGACGTCGCCGGCGTAGGCGAGCGCGAGGCGAGCGCGCGCCGCGGCCTCGAGGGTAGGGCCGTCCTCCGAGGCCGGGCCGCCCTTGGTGCCCTGCCCGGCGATGAGCTCGAGGCTGCGGACCGCGTTGTCGTGATCGGGCTTCGAGTCGAGGAGGCGCGCGAGCGCGGGGACACGAATGTCCCGATCCTCCTCCCTGGAGGCCGCGCGCAACGCCTCGAGCTCGGTGCCCGTGAGGCGCGCCGACGCCACCGCGTGCAGCCGGTCGCGCCGCGAGCCCTCGGCGATGGTGCGCGTGAGCAAGGCGCTCGCCGACGCCGCCAGCTCCGCGTCGCGCGGCGCCGTGCGCAGGACCACCGCGGCGGCCGCGATGGCACCTGGGCCCTTGCCGGACGCGATCTCGACGCGCAGCGCCTCGCGCCCGCCGTTCTCGAACACGGGGGAGAGCGCCCAGGCGACGCCGATGTCCTCGCGGATGGCGTCGTCCCCCGTGATCCAGAGATCGCGGAGTCGCGTGGCATGGGCGGCGGCGCGGGCCTTGCCGCTGTCGTCGGCGCGGAGGATCTGGCTCATCGCGCGGAGCGCCTCGTTGCGCAGGATCAGCTCGGGGTCGACGCGCGCCGTCTCGAAGAGCAGATCGAGATCGGCGACGTCTTTCGCGCCGGCAGCGGCGCGGATCGCGCTGCGCCGCACGCGCGGGCTGGGGTCGAGCACCGCCGCCTGCCGCCGCTTGCGATCCTCGTCACGATGGAGCGTGCGCGTGCCCACGGCGCGCCAGCGATCGTCGCCGTCGGAGAGGTAGTCGCGCGCGTCGCCGTCGCAGAGCTTTCCGTCCTCGATGCGCAGGAGCGCGGCCTCGGCGCCCGCGCCGTCGTGCTTCTTCATGCGGTCCTCGAGCGCCTCGTCGAGGTCGGCGGCGCAGCCCTGCGTCTCCTGGACGCGGGCGGTCGCGGTGGCCTCGTCCTTCGCGGTGGCGAGCTCGCGCGTGGCGACCACGCGCGCGAGCTTCGCGGCCTCCAGGTTCGAGAGCAGCCCGCGCTGGTGCTTGCCTTCGATCTCGGCGCGGAGCTTCGCGCGGTCTCCGCTCTCCGCGGCGCGGTACGCCGGGCTCCCGCAGCTTGTGGCGGACAGCGACACGACGATCGAGAGGAGGACGCGCGCGCCCCCGGCAGAACAGCGTCTCATGTTCATGGAGGTTACGCGTTTCGAGGCCACGTGGTAGCTGCTCGCGCGGGGCATGGCGATAGCGAGACCGAAGGGCGGAGGCGCGCGGATCGTCACGATCGTGAACCGGCGCGCGCGGCGGCTGGGCAGCGAGACCTCGTCGCGGGCGCTCCTCGACGTGCTGCGAGCGCGGCGCACCGGCATGCGTGTCATCGAGACGCGGACCCTGGCCGACCTCGAGCTGGCGGCCGAGGAGCTCGCGCGCGAGGTGCCGGACGCGATCATCCTGGCGGGAGGCGACGGCTCGTACATGGCCGGCGTCACCGCGCTCGGCCGGGCGTTCACCGCAGCGGGCCGCGGCGAGGACGCGCTGCCTGCCATCGCCCTCGCGCCGGGCGGTACCGTGAGCACCGTCGCGCGCAACTGGGGCTTCAAGGGCGGCGGTCTCTTCTCGGGCGGCGGCGACGCGGCGCGCTACGCCGCGCGGCTCGTCGAGGCGGTGTCGAACAGCCGCGCGCACGTGCGCAAGCGCCCGACCCTGCGCGTGACCGACGACCGGCAAGCGCGGATCGGCTTCATCGTCGGCGCCGGCCTCGTGTCGCGCTTCTTCGAGGTCTACGACGAAGACGGCGCGCGCGGGTACGGCAGCGCGGCGAAGATCGTCGGGCGCATCTTCGCCGGCTCGTTCGTGCACGGACGCCTCGCGCGGCGCGTGCTCACGCCCGTGCCGTGCTCCCTCGAGGTGGACGGCGTCACCGCCGATTTCGACGCGGCGAGCCTGATCTGCGCGAGCGTCGTGAAGAACCTCGGCATCGGGATCCGGCTGCTGTACCGCGCTGGCGAGCACCACGACCGCTTTCACGTCGTGGCGTCGGCGCTGGGGCCTTCACGGCTCGGGCCGCAGCTCCCGCTCGTCCTCGCCGGCCGGCCGCTCCTCGGACGCGGTGGGGTCGACGCGCTCGCGAAGGAGGTGACGCTGCGCTTCCCGGAGCGCGACGGCGCCTACGTCCTCGACGGAGAGCTGGTGCGTGCCGAGCGCGTCACCATCACCGCCGGGCCGGTCCTGCGCATCCTCTCGGTCTAGCCGCTCCAGCCGCACGACGACGTCGGCGATCGCGAGCGGCTCCGGCCGATGCGTGACGATCACGACGGTGCGCGTGCCGCGGAGGCTCGCGATCGCGCGCAGCATCCGCGCCTGCGCGGCGGCATCGAGCGAGGCCGTTGGCTCGTCGAGGAGGAGCACGGGCAGGCGCGTGGCGAGGGCGCGCGCGACGGCTATCCACTGGCGCTCGCCGCCCGAGACGCGGCGATCCCCCGCGAGCGTCGCGTCGCCGACCGCGGTCGCGAGCGACCGTGCGCCGAGCTCCTCGAGGACCCTCGCGACGAGCGCGGCGCCCTCCTCTCCTTCTTCCTCGGCGCCGAGGAGCACGTTCGCGGCGAGCGAATCGGCGAGCACGGGCGCATCCTGCGGCACCCACGCGAAGGGCCGCTCCGCAGGTCCGATCCCGCGCGTGTCGAGGCTCTCGCCGCCCCAGACCACGCTCCCTTCGATGGCGCGCTCGAGCCCCAGCAAGGTACGCAGCAACGACGTCTTGCCGATCCCGGTCGGCCCGACGATGGCGACAATCGTCCCGGCCGGGACCTCGAAGGAGAGCGCAGCGTGCGATCCATGCGCGGTCCGCAACCGGGAGACGGCGAGCGCCGCGAGCGTCCACTCCGACCTCGCATGCCGCGTCCCCGTCCTCTGTTCTCCTCTGACATCGCCGGTCGAACGAACGTCCGCAGGCCGCGCCGCCCGCTGCCTGGTCGCCTCCGCCAGCGCCTCTTCCGCCCTGCCGCGCGCGAGCCGCCCCTCCACCATCTCGCGCAGCGGCTTGTAGGCCATGAAGAACGCGATCGCGAACGGCACGATCGCGCCGCGATCGACGCCGCCGATCGCGCCTGCGGAGACCAGCGCCAGCGTGAGCACCAGCGCCAGCGCGCCGAGCACCTCGCTCGTTCCGGAGAGCAGCGCCGAGCGCGTCCGCAGCCGCGCGGCAGTGCGGATGAGCGTCTGGCCGAGCGCGCGAACGTGCGCGCGGATCCGTCCTTCGGCGCCGTACGTGGCCCAGAGATCAGCATGGCGCACCGCCTCGTCGGCCGCGCCGAGCAGCGCCTCGGACTCGCGCGCGGCGCGGGCACGATTCCGCTTGAGCGCCCGCCGCGCCACCATGACGAGCACGGAGAACCCGCCGAGCGCGAGCGCTGCGCTGCCCGCGAGCCGCGGCGCGAGGAGCGCGAGCAGCACGACCAGCGGCGCAAGCTGCAACACAGCCCGGACCTCCGCGAACACGCCGTGGGCGATCCCTTTCTCCACATCCACGACGTGCGTGGTGAGCGACGCGAGGTCGGCAATTCGCGCGCCGCCGTCGCGTGTGACCGCGGCGCGTGGCTCACCATGATCGCGCTGTCGCGGGCCCTGCACCTTGTTGACAGCGAGGACGGCGTCGAGCACCTCGAGACGGAGCTCCGCACCGACCTCACCGGCGACGCGCGCCTCTCCCCAGCCCGCGACCACCCCGCCGACGAGCTTGGCGCTCGCCGCGATCAGCCCGGCGATCGCGAGCCCCAGCATCATGTCCCCGGCGCCGAGCGTCTGGAGCGCGCGGATGGATCTGCCGTCCATCGGGCCCGCGCCCCCGGCCAGCGCGCGCGCCAGGACCCCACCGGCCGCGGCAAGCACAGCATGGCCGGCCGCGTGCATCAAGGAGCCCAGGACGATGGCAAATCCCAGTCGCGGCTCCAGCAGAACCGCCCGGGCAGCACGCGCGTGCAAGCTTCGCGAGGTCACGCAGATGTCCGTACATCCGCTTCCATTCGGAATGCAATTTGCAGGATTTTTCAGGCGCACGCAGGTGCCGGGAACTCGGTACGATGGCCGTTGCCTTCGCCTTCGTCCGTCATCCGTTGCCTCGTGGGCGCCGCTCCGCTCGACAAGGTCTGACGCCGAACCGTCCCGTTGTCAAAATCTCCAGCACGCTCTCGAACGCTTCCCATGCCCCGCCGGCCGTCTCCGAAAACCGACAAGAGTGAGGCTCCCATGAGCAAGAAGAGCAGCGCCGCGCTCGCGCAGGTCATTCCGGCCGCACGCGCGTCGAGCGCCGGCAGCAGCCGCCGTCAAAAGGCGGAGAGCGCTCGCTCGCCCGTCGCGGACGAGGAGTCTTCGCCGTCGGTCGAGGACGAGGGCGAGGACGAGGCGGCGCCGGCCAGCAAGGTCGCCGAGGGCGAGCTCGTCGTGCTCGAAGAGGAGTTCGAGGACGAGGACGCCGCCGCGGAGGTCGAGGAGGGCGACGCGCCGGCCCCCGCCACCAAGAAGAAGGTCGCGAGCGAAGAGGGTGGCGGCGACACCATGCTCGCGCGCTACTTCCGCGAGATGGCCACCCACCCGGTGATGGGTCCCGACGAGGAGCTCGGCACCGCGGTCAACGTCGAGAGCGCCGAGGTCGAGCAGTGGTGCGCGATCCTCAGCTACCTCCCCGCTGCGGAGTTCGCGCTCGACACGCTCGAGAAGGATCTCCCGAAGGAAGAGGAAGCCATCGACCTTCCGCAGATCCCGGAGCTCCGCAAGTTCTGCAAGCTTTACAAGAAGCAGCGCAACAAGCTCACGCGCGAGCAGGAGAAGAAGTACCGCGCCCTGTGCGAGAGCCTCGCGCGCGCCATCCGCCTCGCGGACTCCGATCGCCTGTGGATCGCGCACGCCGAGGAGATCGTGCGGAAGCTCGGCGAGGCGATCGCCACCGAGGACCTCGAGGACGAGGGCATCGCCATCGCCGCGCCCGCGGGTCCGACCTCCGACCCAACGCTCGCGAACACGCCCGGGTACAAGAAGTACCTCGAGCGCATCGGCGAGATGAACCGCGTCGCGAAGCGCGTGAAGAACAAGTTCGTGAAGGCGAACCTGCGCCTCGTGGTCTCGATCGCGCGGCGCTACAACCGCGGTCGGCTCCCGCTCATCGACCTGATCCAGGAAGGCAACATCGGCCTGATGAAGGCTGTCGAGCGCTTCGACCACGCGCGCGGCTATCGTTTCTCGACGTACGCGTCGTGGTGGATCCGCCACGCCATCAGCCGCGCGCTCGCCGACAAGGGCCGCGCGGTCCGCATCCCCGTGCACATGCTCGACACGCACAACCGCGTGCAGCGGGCGACCCAGGCGGTCATCGCGCGCACCGGCCGTGATCCGACCCTCGACGAGCTCGAGAAGGAGACGGGCATCCCCCAGGAGAAGCTCGACAAGGTGAAGGGCGCCTGGGCCGAGACGCCGTTCTCGCTCGATCGTCCCGTGGGCGACGAGGACGGGCGGAAGTTCATCGACTTCCTCCAGGACGACAACATGCAGTCGCCCTACGAGAGCCTCGTCTCGCAGAAGTGGGGCGAGGAGGTGCGGCGCCTGCTCGGGCACCTCACGCCGATCGAGTCACGCATCATCCGCTGGCGCTTCGGCCTCGACGACGAGGACGAGCTGACGCTCAAGGAGATCGGCGACAAGTACAACCTGTCGCGCGAACGGATCCGCCAGCTCCAGGAACAGGCGCTGGGCAAGATCCGGAAGCACATGCGGGATTGAGAGAGAAGCTGACAGCTGGAGCTGTCAGCTTCTCCCCGCTACACGCCGGGAATCGGGGTCGGAAGGTCGTCGCGGGTGCCGTCGAAGGCTTCTGCGGCGTCTCGTGCCTCTTCGATGCAGTCGCCCGGGACCATCACGCGGGTGCCCTCGACCCCGGGCAGCACGCCCGACGCGAAGGCGCCTTCCACGCTGACCTGGATGCCCTGATTGCCGAGGAACTCACCGAGCAGGTTGGCCTGCGTCTGGTCGGCGAAGGAACGGAGGAGGACCCACTCGATGTCTGCCACGGGCGGAGCGTACTCGGGAATCCGGCCGAGGTCTCGCCTGTTGCAGCCCGGATGGTGACCTCCCGACGAACGCGCAGCGGCTTTTTCCGGACCGTTCTCCAGCTCGGCTCGGCTGCGGCAGTGGCCTTCACCGCGCGGGCCTCGCTCGCGGACCACTACCGCGTCCCGAGCGGGTCGATGGAGCCGAACGTCCATGTCGGTGACCACATCGTGGTGTCGAAGGCCGCCTATGGGCTCCGCCTTCCGCTGACCGAGACCTATCTGCTCCACTACGGGCGTCCCGCGCGGGGTGATGTCGTGGTCATCGAGCCGCCGGACGCCGAGTCGAAGCACGCGACCGAGTCAGACGTGGTGGGCGCGGTGCTGCTGAAGCGCGTCGTCGCCGTGGAGGGCGATCTCGTCGAGGTCCGCGACGGCCACGTACGCATCGACGGCCGCCCCGCGACCGAGCACACCCTCTCGCTCGACTACGGCGGCGGCCCCGATCTCGGCCCCATCCGCGTCCCCGCCGGCAAGGTGCTCCTCCTCGGCGACAACCGCGGCAACAGCCGCGACGGTCGCACGTTCGGCTTCGTCGATCGCGAACAGGTCCTCGGCCGCGCGTTCGCGGTGGTCGCGCGCGACGGCCACGTCGCGTACGAGCCGCTGTAGACCGGAAGGACCGGTCAGCCGCGGAGGGTCTTGACCCACTCCACCGGGAGCGACTCGACCTCGAGGCCGAGCACGTCCACGATCTCGGTCAGGCGCTGGCGCTCGATGGCGCTCACCACGCCGTCGGCCATCGTGATCTTCCACGTGGTCTGCACGAAGTCGTCGAAGACCTCCTTGATCTCCGCCATCGAGAGCGCACCCGACGAGAGATAGGCCTTCAGCTCGGCGCGCTCCGCGTCCTCGGCCATGGCGTCCGAGAAGATGCGGGCGAGCATGCCCTTCAGCTTGCGCTTGTCGTCCATCGTCCGGCGAACGTACCCGAGAACTGCCGGGCGCGCGACGCGTCAGGACGTGTCATCTGGAGAGGCGAGCGGGCAGACCAACGCTGTCGGCTTGCGTCTTCGATGGCTTGCCTCGCTGGCGGCCCTGGTCCTTCCTCTGGCGTGTGGGCTCATTCCGCAAGTGCGAGCAGGCGGTCTCCCATCTCGCCGAGTGCTTCTGAGCGATCTTGCGCAGGCCCCTCGCGATCAGGCACGATCACGGGGAATGCGGTTTGGCCTGATCGGTGACGTGCACGCGGAGCACGAGCGGCTGCAGATCGCGCTCCGGGCGCTCGGCGAGGCGCGGGTCGATCGCCTCCTCTGCGTCGGCGATCTCGTGGATGGTCACGGCGACGTCGATCGCGCGTGCGCGCTGCTCACCGAGCACCAGGTCACCACGGTGCGCGGCAACCACGATCGCTGGATTCGCGACGATGACATGCGCACGCTTCCGCTCGCGCACCGCATGACGTCGCTCGCACCAGCCTCCATCGCGCTGCTCAAATCACTGCCCTCGACGCTCACCATCGAGCTGCCGGCCGGCAAGCTGCTGCTATGTCACGCCGTGGGCACGAACGACATGCAGAAGCTCGGGCCCGACGACGCCGGCTATGCGATCTCGTGCAACGAGGATCTGCTGAAGGTGCTGTTCGATGCCAGCATCGCCATCATGGTCTGCGGCCACAGCCACATGCCGATGGTGCGGCGCTTCGAGCGCGGCGCCGGGAAGACGCCGCTCGTGGTGGTGAACGCGGGCACGCTGGCGCGCGAGGACAACCCGGGCTTCGTGATCCTCGACACCGAGGCGCAGCGCGTCGACTTCTACCGCATCGGCGACGACCTCACGGTGTCGCCGCTCTCGCGCGCCGTGCTCTGAGCAATCCGATCCGCAGGATGCCCGCAGCCTCGTCGTCGTGCACGCCGTGGACGATCGCATTGCCGTCGGTGTCGCTTGCGAGGGCGGCCGCGCCGCAAGAGATCTCCTTGCTCACGAAGCCAGCGCGGCAGCGAGCTCGGCGACGGCCTGCGCGTAGCTGGCGTTCGTCCACGCGGACATCCAGCGCGCCAAGATCGGGGACGACGGCTCGCTGAGCGCGTTCGAGCCCGCCGGCACCATCCCGAACGAACGATCGCGGCGCGGCTACTCGGTGGGTGGCCGCGACAACGAGAGCAAGCAGATCGGCGTCGTCGACATCGGAACCATCGACCATCCGTAGCGACGCGCGGCTACTTCCATTGCCGCTCGTGCACCGTCTCGACGAGCTTGTCGGCCGCGGCCCGCGCCGCGCCGCCGCGCCCCGACACCTTGTTGAAGAGGATCGCATACGCGATCGCGCCCTTGCCCGGCGGGCCCAGGACGTAGCCGGAGAGGGCGATCGCGTCGTCGAGGGTGCCGGTCTTCGCGCGGATCGCGCGGTGCGAGCGCACGTCGCGAAAGCGCTTGTGGAGCGTGCCGTCGACGCCGCCGATCGAGAGCTGGGCCACGAACTCGTTCTTGATGCCCGCGTCCTGCCACGCAAAGCGCAGGAGCTTCGCCATGCTGTGCGCGGTGGAGCGGTTCGCATCGAAGAGACCGGAGCCGTTCTTCACCACGAAGCCCGTGTCGCCGAGGTCGTTCTTCTGCACCCAGCTCGTGACGATCTCGGCGGCGTCCTGCGCCTTCGCCGGTCGGGTCTTGCCCTCGGCGGCGAGCGACTTGAAGATCATCTCGGCGTAGAAGTTGTCGCTGTTCTTGCCGAGCGCATAGAGCAGCGTCGAGAGCGGCTCGGACTCGTGCCGCGCGATGACGCCGCCCTTGCCCTCCTTCATCTCCTTCGCGCCGAGCTTCACGTCGCCGCCGACCTTCACGCCGCTGTCTTCCATGATCGCGCGCAGCGCGTAGCCGGCGAGCAGCTGCGGGTCCTCGACGCGCTTGGTGTAGCGAACGAGCTTCGAGTCGACCGCGACCGCGCCCGCGATCTTCGCCGCGAGGCGACGACCGCCCTCCCCCGACTTGCTCAGCTCGAGCCCCACGGTGTCGGCGCCGGAGTCGGAGGTCTTGATCGTGCCCTCGACATCGACGAAGCCCGGCGGCTCGAAGAACGCGACCGCCGGCGAGCCCACCGCTTGCGGGCGCACCGTGAGCGTCACGGTGTTGCCGTTGAGCGCGATGGCGCTGACCGGCGCGCGGAAGTACGCCCACTCGTTCGGCTGCTGCTCGAAGGCGGGAGGCGTGGTCTGCTCGTCGAAGAAGCGCTGATCGACGACGAGGTCGCCCTCGACGCGCTTCATGCCGTGCGCCTTCGCCTCCTGGACCATCGCCCAGAGATCCTCGGTGTGGAGCGACGGATCGCCGTGCCCGCGCAGCACCAGGCCCGAGCCCGCGTTCGCTTTGATGGTGCCGCTCAGGGTGGTCTGGTACCTGTGGGACCCGTGAAGGATCGCGAGGGCCGCCGCAGCGGTGTAAAGCTTCGCGTTCGACGCGGGGTTCACGAGGACGTGCTCGCCGGACTGCGCGAGCACGGCGCCGGTCTCGCAATCCATGACCACAACGCTGACGAGCGCGTCCTTCAGCGAGCGATCGTTGACGAGCGAGCGCACCGCGGCCTCGAGCTCCGGGGACCGCCCCGCGGCGCCGCTCCCACCACCTCCACCTCCGCCGCCGGCGTCGGGCTCGGAACGCGAGACGCGACCGCCCAGCACGACCGCGGACGCGATGGCGATCGAGACGAGCGAGGCCAGGAGCGGAGGGGCGCGCATGAGCGGGCTCTCTTTACGACGCCCGGGCGCGGCGCGAAAGTCCTGCGGGCGCTCGGGATGCTCGCGGCGCTGGCCTGCGCGGCGTGCTCCGGCGGAAAGGCGCGCCCTGCCGGCCAGGACCGCCCGCTCGAGATGCTCGTGCCGACCGACGCGGAGACGCTCGATCCGCGCCACGCGACCGACGCGGTGGCATTGCGCGCGACGCGTCTGCTCCATGCCGGGCTGGTGCGCCTCGATCCCGAGACGCTCGAGCCGAAGCCGTATCTCGCGAGCGGCTGGACGTGGGTCGACGCGCGGACGGTGCGCGTCGAGCTGCGGCCGGGCGTGCGCTTCCACTCGGGCGCGCCTTTCACCGCGCGCGACGTGAGCGCGAGCATCGCGGCGTTCGCATCGCCCCGGGTGGGCTCGCGGCATGCGCGCGTGGTCGAGGCCATCCGCGAGATCGAGGTGGTGAGCGATCTCGTCATCCTCATCCACCTCCATCATCCGCACGCCACCGTGCTCACCGATCTCGAAGTGCCCATCCTGCGGGCCGACGAGGCGTTCCTGCCGCCGCGCCCGGACGGCTCGCTGGACGGGCTCGGGCCCTACCAGGTGGCGCGGCGCGCGCCCGGTGAGATCGAGCTCGTGCCCGCGATTGGCGGGGCGCTGCCGGCGCCGTCACGCAGCGTCACGCTCCGGACCGTGCACGACGAGAACGCGCGCGCGCTGCGCATGCACGCCGGGCGCGCCGATCTCGTGGTGAATGGCTTCTCCCCTACCCTGTTGCCCGCGCTCGAGCACGCGCCCGGCATCACCGTCAACGCACGCCGCGGCGCGAACCTCACCTACCTGATCGCGCGCACCGACCGCGGACCGCTCGCCGATCCGCGCGTGCGGCGCGCCCTCGCCGCCGCCATCGACCGCGAGCGCGTGGCGAGCACGCTCCTCGCGGGCCACGCCGAGGTCGCGAACACGCTGCTCCCGCCCGCGCACTGGGCCTACACCGAAGCGCCGCCGTGGCCCGCCGATCGCGTGGCCGCGCGCGCCTCGCTGGCCGCAGCACACGAGGGACGGCTCCATCTCACGCTCCTGACGTCGACGGATCGCCTGCGCGGCACGATCGCGCGCTTCCTCGCGCAGGAGCTGGCGGAGGTGGGCGCAGACGTGGAGGTGGTGCCGCTCGAGCTGGGCACGCTCATCGGTCGCCTCGGGGCCGGTGACTTCGAGCTCGCCACGCTCCAGCTCCCCGAGCTGACCGAGCCGAACGTGCTTCGCGTGTTCCTGCACTCGTCTTCGATCCCGCCCGACGGCGCGAACCGCGGACGCGTGCGCGACGCCGAGGTCGACCGCCTGCTCGACGAGGGCGAGCAGACCCCCGATCCCGCAGCGCGCCGCGTGATCTACGCGGCGCTCGAGAGGCGCATCCGCGACGAGGCGCTCATGATTCCGCTGTGGCACGAGGATCAGATCGCGGTGGTCAGCGAGCGCGCAAGAGGCTTCACCCCGAGCGCGGAGGGCCGCTGGCTGGGCTTGGCCGAGCTCCGCTGAGCTCGCCGCGCCGGCGGCGCCGATCTTGCGTCGTGGGCGCGCCATGAAGCGCCAAGTCGTGGTCGAGGACTGGATGACGCCGCTGCCGTACACGCTCGCGC
>JAYTHX010000458.1:0-24659 GCA_043732195.1 Polyangiaceae bacterium
TTGGGGACGTAGGCATCGGCGCCGAGCTTGCGGCCTCGCTCGACGTCCCGCTCGGTGGCCTGCGTGGAGATGATGACGAGCGGCGTGGTCCTGTAGTGCTCCGACTTGCGGATGAAGCTGATGAGCTCCAGCCCGTTCACGTCGGGCATGTTGATGTCGGTGATGATGAGGTCGTAGCGGGCCCGCGGCAGGAGGCGCATGGCGTCGAACCCGCTCTGCGCCTCGGTCACCTCGAGCGGCCCGAGCCGCGCGCGCGCCTCGGGCGCGGGATCCTCCAGGATGGCCCGCACGAGCGACCGCGTCGACGCGGAGTCTTCCACCACGAGGATCCGGCGCACTGCGCGAGCGTAACAGAAGGAAGGCGACAGCTGACTGTTGGCGGAGAGCGGTTAGCTGGTAGCTTCTTCGAGTGGCGCTAGCTCCTCCCTCCACCGCGGCCGCGCTCGTCATCGGCAACGAGCTCCTGAGCGGCAAGGTCGAGGACGCGAACGTCCACGTGCTCGCCCGCACCCTCCGCGGGCTCGGCGTCGAGCTGCGGCGCGTGGTCATGATCCTCGACGACATCGACGAGATCGCCCGTGAGGTGAAGGCGCTCGCGGCCACCCACGACTGGGTGTTCACGTCGGGCGGCGTCGGCCCCACGCACGATGACGTGACGGTGCTGGGCGTCGCTCGCGCCTTCGGCGTGGCGGCGGTCGAGGACCCGCTGCTCGCGAAGATGCTGCGGGATCACTACCAGGAGCGCTGCACCCCGGGGCACCTCCAGATGGCGCTCGTGCCCGAGGGCGCGACGCTCGAGACGAGCCCGGAGATCCGCTGGCCGACCATCCGGATCCAGAACGTGTGGCTGATGCCCGGGGTCCCCGAGATCTTCCGCATGAAGCTGCCGGTGGTGGTGGGCCGCATCGGCACGGGCACGAGCTACGTCTCGCGCGCCGTCTTCACGAAGATGGACGAGGGCGACCTCAAGCCGCTGCTCGACGGCATCGTCGCGCGCTTCCCGGACGTGGGCGTCGGCTCGTACCCGAAGTGGCAGGACGCGGCCTACAAGACGAAGCTCACGTTCGACGGGCGCGACGAGGCCCGCGTCGACGAGGCGCGCGATGCCTTCATCGCGCTCCTCCCTGAAGGTGAGCCTCAGCGCGTCGAGTGATCAGGCGGTCCCGGTGTCGCGCTCGCCGAGCTTCTTCGCGAGCTCGCCGGCGTCCTTCGCGCGCGCCTCGAGCCAGCGGGCGCTCGCCTCGAGACCGGTCTTCGTGACCGTGAGGCCCTGCGCGGCCCAGGCGGTGACGGCGTCGAAGATGCTGTCGACGACGGAATCGACCTTCTTCGCGGCCTCGACGGTGGGCGTGGCAGGCGTGTTCGATGCAGTTTCCATGGTTTCCTCCCGACGCGTCAATTCAACGCGTCGCGTCATAACATGGCGCTACAACGCGGCGCGTCAAGCCCCGCCGAGCAGGCTTCCGAAAAAGCCGTCCGCCTCCGCGAGAACGCGCGGGATCGAGGCGCCGAGCTCGTGGGCGTCGTCCACCTCGATCAGCTTCACGTTGCGCCGACCGCGCGCCCACGTCCGCGAGCGCTCGACCGAGACGACCGTGTCGTTCGTGCCGTGTACCACGAGCACCGGGACGCGCACGTCCGCCGGGTCGGCGTCGAGCGTCTCGAGCTCCTCGACGAAGCCGAAGTCGAGCGGGCGCTTCTGCTTCGTCGCGAAGTCGTCGACCTCGAGGGTGGCGGCGCGCCGCCACGTCTCCCAGTCGGTCGCGCCCAGCTTCGCGCGCCACGTCGCGGCGAGCTGGAACGCGGGCGCCATCGAAAGCACGGCGCAGACCCGCGGATCGTCCTCCGCGACGCGGCAGGCGGCGAGGCCGCCGAGGCTCGAGCCGATGAGCACCGCGCGGTCGTGATCGCCTCCGATCGCCTCGCGGACCCGCGCTTTGATGGCCGAGAAGCGCAGGTGCTCGAACGAGGGGACGCGCAGATCGAGCGCCTCGATCGCGATCCCTCGCTGCTCGCCCCAGGCCACGAACGCGCGCGCCTTCGTCGACCGCGGGCTCGACGCGAATCCATGCAGGTACAGCCAGCGAACGGCGCTCATTTCTTCTCCAGGATCCGGGGGCTGCGCTTCACTTTGACGTCGCGCGCCACGCCGGCGCGCTCCACGCGCAGCGTCATGACCGAGCCGGCCTCTCCCCGGACCGAGCGTCTCACGTCCTCCTCGGTCATCTCTCGCACCGGCCGGCCGTCGATCGCGAGGATCTCGTCATCGAGCTCGAGGCCCGCCTGGGCCGCGCCCTCGCCCGCGGGCGTCTCGCGCACGAAGAGCCGGCCATCCGGCCGCTGCCCCAGCTTGGCCCCGATCGTCCCCGGGACGGCCCCCGAACAAGCGACAGTCGAGAGAGAGAAGGCGAGCACCAGAACAATCAATGGTGATACGACTCTGCCAAGCATCCGGGGGATGCGCGGACGGGGAAAGAAGACGCTTTCAGGCATGCTGAATTTTTCCAGACTCACGGTTCTGCATTCCGCCACCGCTGCTGGTCGTGCGATGGGTTGCGTTCGAACGCAACGGGTCGATACACTTCAGACGCACCCCGCGGCTACCGCGCTCGCCAACTAACGAGAGACGCCGCGCTCCGCCCATGTGGAAGCTGGTCATCGAGGACGACGAAGGGAAACGCACGGTCGTCCCTCTTACGCGCGATGACTACACCATCGGGCGACAGGAGGGGAACACGATCAGGCTCACGGAGAGGAACGTCTCCCGCGAGCACGGTCGGATCAAGCGCAAGCGCGCGAACGGTCATGCGCCTCCCAATCGCCCCCACGCAGACGTGGGGCCCCCGCCGGCCAACCCGGCGCCGAAGGACAACTTCGTCCTCGAGGATCGCTCCAGCTACAACGGGCTCTTCGTCAACGGGCTGCGCGTCGCGCACATCCAGGATCTCCAGCACGGCGATCTGATCCAGATCGGCGACTACCGCATCGTCCTCCAGGACGACGCCGCCTCCGCGACCGAGACCGCCGCGATCCCCGTCACGCAGACGGATCCCGGTCGCGACATCAAGGCGACCATCCCCATGGCCGCCGCGTTCCGCGGGCAGGATCTCACCGAGCGCCCGAGCCGCTTCGTCATGCTGGTGGGCCCCACGCCCGGCGTCGAGTACCCGCTCGACCGCGAGCGCATGACCATCGGCCGCGCCGAGGACGCGAGCATCTCCGTGAACCACAACTCGGTGTCGCGCCTCCACTGCGAGGTGCACGCACTGGGAGACGGTCGCTACGAGATCGTCGACAAGGGCTCGTCCAACGGCGTGCGGGTGAACGCCGTCGAGCTGAAGCGAAGCATCATCGAGGCCGGCGACGTCATCGAGCTGGGGGACGTACGCTTCAAGTTCGTCGGCGCCGGCCAGGTGTTCGTGCCCGGCCCCAACGAGAGCCAGCAGCTCACCGCCATCAGCGACCGCGATGCCGAGCTCGCCGACCCGCGCCGCAAGGGCTGGGGCGGCTACGCGCTCCCCATCGTCGGCGCCGGCGTCGTGGGCGCGCTCATCATCCTCACGTTCGTGTACGTGCTCCGCTCGCGCGCTGGCAGCGACGTGCCGCCCAACGGCAACATCACGCAGCCGACCGACGCCGATCAGCAGCTCGTGATGGAGGCGAAGAAGTCGTGCACCACCGACGAGTGCGACGCGGCCTACGCCCAGGTCTCCACGCTCCCCGAGAAGTCGCCGTGGCGTGACTCGATCGACTTCCGCCAGATCGAGAGCCTCTGGGCCGAGTCGATCATGAAGAAGGCGCGGCTCGAGCCCGAGCCCGGGCAGAAGCGCCTGATGCTGAACCGCGCCTCGGCCGCGAAGACGCTCGACGACAACCACAAGAAGCAGCTCGCGTTGGAGATCGCCGCGCTCGATCAGGCCCCCGCCATCCCGAGCCAGGCGCCGACGGCGACGGTACGCGAGCCCATCACCCCGCCCAGCGCGACCGCACCGACCAACACCGCGACTACGCGCGCGCCGGCCCCGCATCCCACGGCGCCCACCACCACGACTGCGCCCGTCGTCAGCGTGACCCCCACGCCGACCGTCAAGCCAACGGCGGTCTCCGCGACCGAGCGCGCACGTCAGGCCGCGCTGGACGGCAAGCCCGAGGTCGTTCGCAACCTGCTGCTGAACCGCGTGAAGAGCGGCGGCGGGAGCGCCGATGATGCTCGCCTCGTGAAGGAGGCGTGCAAGCAGCTGCGCGACCAGGCCTGCCTCGACGAGCTGAAGCAACACTAGGCCTCCCGTGTCGGAAGGAATTCTGCTTGCTCCCGTCGCGCGCGGCACGCTCCTCCCGGCCGCCGAGCGGCTCGCCCGGCTCGACGAGGCGCTGCCCCAGATCCGCGCGGTGCTCGACGGCGAGACCGACGCCGTCGCGCTCGAGGCGACGCTTGCCTGCGTCCTGTGGGAGACGCTCGTGCAGACGAGCTGGTGCGGGTTCTATCGCCGCGTCGACGAGCGCACGCTCGCCGTCGGGCCGTACCACGGCACGATGGGCTGCCTGCGGATCGACTTCGCGCGCGGCGTGTGCGGCGCCGCCGCGCGCACCGCGGAGATCCAGCTCGTGCCGGACGTGGCGCTCTTCCCGGGTCACATCGCCTGCGACGACGCCACGCGCTCGGAGCTGGTGCTGCCGCTCGTGATCCGCGGGCGTGTGGAGGCCGTGCTCGACCTCGACTCGATCCATCTCGATGCGTTCACGACGGACGAGGCGCAGCGCCTCGCGACGTTGCTCGCGGACGCGTTCGCGTCCGCCCGCTTCTGACCTTCACTCGGCTGCGGCGGGGGCGGTCGTCTTCTTCTTGCGCGTGCCGAGGAGCACGTGCAGGAGCGACGGCAGGAAGAAGAGCGCGGTCACGGTGCAGGCGATCTCGCCCCACATCGCGAGCTTGCCGAACGACTGCAGCGCCTGGTTGTCGGAGAAGAGCATGGAGCCGTAGCCGACGGTCGTGGTGTAGCTGCACAGCGCCACCGCGCCGCCCGTGCGCGCCACGGCCGACGTGACGTCGCCCTTGAGGAGCCGTACGCGGTCGTACACGTTGAACGGATACTCGCAGCCGATGCCGAACGTGATCGGTAGCGCGATGAAGTTGAAGAAATTGAGCTTCGTATCGGTGTACGCCGCGAGCCCCACGAGCGAAGCGACGCCCATCAGCAGCGCGAGGAGGACCGAGAACGTACCCACCTTCGAGCGCGTCGCGAGGATCACGACGACCATCACCGCGATGAACGAGGCGATCGTCGCGAGCGGGCCGTCCCGCTCCATCGAGCGGATCATCTCCGCGAAGATCGTGGAGCGGCTGGCGGTCTGCACCGTGGTGCCGTCGTTCAGCTTCACGTTGTCGGTGGTGTTCGCCATGCGCAGGAGCGTGCGCCCGTCGGAGTAGTGAACGCCGTACTGGTACTTGACGTACATCAGCGTACCGAGCACGCCGTTGTTCTCCTCGAAGCGGCGCCGGATGAGCGGCGGCAGATCCTTCGGGAGGGTCTGGGCGAGGTCGTCCGGTGGCTTCATCTCCTCGAGGCGCTTGCGCTCGCTCTCCGACACCTCGGAGAGCACGTGCGGCGTGAGGCGGTCGCGCATGCGGTCGAGCACCTCGAGCTTCTTCTTCTGTTCGTCGGCGGTGCCGGGAAGGAAGTGCTCGACGGTGACGATCTCGTCGATGAGCTGCCCCTGCGGGTCGGCGCGATCGTTCTCCAGGATCTTCTTCTCGAGGGCCGCGACCTGGTCGGGCGTGTCGGCGAGGATCAGCGTGCCGGAGATGTTCTGCTTGCCGCGGAACACCTCGTCGGCCTTGTTGCTCCACTCGCCGGCGCCGCCGCTCTTCTTGGACGAGATCGATCCTAGCTTGTTGAAGTTGTACTCCCACGGATCGTGGAGGTACTTGGGGATCTTCGTCACGAAGAACGCGGTCACCAGCAGCGGCACCACGATGAACGCGAGCGGCCACCGCTCGGTGATGCGCGAGATGAGCCTCACCAGGGGACCGCTCGAGCCGTCGGCGCGCTGGGTCTTCTCCGGCAAGAGCTCGAGGATCGCGAACGGCGCGGTGGGCAGGAACACGATCAGGATGCCGAGGCGCGCCCAGAGGGGCTGCTCCTTGATCCACTCGGTCGCCACGATCAACGCGGGCACGACCGGGACGATCGCCATCCACACGAGCAGCATGCCCACGAAGCCGATGGTCCCGAACTGGCTGAAGCCGCGGAACTGCGTGATGGTGAGCGAGCCGTACGCGATGCTCGCCACCGAGGCACCGACGAGCTCGGCGCGGAACGCGTTCAGCACCGCTTCGCGGCGCGCCTCTTCCTTCGGGACGCCGCGCGCGCGAAACTCGCGGTATCGCGAGAGGAGGACGATCGGATAGTTGATGCCGTTGCCGACGATGATGGCGCCGAGGAACGCGCCGGGCGTGTTCACGTACCCGAACGTGGCGGTGGCGAACGCGTATGCGGCGCCCACGCCCATGATCGCGGGGATCGCCACGATGAAGAGCGCCCACGGCGAGCGGTAGTAGAAGACGATGCCCGCGAGGATCAAGAGGAACGCGAGGCCCGAGGCCCACGCCGCCTCGCTGACCGTCGACTCCTTCTCGGCGACGGCGTTCGGGATGTCACCGGCGAAGCCGATGTTCATCTGCGGGTGGTACTTCTCCTTGTAGCTCATCTCCGCGACGCGCTTGTTCATGTCGGCGAGGAAGAGATCGCCGCTGTAGCCGCCGGTGCCCGACGCGTTCGAGACGATGCGGATCACCATGACGGTGCCGGCGTCGTTCGCGAAGTAGCCGCTCGGGTAGTCGTTGTGCTTCTTCGCCGCGGTCTTCCAGCGGTCGTAGAACTTGTCCATGCCGAGGGTGGGCTGGGCGTCCTTCGGAGCCGCCGCGTCGGCGGCGGCTGGGGCAGGCCTCGCGCCGGCGTCGGGCCCGGAGCGCGGCGGCGGCGACGGCGGCGGCGGCTTGTCGGGCGCCTCGAGGTCGTCGACCATGCCGCTCTTGATCGCGATCTGGTGATCGAGCGTGTCGTCGGCCTCGATGAGATCGGGCAGGTTCGCGTAGAGCCACTGGCGGTGGTCGAAGAACGCCTGCAGGTCCTTCGTGCCGCTCTCGACGTACGAGATGAAGTCGGGCCCGCACGTGGCCTTGCACGCGTCGTCCTTGCACGCCTTGATGCACGCGACGCGCGTGTCGGCCTGCTTCTGCAGCGCGCCGCCGAGATCATCGACGACCTTCTCGTTCGCCGCGCGATCGGGCGACTCGATGACGACGAGGAACGTCGCGCCGCCGCCCACGCGACCGAGCTGGTGCTCGAACGCCTTGAAGCCCGGGCTGTCGCGAGGGAGGAGCTCGAGGAAGTCGGAGCGCAGCTCGAGCTTCCGTGCGTAGCCCCAGGAGCCGACGATGAAGAGCGCCGAGAGGATGAGGACGATGAGCGGCCTGCGCCCTGCCGCGTCCACCAACCCTCCCACGAGCCGCCTGAACATGGGGGTTTGTCTCGCTGAAGAAGTACGGAAAGGGCCACCGGCAAGGCGACGTTGACCCTCAGGTTTACCACACCTCCGTGGTACGTTCCCCCGTGCAAAAGGGCTGAGCTCATGACGTCTGCACGCGATCCATTCGAACAGCTCGAACGCTGCCATCGCCGACTCGAGGACCACCTCGCCGAGCTCTCGGGGATCGCCAAGGAGGCGCGCAGCGCGGCTGCGGACGTCGATGCGATACGCGATGTTGCGGGGTTCTTCGCGCGGGCGATCCGCCGCCACGAGGCCGACGAGGAGACGTCGCTCTTCCCACGACTCCGCGCGTCCGCCGCGAGCGCCGAGCTCGCGCCGCTGCTCGATCGACTCGCGTCCGAGCACCACGCGCACGTCGCGCTTCATGCCCGGCTCGACGCCGTCATCGAGGTCCTCGATCGCGTCCCCGACGACGCCGCCGGGGTCGCCGAGCTGAGCGCGGTCACCGAGGCGCTCGTGAGCGCGTATGCGACACACGTGGAGGAGGAAGAGCGCATCCTCTTCCCCGCCGCGAAGAGCGCGCTCGACGAGGCGACGCTCGCCGCGATCGCCGCGGAGATGCAGGCGCGCCGTGGCGACGGTGGCGGAGGCGGAGGCGGAGGTGGCGGTGGTGGTGGCGGCGGCGGTGGTCGGCGGCGCGTCGGCTGACCGGCGCACACTTCCCTCGTGAAATGAGCACGACGACGGCACGCAGACCGCGACCCCGTTATCGTACCGGACTCGTGCTGGCGTGCGCATCTTGCGCTTCGCGGCGGCGCGCCCGAGGAGGTCTCCATCGATGTGGCCATTCCGTGATGCGAAGAACGCGATCCCGACCTACGACGTCGAGAACATCATCGGGACCGGCAGCCGCGTCTGCGGTGATCTCGCGGGGCCGGGCGGCTTCCAGATCGACGGATCCGTGGAAGGTGCCGTGGATGCCGAGGGTCCGGTCGTGGTCGGCGAAGGCGGATCGGTCGAAGGGAGCATTCGCGGGCGGGACGTCGTCGTGCTCGGTCGCGTGCGCGGCGACGTGCACGTCACCGGTCATCTCGAGATCGGCCCCAAAGGCAAGGTGCTCGGTGACATCTCGGTGCAGAGCTTCCGCATGCACACGGGCGGCGTCTTCCGCGGAACGAGCTGCATGCCGGGCGGCGAGGAGCGCGGCGTGCCCGCGCTGAGCGCGAGCAGCGAGAGCATCGCCGCGCGCCGCGGACGCACGTTGCCGCCGCCGAACGGCGCGGTGCCGCCTCCGCCGTCGCTGGCGGAGCTCGCCGGGCTCTCACCGCTGCTGGGCGTGCCGGACGAGGCAGTGAGCCACGAACGCCTGCTCAGCTCGTCCGACCTGGAAGAGCACCGCGAAACGGGCACGTAGCCGCGCACAACAGGTCGGAATCGGAATCGGCGTCGGAGTCGAGAGCCCTCCGCGCCATCGCGCCTCTCTCCGACCTCTCGCTCCGGCTGGCGCGACGAGACGCGCGAGGGAGGGCGCGTTACTTCTTGAGGGCGAAGCGCCAGTAGGCAGCGGCGGCAGCGACGAGGATCAGGAGGACGACGTAGAGGAGCGTGTTGCTCTTCTTCTCGCCGTCCTTCTTCTTGATCTTCAAGGTGTCGCGCGACTTGTCGTCAGACGCCTTCGTGGCGGCTTTCGACTCGGCAGCAGCCTTCGGAGCCTCGGACTTCCGGTCCTTCTTGCCGGCCTTCTGCTCGGCCTTCCTGGCCTCGAACGCCTTCTTCTCCGCGGCCTTCGCCTCGGCAGCCTTCGCGTCGTCGACCTTCTTCGCGGCGGCGGCCTTCGCATCCGCGGCGGCCTTCACCTCGGCGGCCTCCGCATCGACGATCGCCTGGGCGGCGGCCTTCTCGGCAGCGACCTTCGCCGCGGCGGCCTTCGCCTCGTCGGCGCGTGCCTTTTCGGCAGCAGCGGCCTCGGCGGCGATCTTCGCCTCCTCGGCGGCCTTCGCGTCCGCAAGCGCCTTCGCGTCGGCCACGGCCTTCGCCTCGGCAGCCGCAGCAGCCTTCGCGGCAGCGGCGACTTTCGCCTCCGCGGCCGCCTTCGCGGCTGCCTCGGCCTTCATCTCGGCGTCCGCCTTGGCGGCGGCGGCCTCGAGCTTGCGCTTGATCTCCGCGTCCTGCGCGGCCTTCTGCGCGGCAGCGGCCTGCGCCGCAGCCTGGGCAGCGGCCACCTTCTGCGCGGCAGCTTGCGCGGCCGCGGCCTGCTGCGCGGCGGCAGCCTGCGCAGCCGCAGCCTTCGCGGCCTCCGCGGCTGCGGCGCCGGAGTCGAGGCCGGCGAGCATCGCGTCGTCCGCGTCGGGCTGCTTCGCGGTCGCCGTGGCCGCGGGCGCCGCCGCAGCGACGGCGGGCGTGCCGCCGGTGGGCGCGGTCATCACCCAGCGCTCGTACGTGGGAAGCGAGACGCGCCGCTCGCCGACGACGATGTCGAACGGTCCCTGCGAGACCTTGCGCGCCTCACCGAAGAGCGGGACCTCGATGCGACGATCGTTGGTCTCGGCGAGCTTGCTCGCGATCTCCTGCGCGATCTTCGTGTGCTTCTCGGTCGCGGCGAGGAGGTCGGAGAGCGCCTTCTCGAACGACTCGAGATCGAGATCGGCCATGCCGGTGCCGTCGGCCGCGGCGCGCGGCAGCAGAGCGGCGAGCTCCATGGTGAGCTCGCTGACGCGATCCTTCGAGAGCGAACGGAGGAGGCGATCGGGGAGGCCATCGAGCACCCGCTCGATCGCCGCGTTGTCGGCGCGCTCGCCGAGCATCGTTCCCACGGCCTGCACGAGGTCGCCCTCGATGCGGATGGGCTCCTCTCCTCCGCCCTCGGCGAGGTAGTAGAAGCTGCTCGTCACGCGGTCGACGCCCACGGTGTGGACGCGGATGCCCGCCTCGACGAGCTTCGGCGCGAGCTTGCTCGACACCGCGATGAGCGGGGACTTCTGGGCAGCCTGCGACGTGAGCGGCATGCGGGCCGGAGGGATCTGCTCCTCCGGCATGACCACCTTGGCGCCGCGGCGGATCTCCTCGGTCAGCGCCTCACGGGCGACCACGGAGACCTCCGTCGACCATCCGAGGATGCCACGGGGTACGTGCCAGCCCGCGGCAGGGCCGGTATGGGCGACGAGTCGAGCGCGGTCGTCTTCGCCGACGAATAATACGCCCGGCAAGACCAGAGAGGGGCTGGCCATCGAGCTGATGACGCTACCACGGAAGCTCTGCGAGGTGCGCAGTTCGCTGCATCGACCGGCGAGGGTCTCAGATCTACAGAGACCGCCGTGGTGAAGAGGGAGACGATCCAGAGGAAGACGTCGCCCGGGGCGATGCTGATCGGCCTGCCGGAGACCCTGGCCGCCGCCTCCGCCAGCGCGCTGATCGACGGCGGTTTACGGGTGCTCCGCGTGGGGCACGTCGCGGCCGCCTGCGAGCGGATACCGGTATCCATGCCGCAGGTGGTGGTGGCGCTCGCCGGGATCGGCCGGGGCCGAGGCCGACCCTGGCGGACGGCTGCGTGGCGGTCGGGGCAGGATGCCGCGAACGTGGCGTTGATCCGCACGCGCCGGTCCTCGTGATCGCCGCCGCGCGTTTGGTCCTGCCGGAACGCCGCGTGCTAGGGTGAGGAGGCATGGAAGCGGAGAACCTCGAGCGATCGGCCTGTCCGGCCTGCGGCGGGGCTGGCGGCGGCCCGTTCGGTCGCGCCGGGAGCGCATGGGACGACGAGGAGTACGTGTGCTCGCGCTGTGAGGGCGTCGGCTTCCTCGAGCTCGACGGCGGGGTGCGCGCGGCGCCTCCGAGCCGCGCGCCGGGTCTCGTGAAGGCCGTTCCGGACGCCGCTCCTGCCAAGCCCGACACGGGAAAACGCAAGGCCAGCGCCTGAGCCTGCCACGATGGTGGACCTGCTCGACTGCACGGTCATGCCCTATGCGTGGGGCTCGCGGAGCGCGATCGCGGAGCTGACGGGTCGGACGTCGCCGTCGGCCGGCCCGGAGGCCGAGCTGTGGATGGGCGCGCACCCGATGGCGCCTTCGAAGGTGTCCCGGGGCGGGGAGGCGCGCGAGCTGGCCGACGTGATCACCGACGATCCGCGCGCCGCGCTCGGCGACGCCAGCGCGGAGGCGTTCGGACCGCGCCTCCCCTTCCTTCTCAAGGTGCTCGCGGCCGCCGCGCCGCTCTCGTTGCAGGCGCATCCCACCGAGGCGCAGGCGCGCGCCGGCTTCGCCGACGAGGACGCACGCGGTATCCCGCGCGACGCGCCAGCGCGCAACTACCGCGATCCGTCGCACAAGCCGGAGCTGCTGTGCGCACTCACGCCGGTCGATGCGCTGTGCGGATTCCGCCGCGCGGCCGATACGCTCCGCCTCTTCGACGAGCTCGCGGTGCCGGGGCTCGAGCGCCTGCTCGCGCCGCTGCGCGCGGCGCCCGACCGCGAGGGGCTCGCCGCGACGTTCCGCGCGATCATGACGCTGCCCGCATTGGAGGGCGCCGCGCTGGTCGCCGCGACGGTGCAGGCGTGCAAGGCGAGCGCGAGCACCGGCACGAGCGCGTTCACGACCGAGCATCGCTGGGCGGTGCGCCTCGATGCGCTCTACCCGGGTGACGTCGGCGTGGTGAGCGCGCTGCTCCTCAACCTGGTCCACCTCGAGCCGGGCGAGGCGATCTATCTCGGCGCCGGTAACCTGCATGCCTACCTCGACGGCGTGGGCGTCGAGATCATGGCGAGCTCCGACAACGTGCTGCGCGGCGGCCTGACGAAGAAGCATGTCGACCTGCCCGAGCTCATGCGGGTGCTCGACTTCACGGACGGCCCCGCCCGCGCGCTCCGGGCCGAGGCGGTCGACGATCACGAGCGGGTGTTCCTCACGCCAGCCCAGGAATTCCGGCTCTCCGTGATGAATGTGACCAATGGATACATCGTCTCGCGTGCCGTGAGCGGGCCCGAGATCGTGCTCTGCGCCGACGGGCAAGCGGTGCTCGCCCCGGCCGACGGCACGCCGGATCTCGTCCTGGCGAAGGGCCGCGCGGCGTTCGTGCCCGCGTCGACGGGGCGCTACGACGTCCGCGCCGGGTCGGGCGGGCACGCGTCGCTCTATCGGGCGACCGTGAATCTCACGTAGCCTCTCCTCGATGCAGCACGTGGCACCCGTGGTGGCCCGGCGTCCCGATCCGGAGGGAACGCGCAAGATCATCGGCGCGATTCTCTACGCGCTCGGGATGCTGATGGGCGGATTCCTCCTGCTCGTGGTGTTCGTGATCCCGGCGTTCACGTCGAAGCACGCAGACGTCGAGATCAACGCGATGCTCGTTGGCGCCGCGCTCGCGCTGCCTCCGCTCGTCATCTATTTGTGGATCCCGTGGATCGTCGATCGCTACGATCCCGAGCCGTGGTGGTGCCTGCTCATGGCGTTGGCCTGGGGCGGCATCGCGGCGTGCGGGTTCTCGGCGCTCATCAACACCGCGGTCCAAATCACCGGCAACGCAGTGGGCGGAGAGTCCTTCGGCGACGTGCTCGGCGCGTGCGTTAGCGCACCGATCGTCGAGGAGCTCTTCAAGGGCCTCGCCGTGTTCGGGATGTTCTTTTTCCTGCGCCGCCAGTTCGACGGCGTGGTCGACGGCGTGATCTACGCGACGTTCGCGGCGCTCGGCTTCGCGGCGGTCGAGAACATCATCTACTACAGCAACGCAGCCCGCGAGGAGGCGGTGCTCGGCCATGCCGGCGTGCTCGCGGGCACGGTGCTGGTGCGCGGCGTGCTCGGCCCGTGGGGGCATCCGCTCTATACGTCGATGACGGGCCTCGGCTTCGGCATCGCGCGCGAGACCAACAAGACGTGGCTGAAGTGGCTCGCGCCGATCGGCGGCTATCTCTTCGCGGCGTTCCTCCACTCGACGTGGAACACGGCGGCAACGCTCTCGAACGCGCTGGTGCTGCTGATGCTCCCGCTGTGGTTCCTCTTCGTGCTCGCGTTCTTCATCCTGGTCATCTGGCTGGTGAAGCGAAAAGGAAAGATCATCCGCGACCACCTGCGCGACGAGGTGCTGATGGGCAACCTCACGCCCTGGGAGCTCGAGCTCATCACGTCCCCCATCGGCCGCCTCAAGGCCACGTTCTCGTTCGGCGGCGCCGCCGGCCGGAGATTCATCGACGCGGCGGCGCGCCTCGCGCTGAGCAAGTGGCACACGGGCCGCGCGACGATGGGCCGCAAGATGACGGTGAGCGCGGACATGATCTACCCGCTGCGCCAGGACCTCTTCCGCCTCCGCGGCGAGGTCTCACGCGCGATGGGCAGACCGGTGCAGCAACCGGCCCCGTGGCAACCTCCGGGCGCAGCGCCGATGCAGGCGCCAGCAATGCAACAGATGCAGCAGCAGCAACAGCCGCCGGGCGGCTACGGGCAGCCTCCGCCGGGCCAGAACTGGCGAAGGTAGCGTCCGACGCAGCCATCATCTTGCTGATCGGCATCGTGAAGGAGAACGCGATCATGATCGTCGACTTCGCGGTCGAGGCCGAGCGCGAAGAATCGCGCAGGCGCTCACGCTCCTGACGACGCCCGTGATCTAGCTGGCGCTCGACCGCTTCACGAAGCGTCCGCCGGAACGTGCAGAAGGAGAAGGCCCCGACCGCGCGCGCGGGGGCCCGCTACCGGCCGAGTAGCGGGGCTCAGCCGGCGGCGACGCGGCGATCGCAGAGCATGATGCGCAGCTCGTCGACCGAGCGGGCCATCTTCTCGGCGCGGCGGTGCGCGACCTTGTGCGAGCCGCACACGGTGACGCGGAGGCCGTCCTCGAGCGTGGTCGTGGAGAGCAGCCGCGCGTCGGCGGTGCCGCACACCGCGCAGGTGGTGTGGCTGGGAGCGGTCCTTCGATCCAGGTTGCCCATACGCATGCCCGGACGGTCGCTCACGGCGGGTCGAAAGGCCAACTTTTCGGCCTCCGCTCGCGCTTGCCGAGCTGCCGCGGGAGCCCTAGCTTCGATCCCGTGAGCGACTCCGACGGCCTCGCCCCCTCACCCCCGACTGCCTTCAACGGCGCCGACCCGCCGCGCAACTTCACGCTCTCGGTGGGCGATCGCGTGCGTGCGCTGACCATCGGCGCGCCGGCCTACGCGACCCGCAAGAAGCGCATCGAGGATCTCGAGCTCACCCACGTGCGTGCGCTCGTCGCGCTCCACGACCAGCTGGCCGCGAAGGGCCGCAGCCACGCCGAGATCGAGCACGCGGTGCACGACCGAGCGCACGCCGTCGACCTGACGAAGATGAACGCGCTCATCGAGACCCACAACCGGTACTACCCGATCGAGGCGAACCTTCCGACGAACCTCAAGACTGGCGACTACCATGTCTACGGCCAGCGATGGATGCCCGAAGAGCCCTGGACCGCGCCCCGCTTGCTCGAGCGCGCCATCGCGATCCTCGCCGCGCGCGACGATGGCTGAGCGCGCTCGCGATCGCACTGCCTCTCGTCATCGCGCTCGGCGGACCTGCCTGCTCGTCGACGCCGGCGTCCGCGCCGCGTGCGCCGCTCACCATCTCGTTCGACTATCCGTCGAGCTCGCGGCCGACCACGAGGGCGTGCTCGTGTTCGTGGGCGCGAACGTGCTTCCGGATCACGTCGGTGGCCAGGCGGGGCCAGGTGGAACGCCCGGCGGCGCGGTCGACGACGCACGCCGCCCGCTCCAGGATCGCCTCTACGGCGACGACTTCGAGCCGTTTGTCGGCTCGCTCACGTTCTCCACCGTCCCCACGTGGTTCGTCGACCCGACTCCAGAGACCGAGGGTGACGCCCCCGCGGGGCAGGCCGATCTCCTCTCCATCGCCACCCACGAGCCGGGGCACGTGCTCGGCTTCGGCACCGCGCCCCGCTTCCTCCGCCTAACCGAGGACGAAGCGCTCCCGCTCAGCCCCGATCGCTACCACTTCCTCGACAGCGCCGCGTCCCGTCGCAGCGTACCCACCGCGCTCGATCTCGAGGTGTTCGCGGCGATGGGCTACGAGCCCTGACCGTCGTCGTCGTTGCCGTCCAGCAGGATCATCGACGACCGCGGCACCACGCTCACGCGCGCGCCCGGCGGCGGCTGCGTCTCGGAGCGCGCCCCGGACCAGAACTCGCCGTGCGAGGCGTTGCGGATCTCGAGCAGCTCGGTGGTCATCATCTCCGCCGTGACGCCTTCGCCGTCGGCATCGAGCCAGCGGCCGAGGGACTGCTCGAGCGTCGGAGGGATGCCCGCGACGTTCAGCTTGAGCATGATGCGGACCTTCGCCGGCAAGGGCGGCTGCCCGAGGAGCAGCCGGTGGAGGATGCCCACGAGCGCGCGGACGTCCTTCGCCGCCGTCGCGGTGCGGTCGCCGGTGCCGAGATCGAGGAGCTTCACGCGGGACCCACCGGCCGCCGAGGCGCCGACGAAGAACGTCGATGGGCGGAGATCACCATGGTGCAGACCGTGGAGATGCATCTCGGCGACCGCGGCCGCGCACTGGCGCGTCACCTCGCAGGCCACCTCCCAGCGCACCTGCCCGAGCCGCTGCACGTCACGCCCGACGAGCAGCTCGGTGATCAGCAGCGGCAGCCCTTCGCGGTCCTCCCCCATCGCGATGGCGCGCAGCAGCCGCGCCGACGTGGTTCCGAACAGCCGCTCCGCCATGCGCTGGAACGCCGCCTTGCGCTCCGGGCGGTCGGGCCGCAGCCGTCGCACCGCGATGTGCTCGCCGGAGAACGTGTCAGAGCCCGAGAAGACATCGGCCGTCTCGCCGCGGGCGAGATGCGTCTCGGCGAGGTAGCGGCCCTCGAGGAGATACGACGGCGGTTCGGGACGGTCCATGGGAACGCGACGGGGAAGGCTAGCCGATCCGCGCACGTGCCGGCGCCGCGTGTACGATGGGCTCGCGCATGCGCGCCCTCGACCTTTCCCCTGCCCTCCTCCTCGCGAGCGGCGCCGTCCTCGGCGGCGCCGCGGGCGCCGTCGCCACGCGCCTCTGCGACTGGCTCCCGAAGCGCTACGCGATCCCCCATCTCGCGGTGGGCGCGGCGCGCACGCGGCGGAACGTCGGCGTGGTGATCGTCTCGGCAGCGATCGGGCTTTGGCTCGCGCACGTCGTCGCCACCTCGCCCGGCGTGACGCTGGAGCGCGCCGGCTTCTACTTCGTCACGAACCTGCTGCTCGCGGTCGTCCTCGTGGCGGCCGCGGCCGTGGACCTCGAGCACATGATCCTCCCGAACGAGCTGACGTTCGGCGCCGCGGCGCTCGCGCTCGGTACCGCCAGCTGGCGCGGGGTCGGGCTGGTCGGTGCGCTCATCGGGGCCGCCGTGGGACTCGCACTGACCTACCTGCCTTTTCTCCTCTACAAGAAGCTGCGCGGCCGGAGCGGAATGGGCCTCGGAGACGCGAAGCTCGCGGTGGTGGCGGGGCTGTGGCTGGGAGCGCCGGGCGCGATCTTCGTGGTGTTCGCGGGCGCGGTGCAGTCCGCGCTCTGCGCCGCGATCCTCCGGGTCCTCGGCAAGGAGTTTGCGATGCCGGCGAGCGTCGTCGCGGAGCTCGAAGAGCTCCGGAAGCGAGCCGCCGCCGGCGATGCCGAGGCGCTCGAGGCGCTCGCCGACGATCCGATGGCGGCCGATGTGGGAGGCGAAGGTGCACCGGCGCTCGCCACGATGCGCCTGCCCATGGGGCCGTTCCTCGTGCTCGCGTGCCTCGAGCTCGTGGTGGCTCGCACCCCCATTTTCCAGCTGTTCGATCGCTTCCTGTCGCCTCGGTAAAATCGCTTTCTCGCGCGCCGCTCGCTACTCTTCGACAATGCGGAGACTCGTCGCGATCGCGATTGTCGGGATGTTCGGGTCGGCGATGGTCGCGGCCTGCGGTTCGGATACACCTGACTCGGCGTTCGTGGATCCGAGCGCACCCGATGGATCGGATATCGATCCCGGGCCCGGTCCAATCCTCGCGCCGGGTGACGGATCGACGAGCCCCGACGGTCAGGCGTTCGCGATCGCGCCGCTCGATCCCGTGCTCACGTTCGCCACCGGACAGGCCGCGCCGACCGTGCAGTTCAAGGCGACGACGTCGGGCGGCGCCACCGTCCCCGCCTCGTTCACCATCGATCGCGGCGAGATCGGCGCGGTGAATCTCTCGACCGGTCTCTTCACCGGATCGGGCAACGTCGGCGGCAAGGCGACCATCACCGCGGCGTGGAACGGCAAGCGCGCGAGCACGTCGGTCACGGTGAAGATCAAGTCGACGAACAACGGCCTCACCGCGAGCGATGCCGGCGCGGACGGCGGCGGCGGCGCCGGTGGCAACGGCGGCGTCGGTGGCGAGGGCCCCGGAGGCGCGGTGAGTGCGGCGACGCTCGCGGTCCTGCAAGGCGCGCGCGTGAGCGACCCGGGCCTCGCGTTCCTCTACCCGTACGACAGGACGGTGTGGCCGCGCGGCGTGCTCGCGCCGCTGGTGCAGTGGAAGCCCGGCGCGCAGCGCGACTACGACGCGGTTTACATCAAGCTGACCGAGGCCGCCTACGAGTACGACGGCTACTTCGCGCGCACCGCGACGCCGTTCATCCACCACCCGATCCCGCAGGCGGCGTGGAAGCAGCTGCTCGCCTCGAACTCCGGCGAGGATGTCACCGTGACGCTCGTCTTCGCGAAGGGCGGCGTGGCGTACGGTCCCGTCGTCGAGAAGTGGAAGATCGCGTCGGCCCCGCTGAAGGGCGTCGTCTATTACAACTCGTATGGCACGCGCCTCGCGAAGAACTTCGGCGGCGCGGTGGGCGGCGATCACCAGTTCGGCGCGGCAACCTTGGCCATCAAGGCCGGCGGCACCGACCCCGCGCTCGCGGCGGGCGCGAGCGGTGACGCCACGCAGTGCCGCGTGTGCCACTCGGTGGCCGCGAACGGCTCGGTCCTGATCACGCAGCGCAACCTCGGCGACCAGCTGAAGTTCAGCGCTTACGATCTCAAGACCGGCGTCGAGACCGTCATCACGCCCGAGGGCACGGGCGCGAACTTCGCGTGGCCCGCCATCTATCCCGACGGCTCGATGTTCCTCGGCGACTCGAGCAGCGCCGCGGGCTCAACCACCGCGCCCAACGGCCTCTTCACCACGCCCGCCGGCGCCGTCGTCACCCCGACGGCCATCACCACGAACTGGCCCGCCGGCTTCCGCGCCGCCTACCCGGCGTTCTCGCCCGACGGCAAAAAGCTCGCGTTCACCATGTTCGCGGGCGCGGCCGGCGCCGACACGAAGACGCTCGGCACGATGACCTTCGACAAGACCACGAAGCAGTTCGGCCCGCTCACCAGCGTGCACCTGCCCACCAGCGGCACCGCGATCTTCCCGTCGTTCCTCCCCACCAACGACGCGATCGTCTTCCAACGCGAGACTCGCTACAACGGCCGCGACTACGGCGGTACGCGCTCCGACGGCGACGTCGCGCCGCCCAGCGCTGCGGCCGACGTCGGCACGCACGCCGAGCTGTGGTGGCTCGATCTGAAGTCGAGCCCGCCCAAGGCGTTCCCGCTGAACAACCTGAACGGCAAGACCGCGACCGCCTCGTACCTGCCGACGGGCCCGAACGCGCACGACGACGACACCACGCTCAACTACGAGCCGACGGTGAACCCCGTTCCCTCCGGCGGCTATGCCTGGGTGGTGTTCACGAGCCGCCGGCTCTACGGCAACGTCGCGACGATGAACCCGTTCTACAGCGATCCGCGCTTCCACGATCTCACCGTGGAGCCGACGCCCAAGAAGCTGTGGGTCGCGGCCATCGACCTCAACGCGCCGGCCGGCACCGACCCCAGCCATCCCGCGTTCTACCTCCCGGCGCAGGAGCTCCTGGCGGGCAACTCACGCGGCTACTGGGTCGTCGATCCGTGCAAGAACGACGATAGCTCGTGCGAGACCGGCGACGAGTGCTGCGGCGGCTTCTGCCGGCCCGGCACCGGCGGCGCGCTGGTGTGCACCGCCACCGTCCCGGTGTGCGCGCAGGAGTTCGAGAAGTGCACGGCCAGCGCCGACTGCTGCAACTCCTCGGTCGTCCAGTGCATCAACGGCCGCTGCGCGCTCCCGACTCCGAAGTGAAGGATCGCCGGAGCTCGAAGGTGCCCGCGGTGGTGAACACCACGTTCCCGCCGGTGACGCGTGCGAGCGTGCAGGTCCCGGAGCGCCTCGTCCGGCAGCACTCGTCGGCTGAGGCCAGCACGAGCGTGAGGGGCAAGAGGCGCTGTCCCACACGGACCACCCGCGCACCCACACGGAAGATGACCACGAGCCCCGCCACCACCTAAGATAGATTTGATGTCGTCAGGAGGAACCAGGGCGTGGCAAAACCGAGGAACGATCGCAATCAAGCGGTGACGAAGTTCTGTCTCGCGATGGAAGAACATCGGCGGACGGAGGCGGGCCGGGTGCGAACGGCGAAGGAATTCGTCGCGCACTTCTTCCCGTTCGACGAGCAGAAGGCGAAGGACCAGCTCTTTCTCCACATGCCGAACGACGTGCGCGGGCCCGTGCTCGCGAAGTGGGGTATCCGCGGTGCAAAGGCGGCGCTGAAGGACGACGACGAGAAAGTGAAGCTCGTCGTCCACGACGCGCTGGTCGCCGGCGACATCGACGAGGCCATCTTCGAGTCCGGCATCGAGGCTCCGATCCTCGTCGACTGGATCGTCCTCGCCGAGTGGTGGTCGTTCTGGCGCCATGGTCGCCTCACGGGCGTCGCCATCCAGAAGGCGCTCGCCACCGCGCGCGAGCTCGCCCTCATCGACGACCAGTGGTTCCTCTTCAACGTTCAGGGCCGCGGCGGGAAGCTGCGCGGCACCGACGTGCTGTGCGACACGCTCAGCAAGGACCAGATCGTCGCGTGGGTCCGCAAGCTCCACGAAGCGGGTGACGGCTCTCCCGCCGGCATCGTCGCGGCCATCGGCTGGGAGACCATCCTCGCGAAGACCGCGCAGGACGCGCTGCTCTTCGCGCTCGATCAGTTCGCGCGCAAGGCCGGCCTGGCGCCCGAGGCTCCCGAGCCGAAGACCTCGCTGTCGCCGAGCGGCGAGCACAAGGCGGCGACCGGCGGTACAGCAGGCGCCGGCGGCGCTGCACCGCCCCCCACTCCCTCCGCCGGCGTGCCGCAGGGCCGTGAATCAGAGACTGCGCGCGGCGCTCAGCACACGGCCCATCCCACGGTGAGCGCCCCGGGTGACGCCGCGGCGCTGGCCGAGGCGGATGCGCTCGCGCATCCTCTCGAAGGAGGTCTCGCGGTCGCGATCCCGGACATCCCGGCGATCGATGGAGGCGACGAATCGGACACGCCGGCGCGCATTCCCAGCGCCGCGGCGCAGGGCGTGTGGGCGGCGACGGCTCCGGAAGAGGAGAGCCCCAAGCTCGCCGAGGCCCGCGAGGCGATGATGCAGACGCTCATGCAGGCCGGTCCCGGCTCCGGACCCGCCGCGCAGGACCTGAAGCGCGAGGCCTGGGACGAGTCCGAGGTGCCGGCGAAGCCCTCGTCACTCGAGTGGCCCGAGCCGCCTCCGGTCACCACGAACGGTCAGCACCCGAGCGACGAGCCGATCGCACTCGACGAGGATGACCTCCAGAAGGCGTCCTCGCCGAAGGTCCCGCTGCCGAATCCGCCGCCCGTGCCGAAGAAGCCGGGCACGCCGCCCCCGAAGACGCGCTGATCGAGGACATGCCGGCGGGAGAGACGTGGTCCACGCCTCGACCGCCGCGCGGCCCGCCGACGCGTTCGCGTGTGCCACCACCGCCGGCCGCCTTGTGCCATCCGGCCCCCATGATCGCGCCGGCACTCCCGCGCCGCCCACGGCGGCCCTGGAAACCAGCGCTGCGCCCGGTGGCGCGCTTGTTGCGCTCGGCAGCGCCATGAATGTTTACCCTCGCCCGAGAATCGAGCTGCTCCTCGCTGGGATCGCGGCCACGGCTGTCGCCACGTTCGCCGGATGCGGCGGGGTGACGGACGGCGGCCCCGGCAACGGAACGAGCAGCAGCAGCGGGACGATCGCCCACGGCGATACGGGCACGACCAGCGGCGCCAACGGACGACCGGAGACCTGCGACAACGGCAAGGATCCCCTCTGCAGCTGCACGCTGCCCGGTCCGATGAGCTCCGCGTTCGACTACCGCGGACCTCCCTTCGACGCGAGAGACGCGGGAGACGCGGGCGATGCAGGCGACGGCGCGAAGCCGGGCGACGGTGGCGCTTGGACCTGCGAGCAGGAGTGCAGCACCTACCACCCGAACTACAACGGAACGCTCGAGGGCTGCTCGTTCGCACCGCAGTCGGCGCCGCAGAAGGTCAGCTGCAACTACTACGTGAAGTGCGTCGGTCGACGACCCGCGGGCTTCGAGGAGGCCGTCCTCGAGTCCACGGCAGCGCGTGAGCTGCTCGTCGCCACCGCGGAGCTCGAGCAAGCATCGATCGACGCCTTCGTCAGGCTCGCACGCGAGCTCGCGCACCACCGGGCGCCGGCCGCGCTCGTCGCACGCGCACGCGAAGCCGCCCAGGACGAGCGAAGACACGCGCGCGCCATGCGCCTCCTCGCGGTGAGGTTCGGGGCCGAAGGAGGCGCATCCAGGCGGCGCATGCGCCCTCGTCGCGTGCCGCGTCTGGCCGACGTCCTCGTCGAGAACGCGGTCGAGGGTTGTGTCCGCGAGACGTTCGGCGCGCTCATGGCGCACGTGCAGGCGCGCCGCGCCAGCGACCAGGCGGTGGGGCACACGATGGCCCGGATCGCCGTCGACGAATCGCGTCACGCGTCGCTCGCGTGGGACGTACACGCGTGGGGAATCGGTCGCTTGTCACCCCACGAGCAACACCGGATCGACGAGGCGCGTCGCGGCGCCGTGCGCGGTCTCGTCGACGAGATCGAGCGCGGTCCGCGCGAGGTCGACGCGCGGGAGCTAGGGCTGGTGGGCGCGATCGAGGCCCGCGCGCTCGCGGCCTCCCTCGAGGCCAGCCTGTGGGCAGAGGCCGCGCCATCCCTGGGGTGACTGACCGCACCGGCCCGCGCGCGTCGCAAGGTAGGATCCACGTCGCATGACGAGAGCGAAGCGCACGCTGACCAGGAACAAAAAGGCGCCCGGCGACAAGAACAACCGGGTCCGCGACGAGCTCCTCGACGCATTCGACGAGGAGCTCGAGATGGAGGTCGACGACAAGCGCCTCGCGCGCCTCGTCGGCAAGATCACGGAGCCGACCGACACGCAGGACGTCGATCGCCATACCTACTTCACCGAGCTGTTCCGCCTGCAGGGCGAGCTCGTGAAGCTCCAGGACTGGGTCCAGGCGAAGAAGCTGAAGGTGGTCGTCCTCTTCGAGGGCCGCGACGCCGCGGGCAAGGGCGGCGTCATCAAGCGCATCACGCAGCGCCTCAATCCGCGGGTCTGTCGCGTCGCCGCGCTCCCCGCGCCGAACGAGCGCGAGAAGACGCAGTGGTACTTCCAGCGCTACATCGCGCACCTCCCGGCGGCCGGCGAGATCGTCCTGTTCGATCGCAGCTGGTACAACCGCGCCGGCGTCGAGCGGGTGATGGGCTTCTGCACGTCCGCCGAGGTGGAGGAGTTCTATCGCTCGGTGCCCGACTTCGAGCGGATGCTCGTGCGCTCGGGGATCATCCTCATCAAGTACTGGTTCTCGATCACCGACGACGAGCAGCACCTTCGCTTCCGCATGCGCATCCACGATCCGCTGAAGCAATGGAAGCTCAGCCCCATGGATCTCGAGTCGCGACGCCGCTGGGAGCAGTACACGAAGGCGAAGGATGTGATGCTCGAGCGCACGCACATCCCCGAGGCGCGCTGGTGGGTGGTGGAGGCGGTCGACAAGAAGCGCGCCCGCCTCAATTGCATTCACCATCTGCTCCAGCAGATTCCCTATCGCAAGATCCCACACCCGAAGATTCACCTGCCGAAGCGGGATCACAATCCCGACTACTCACGCGGCCCGGTGCCCAAGAAGATGTTCGTGCCGCACGTCTACTGAGGCGATGGGCTCGCGGCCATGCGCTGGCGGGGGCGGCGTCGCGTGCTCATCGAAGGAGGTGCGATCGCGCTTGGCCTGAGCCGAGCAGCGAGAGAGGCCGGACGCCGGATGCCGGCGCGCCCGATCACACGCGGCGCGCGCGGTCCAGCATGGCGCGCAGGAGCACGTTGCAGCCGGCCTCGAGGTGCTCGGGCTTCGCGTCCTCGATCTCGTTGTGGCTGATGCCGTCCTTGCACGGGACGAAGATCATGCCGGCCGGAGCGAGGCGCGCCATGTAGACGGCGTCGTGACCGGCGCCCGAGACCGCGTTCATGTACGAGTAGCCGAGCTCCTTCGCGCCGCCCTCCACGGCGTCGACGCAGCCCTTCTCGAAGGGGCACGGCGGGAAGTACGAGACCTGCTCGATGGTGATGGCGAGGCCCGACTCGGCGGCAGTCTTCTCCACGAACGCACGGATCTCGCGGTCCATCGTGTCGAGCCGCTCGTTGTCGACGTTGCGGAGATCGATCGAGAACTTCACGCGCCCCGGGATCACGTTCCGGCTGTTCGGGAAGTTCTGCACGAAGCCCACCGTGCCGCGGCCGTACGGCGGGTAGCGGTGCGCGATCGCCACCGTCTCCTGCATGATCTTCGTGGCGATCTGGAGCGCGTCCTTGCGGAGCGCCATCGGGGTGGGGCCGGCGTGCGCCTCCATGCCCGTCACCACGCAGTCGTACCACCGGAGGCCGAGCACGCCGGTGACGACACCGATCGTGATGTCCGCGTCCTCGAGGACCGGGCCCTGCTCGATGTGCGCCTCGAAGTACGCGCCGAGCGGGTGCTGGCCGGGCACCTCGTCGCCCACGTAGCCGATACGCGTCAGCTCGTCCTTCACGGTCTTGCCGTCGACGTCCTTCGCCGCATAGACCGACTCGAGCGAGAACGCGCCGGCGAAGACCCCCGAGCCCATCATGACGGGCACGAAGCGCGAGCCCTCCTCGTTGGTCCAGAAGATGACCTCGATCGGCGCCTCGGTCTCGACGCCGAGATCGTTCAGCGTGCGCACCACCTCGAGGCCCGCGAGCACGCCGTAGTTGCCGTCGAACTTGCCGCCGGTGGGCTGCGTGTCGATGTGGCTGCCGCACGCGATGGGCGGGAGGCTCGGGTTCTTGCCGGCGC
>JAYTHX010000459.1:0-9196 GCA_043732195.1 Polyangiaceae bacterium
CCGGCTACGGCGGGGGCTACGATCCGAGCGGCGGCGGCGGGCCGCCCCAGGGCGGCTTCGGCGGCCGCTGATCGCGCGCGCGGCTGGCGCGCTGCGCCTCGCCTCGCCTCGCCTCGCCTCGCCTCGCTGGTGACACCTCGCGGTCTCGTCAGAATTGCCGAGGGCAATTCTGACGAATGGTTGGAGTCTCCGATCAGGCACGCGACGTCGCGCGCCCTCGGGCCCCGGAGACGGCGCCGAACGCAGCCGCCCACCGGCGCGCCCACGATCTTGCGATGGCGGATCCTGAGGGCCGACGGTGCTCCGTGATCAACGTGACGATCGTGTCGTAGGACTCGACGAAGCGCCTCTTGTCCGGCTCGTGGAGCGCATCACGCATCAGTGCCGCCGTCGACGAAACTGCAGCTCCCTCCGCGCCAGCTCACTTTGAGCGTTCGGAAGCCGGCGCCCTGATTTTGTCGTACGCGCCAGGGAGCACGTCGCGCTCGACGCGCACGCAATCCGGCACCCGCGGGTCGCAAGCGCCCGAGGCAGTCAGCTGCCCTCGCTCGGTGGTCGACTCGCCGCCGGGAATGATCGTGCGCTCCTCCTCGAGCACGAGTTCCATCGGCGCGACGGTTGGCAGCTCGCATGTCTGCCCATGGCACAGCGAAGGACGCAGCGGCGTAAGGCTACGGTTGAGCAGCGACGATCCTCGACATCGCGGCGCGGGACGAGGGAGACTGTACGGAGGATGCGGCTGCCGCCCTCGGAGCAAACGGGACCGGAGGACACTCACGCGTTCGTGTCGGATTTGCTCGGCGAAGACGTGCACATGACGCGGGTGATGTCGCTGACGGACGGCGTCGTCGGCGTATTGCCACGCCGCGGCGCTGGGGATCCACGCGATCGGGCGAGAGCTTGCCGATACGCTCACTGAGCTTGGCTCCGAGTCGGGGCCGGCACGACGCACTCCTCGACGGCGGCCTTGGCCGCCAGCCGGCCTCCTTCGCATCGGCGTCCTCGTACGCCTTCAGGCGGGAGCGGACGAACCAGATCGCCGCAATGACGATCACGACTGCCGCGCCACCGAGCTCCCGTTCGAGATTTACTCCGTGGAGGGTGGCGCGGGGAGAGGGCGGAATTGTCCGGGCCAGGGGATGCAGCGTGTAACGTCGCGGGATTGAGCGACGCGTGGTGGGCCCTGGGCTTGCTGAGCGCCGACACCGTGACGACGAACGAAGCGGTCAGCTGGGCTCTGCGGGTGGTCTTTACCCTTCGAACCATACCGCACCACGCGGAATCTGACATTCGTCACCGGGGCTCGATCAAACCCGCGAGGTCGCGCCATCTCGATCGGGATGGCACCAGAGTCACCGCTTCGACGGGGCATGGGCGCTATCGCCGTCGCCGCGTCTGCCCGACCGTACCATCTGGGTACCGAGGCCCCCCGGCAATCAGACCAGCCGACGCGCCTGCCAGGCGGGGACCGCTGGTGAGCCCCCACCCGCACGGGCGGAGGCGGTCGCTGGAGCGACCATCGAGATCACCGCGATGACCATGGACGCCGCGACGTTCACTCTCGCTTTTCTTGCGACGTGGTGTCTGCAAACGAGCCTCGAGATGCACTTGAGCGTAGGAGGCTGCCGTTCTGGCGGACCCCTCGACCGACTGAATTCCTTTCGCTTGGAGGATGAAGATGAGGATGAATCGCACGTCGCTTGGAATCGTCGCATTCGCTGCCGCCGGAGCGCTCGTCGTCGCGTGTGGAAGCAGTGACTCATCGGATGTGCAGGATGCGCCGGACGCGGGCGCCGATGGCAGCGACGTGGGCCCGGACCCCAGCTCGCCGGACGGCAGCAAGCCCGACACGTCGGTCGGCGACGCCGCCACGGCTATCGACGCCGACGCCGCCGCCGACGCCGCCGCCGACGCGAACACCGGTACAACACTCGACGGCGGCGCCTGCGACGGCGGAGTCGTCGCGGTCACCGGTGTGACGCCAAAGTTCGGGACCGCCACCGCCAAGACCCCGATCACGATCACCGGCAGCGGGTTCGTCGCGACGCCCAAGATCTATCTGCGCGCCCCCGGCGGAGCTCTGACGCCGGTCACCAGCGTCGCCTTCGTCTCGAGCACCAGCCTCACCGGCATCGCGCCAACCGGCCTTGCGATCGGCAACTACGACGTCCTCGTCGTCGACCCCAGTGATTGCGCAAGCGTCTCGGGAGGCTCGTTCAAGGTGCTGGCGAACTCCGCCCCGGTCGTGCTGAGCGTCGCGCCCGCGAGCGGCACGACGCATAACGACGTCGATGTCACGATCACAGGGTGCAACTTCCCCGCTGGAGCGACCGTCTCGACCGTCAGCGCGCCGCCTGCGAATACCGAGCTCGCGCAGCTCGTGAAGACCGCCCCGGTCGCAGGCGCCGGTGACGCGCGATGCAACGGTGATCCGCTCTACACGATGACGGGGACCATCCAGACGAAGACGAAGGCGATGGCGGTCGGCGCTTATCTCGTCCGCATCACCAACCCGACCGACAGCACGTTTGGTGACTACTCCTCGTTCGTCGTCAACAACCCGAATGGCAATCTCGCCGCGGGCGGTTGGAAGGTGGATCCGAGCCTCGTCACGGGGCGCCGCTCGCTCGGCCTCCTTGCCGGACGTGTCAACGACGCAAGCCGCTTCCTCTACGCGATCGGTGGGGAGAGCGCAGCGGGGGTACCGCTGAAGACGGTGGAGGTAGCGCCCGTCGATCGCTTCGGTCAGCTGGGAGCGTGGTTCGTGGAGAAGAACCAGCTCGGCGTTGCGCGGTCCGGCCTCTCCGTCGTGCGCCAGGGAACGTATCTCTACGCAATCGGCGGCACGAGCAGCACGAACGGGACCGGCGGCGTCGCTCCGACGGGAACCGCGCTCGGCAGCATCGAACGTGCCGTCATTCTCGATCCGTCCGGGGCACCCAAGATCACGGATCCCGTGGTCGACATCGCGAGCGGCACCGTCGCCAAAGGCACCTACTACTACAGAGTCGCGGCGTTCCTGGACAACAGTGACCCTCAGACGGCCGGCGAGACGCTGACCACGGACGAGGCCGTCGCCACCCTCTCCGCAAGCGGCAACGTCGCGCTGACCTGGACGGCGCCCGCGGTCGGGACCGCGCTCCGCTACCGCGTGTACCGCTCGAAGACGCCGGATGCCGCGTCAGGCAGCGAGGTCCTCTTGAAGGACAACATCGCTGGGCTCACGTACACCGATACGGGCGCCGACGTGCCCGGCACCGAGCTCCCGCCGGCGCTCGGCTCGACGGGACCCTGGGTCACGACGACGACCGCGCTCCTCCATCCGCGCATCGACAGCGCCGCGACGATCGCGGCCGACCCCTCGGGCGCGCGTCACCTCTACGTGACCGGTGGCTTCGGCCAGTGCCTCGCGACGGTTGGCATCATGGACTGCTACGAGAGAGCCACGATCTCGGCCGACGGCGCGACGGTGGGCGCAGCCTTCATCGCCGGCGCGACTTCGTTTGGCCACGCGCGGATGCGGCACGGTGCAGCCGAGCTTTCGGCCGACGACGGACCGGCAAACTTCGTGGCGACTGCCGGCGCGACGACGGCTTTCATCGTCCTCGCTGGCGGCAAGGGAATCAACACCGCTGCGAACACGGCCGAGTACGCGCTCGTCGGCGCCGGCGGGGTGCTTGGCAACTGGGCTGTCCCTGGCAACGGTTTCGCCAACCAGCGTGATGGCATGCAGCTCTTTGTCTCCAACGGCTACGGCTATGCGCTTGCCGGAGGCATCGCGCCGAACTACTCCGCCACGAACGATCAATCGCCCCTCGCGACCGTGACGGCGACGACCCTGTCGTTTCCGTCCAACTGGGCAAACGCCGGTGGGAATCTGCCCGTGGCGCTCGGCCGTCACGGAGCGGCCTCCGAGAGCGCGTTCTTCTATGTGGCCGGCGGGACAACGACCGATGCGGACGCGCTAGCGACCGTGTACCAGATCCTTCACTGACTGACCTGGAGAGCGGGACCCTGGAGTGCGGGGGTCCCGTTCCGTTCTCTTCGCCCGGTGAGGCGTGAAGACGCCAGACTCATTCAACGAAGCAGGGGCTCACGTCGCGTCGACGTCACTGCCCGTCGTGAACGATCTTCTCGGCGTCTGCGCGGGCGAATCCGTGCGGGTATCGGTTCAGGTACGCCCTGGCGAGCGTTGCCGCTCGTGCCGTATCGCTCCCCGATACAAGCATCATTCGCTGGGCTTCTGCGGCCTCCCGCAGCGGCGTCCGGGGGTACTTCTCGAGCAAGAAATCGAGCGACGTGAGCGCGCTTCGCGTATCACCACGGGCCTTCGACGACATCGCATCCGCGAAGAGCGCATTCTGCGCGGCGAGATCCGACGACGCAGACGCGCCAGGCTCGGCCGACGGAGGTGCGGCCGCGAGCTTTGCGGCTACCGGCCCTTGGCGCGACGACGACGACGGACTCGTGGCTCCCCGCGACGCGCTCGAGGGGGCCGTCTGCGCTTCGGCCGCGGCCGCGACGGCTGCGACGGACGCGACGGCCGCGGCCGGCGCGAGGCATCGGGAAACCCACTCGCCGCCGCGCTCGAGCGCGGCGTCGTCGTGCGCGGCGCGCACAACGACGCGTCCCTCGTCGACGTGAACGCGAGTCTGCAAGCCGCAGCTGGCATCTTCGAGGCGCGAGACGCGAAAAACCGTTCCGCGCACCTCCACTTCGGCATCGGGAGTCCTGATCAAAAAGCGCTGGGTCGGACCGCGCTTCGTGACCGTGGAGGTCACTGCCCCGTGCTCCAGATCCAGGCGCTCGGTCTCGCCGTCCTCGAGCACCGAGGCCCTCGTCGCGTGCTCGACGTTGACCGTGCTGCCCGACCGGAGAACGAGCCGTGCCTCTCCGTCCAGCGCGACGATGGTGGAACCGCGGACGACCGGCGTTCCCGATCGGAGAGCGAGGCGCTCATGGTCTTGCTCGATGAACACCGTTCCGCGGACGTTAGCGGCAACGACGCTGCCGGCTTGCGCGGCGGGCGCGGCGACCACGGGGCCGGCCGTACGCCGCGACCACGTGGACGCGATGAGGACCAGCGCTGCCGCGGATGCAACGCCCACGATCGGCAGCGCCCAGCGGCGTCGCGTTCCGCGTTGCGCGCGTCGAGACAGCGCGGCGCGGATGGCGTCCATGGTCTGGTCACGCTCGCTCGTCGAGGTGGTGCGCGCTTCGAGCTCTTCGGCCGCGAGGAGCTGCGCGGCCAGACGTGCCAGCTTCGGTGCCGTCATGGGACCTCTCCAATGCCGTCGACGAGCGTTGCGAGCTCGTCGTCGCGTGCCAGCTCCGCGTGGACGTCACGGCGACCCCGGACCAAGCGCTTCTGCGCGGCAGCAACGCTGACGCCGGTGATCTCGGCGATCTCCCGCAAGTCGAAGCCGAGCACGTCGTGGAGCAGGAACGTGAATGCCTTCTGGGGCTCGACCGCCGTCATCTTCTCGCGGATCCGTTCGACGAGATCCCTGGCCACCATCCGGCGGGACGAGCTGATCGGCTCGGGGCGCTCCGACGGCCGAACTGTGCCCCCGAAGAAGCGCCGTTCGAAGCGGCGTCGTCGGATGTGCTTGTAGACGACGTTCGCGGCGACCTGCGCCGCCCAATGCTCGATGGGGCATTCCCCACGGTATCGGTCGATGCTGCGGACGATCTCTACGAACGTCGTCTGCACGCAGTCCTGGTGGTCGTGGTCGCCTGCACCGAGGAGCCTTCGAACGGTCGACTCGATCTTCGGTCGAAGCCTTTCGTGCATGGCCTCGGCTGCATCGCGGTCGCCGTTCTGCATTGCCGTGAGCAGCTCGGCGTCGTCGAGCAGTGGCGCTGGCGCCGGGGCTCTTGCACCGCCGTCGCGCACGACATGCAGACGTGCTTTCGCTTGCTCACCGGTCACGCAGGAAGGGTACCGTGTTCACCCAGTCAGCAGACACGGCTCAGAAAAGGATTCGGGCCCCGGCTTCCGCGGTGACGCGAGCCGGCGGGAGCTGCGCGACCCGGGCGCCCGCGACCGTGATGGGCGTGGCACCGAAGACGACATCTGCGCCCAACGTCGCATAGAGCTCGAACGAGCGGCCAAGCGAGGCGACGCCGCCGCCGTCGACGTGGCCACCGGACAGCCAGCGATCCCGGCTCGCTTCGGGAACCGTGCGGTGGATGACGTGATGGACCGCGATGGCTTCGAGCCCTGCGTCGAGGGCGAGGGCGTCGTTCAGGAACGCGAGAAAGCGCCAGCGGCCGCCGACTCCGATGCGCGTCGTGGTCATGTGTGCACCGGCCTCCGGCAGCGAGCCGAAGCCGACCGCCCCGCCGCCGTGCAGCGAGACCGCTCTGTTCAGCAGCCAGCGAGCGCGCATCGCAGGACCGAGGCCAGGCGCCTCGCCGCCGATGCCGGCCATCCCGAAGCCGCCGACATCCACTCCGAAACGCCTGCGACGGGCGGCGACCACCGCCGGGCCGGGCGGCTCCGCGGCGGTCGGCGGTCGCGTCGTCGCGCCCGCTGCCGCGGGAGGACGAAGAGCGGGAGAGGCCGGCCCCGGAACGGCCGGATCTTCGGCTTGGCGCGCGCGGATCATCGCCCCGACGAGGAGGCCGATCGATCGCTCGCGGTCCTCGGGTGCATCCGGCGCGTCGAAGGAGAGCTCCTGGTCGTACCAACTGCGATCACTTGAAAGATACACGTGCAGGAGCGCGCGCGAATGGGTGGCATCGCTCCAGGCGATCTCCGCAATCGCGGTACCGCCGAGTCGGTCCGCCGCGGAGGTCGCCTCGGCATCCGTGGGCCGCGCTACCCGTTCCTCCACCAGGACGCGGGCGTTCGCGCCGAGCCCACCCGCGACCGCGCTGCTCACCACGCTCCCCCTGGGGCGATCGGCGGTCGTCAGACCCATGACGACAAGCAGGACGATGGTCGGCTCCGCCATGCGGTCACGCCATCGTAAGCGCGCCGGGGAAGATGTGCCCGGATGTCTCGTCCGCGGGGGTTCGATGTACTCTTCCCCCGGATGCTACTCTCCAGGCGGGTCGTCGGTCGCCTCGCAATGGCCGCGCTCGCTGCCGCGGCGTGCGGAGGAACGAAGGCGCTGGACTTTCCAGGGCCAACCCTCGGTGCGAGGGATTCGGGGTCGATGGCGCCGTGCGCCCGCGCGGACGAGACTGCGTGCGGGGCAGCCTGCGTCGCGCTTGCGTCCGCCCCGGACCACTGCGGGAGCTGCGATGGGGCGTGCGGTGGCGCCGCGTCTCTCTGCGATCTCGGGTCGTGCGCGAGCTCGTGCAGTGCGGGCCTGACGGCGTGCAGTCGCGCGTGCGTCGCGCTCGACAGTGATCCGCGCAACTGTGGAGCCTGCGGCGCAGGCTGCGCGCCGAGCCAGAGCTGCGTCGAGGGCCGGTGCGTGTGCCCTGCAGAGACCTTCGCGTGCGCCGGCGCCTGCGTCGACCTTGCCGCTGATCCCGGCAACTGCGGAGCGTGCGGTGGCTCATGCAGCGCAGCGACCCCCTTCTGCAACGGCGGGACGTGCGCAACGTCATGCAGCCCCGGTCTCAGTGAATGCGGCCACACGTGCGTCGACCTGCGTTCCAGGGCGCTCGATTGCGGCCGATGCGGCAACGCTTGCGGCAGGGGAATGGTCTGTGGCGGCGGAGCATGCGTGTGCCCCCTCGGTCAGGTCGTCTGCAACGGCGCGTGCGTCGACCTCTCGAGCGCGCCGTCCAATTGCGGAGGCTGTGGCCTGCAGTGCACGGCGAGCCAGGTCTGCTTCGATGGAGGGTGCTCCACCGGCTGCGGCGCCGCGACGAAGTGCGGACGGAGTTGCGTCGACACCTCCACGGACCCGACGCATTGCGGCGGATGCGGCAAGGTGTGCCCGTCAGGGACGTCCTGCAAGGCCGGCCTGTGCGCTTGCCCGAGCGATGGCGTGAGCTGCGGTGGGGTGTGCGCTGCTGTCGCCAGCGATCCGGCCCACTGCGGCGCGTGCACGAACGCGTGCTCGAACGGCCTCGTCTGCAGTGGCGGGGTATGCGGCGCAACGTGCGTTGCCCTCGCGACGCCCTGCGGCGGCGGATGCGTCGACGTGAGCGTCGACAAGCACGACTGCGGCGCGTGCGGGATCAGGTGCCCGACGGGGGCGTCCTGCATCGGGGGCACGTGTTCTTGCGCGGGCGGCTTTGTTGCGTGTGGTGGTGCTTGCGTCGATACGCGGACCGACTCGAGCAACTGCGGGGCCTGCAACGTGACGTGCTCCGCGACGAGGTCGTGCAAGGCAAGCCGCTGCCTGTAAGTAGTTCATCGCGTTGCAACCACCGCGCGGCGAGAGTACTCACTCCGGGTGATGGTGCAGCGCTCGTGATTTCGTCGACCATCACGTTGCACGAGCACACCGGCGACTCCGGCGAGCTCGCAGGCAGGATGCAGCTCGTCATCGTCCAGGAAGAGGAGCACGAGCTCGGTGGCAGCGGCGAGAGCCGAGCCAGGGGCCGCCGTCGTCTCGCGCATCGAGCGGCCGAGGCTGGGGCCGTACGCGCAGCGTGGGACGGGCGAGGCGGCGCTCGTCGCGAGCGCTTCGGCCGTGCCGACGTCGGCGCTCCTCGTGACGGGGGCGGCGTTGCATGTGGCCCCGAACATCCTCTCCATCGCGCACTGGGACCGACTCCTTGGCGGCGCGCTCTACGCGCAACGCGCCGCGTTCCCGCGTGGATTGGGCCACCCTCCTGCGCCGAACCTTCGACGTGGACGTCACGCGCTGCGCCGGGTGCGCAGGGCGCATGACGGTGCGCGCGGTCGTGACGGACCCCGCGTCCATCGACCGCCTTCTCGCCGCGCTCCGTCGCGCGCGCGACCCACCCGTCGCCGCCTGACCTCGCCACCGTCCAACGCGCGACACGTCGCGCCGTGGCCGCACCCTGTCCGGCGCTCGACAACCGCCCGCACTACGTCCAGCGACCGCGGAATCTCTGTCACCTCATGCTCCGACCTCCGACCTCCGACACCGCGCCGACGTCTGGCGACGCCATCCCCCACTACCTTGGCCTACTCTCCCAAGGAGGAAACGGCGGCGCGATCTACAACGACGGCAACGAGATCGTCATGAACGTCAGCGGCAGTCTGATCGAGAACGGCATGGCGAACGAAGGCGGCAGCGCAATCTTCTTCGTCAGCAACAAC
>JAYTHX010000460.1:0-24643 GCA_043732195.1 Polyangiaceae bacterium
GCCCGAGGTACTCGACCCACGACCCTGGATGATTGCTCTTCATCTCGTCGAGCTCCTTCCGGGTCGGCGTGTCGGGTAGCAGCATCTTCTCGTCCCACAAACACTGGAGGGCGAGCGCGACGAGGTTCACGTCGTTGGGCGCGAGCTCGAAGCCGACGAGATAGTGTGGCCACGCCTCGGGCGCGCGATGCAGGCGGCACAGGGTGTCGCCGAGGTAGATGCTCGCCATCGGCCATTGCGGCGCGAGCTGGAGCGCCACCTCGTTCGCGGCGCGACGGCCTTCGAGATCGCCTCGTGCGCCCTTCATCACCGAGTAGTTGAGATGCGCCTTCGCGCTGCGCGGCACCGCCTTGCGCGTCGCGTCCCAGAACGTGAGGTCGTCCGTGTAATCGTTCGCGTGACGCCGCGCGCACACCGCCTGGATCGCGAAGAAGAGGAGGATCGCGCCGATGGCTCCCGTGCGCGCGAGCGAGCCGACCTTGAGGCGCGCGAGCACGGCGCTGAACGCGACCGCGAACAGCAGGCTCGAGCCGATGGCGGGGAAGTACCAGAAGCGCTCGGCGCGAACCGTCGGCAAGAGCACCGGGATGTTCGACACCGGGAAGTAAGACACGACGATCCACAGGCACGCCGCGCCGATCACCGGCCACGTATCGACGAGCAGCGCCGTGGGGAGAGCATGCGGCGCGCCGCGGTAGGGGCCGTCGCCGAGGTGAACGATCGAGGTCGCCGTTCGAGCGCGCTTCCACCGGCGATACGAGCGTGCGCCGAGCCATGCGGCGAGCGGGAAGGGAAGCACCATCAGGAGCGCGCCGAGGATGCTTTCCGGGAAGATCAGGCGGCTCGGGATGGGCTCCTGCGGCGCGGAGTAGTCGCCGGAGAGCGGGTAGGGGAAGACGAGCTGCTCGAGGCCGCGGAAGTAGACGCGCAGCGCGCCCGCGATCCGGTACGGCCCCTCGGCCGTCACGAGCGGGTTGTTGAGCGGATCCTTGGGGAGCGTGGGCTGGGCGTACCAGCGCAGGATGGTCGCGAAGAGGCGAGGGCCGAACGGCTTGTCGAGGTTCGCATCGTAGCCGAGCTCGGCGGGGATGGGCGCGGGGAAGGCCCGCCGCCGCGCCTCGACGTAGAACACGAACGCCGCGCCCGCCGCGACGAACGCGAACACCGCGCGCGTCCAGCGGCGCGGCTCGTTCGGGTGGTGGATCTGCGCGCAGAGCAGCGCCGCCAGGGGCACGAGCGGCACGCAACACAGCGCGCTCTCCTTGGAGTAGAGCCCGAACAGCGTGGCCACGAACACGCCGATGCCCATCCATGGCAGACGCATCGCGAGCGCCATGAGCGCGAGGATCGCGCCGGTCGCCCCGAGGACGTCGGAGATGCCGACCACGCCGCTCACCGCCTCGGTGAGCACGGCGCTCGCGGTGAAGCACGCGCCCGCGAGCCACGCGGTGCCACGCCGCTTCGTGAGCTGGAAGGCGAGCACACAGACCAGCGCGCCGTTCACGCCGTGCAGCAGCACGTTCACCCAGTGGTGGAGGAACGGCGAATGCTCGCGGGCGCCGAGGCCCCAGAGCGCCCGCCACACGAGGTCGGGGATGGGCCGGTACGAGCCGATGCTGCGGTCCGGACCGAGGCCCCAGAAGTCCCTGTAGAATGCATCGACCCAGCGAAACTTCGGATGCGGGTCGGCGATGCTCCGCACGTACGGGTTCGCGAGCAGGGCCTCCTGCTCGTCGAAGATGAAGTTCGTGCTCGGGTGCCGCGTGAAGAGCAGCATCGAGAGAAAGCAGTAGGGGATGAGCGCGAGGCCGAAGCCCGGGTCGTCACCGAGGAAGTAATCGTGGATCCACTGGCGGAACGTGCGGATGAAGCGGGGGCGCTCCTGGGGATGCGTGGGGCTGGCGTCCAGCGTGTCGTGCGCGGGGGACGGGAGCGGCGCGAGCGTCGGGAGCGGGAGCTCGTTCGCGAGCGCCTCGGCCTCCTGCCGCGTCGTCGCCTCCGCGTTCGCCTCCGCGTTCGCCTCCGCCTCGGCGCTTGCGCCCTCTTCGATCCCGGCCACGCGCCTACTCCGGCTTCGCGAGCTCGGTGATGATGGCGGGGGGCGGCGGCCGCTCGTCATCGGCGATGATCCAGTTGTCGCCCCAGAGGTGCGCGCCGCCGTCGATGTACCAGCACTCGCCGGTGACGAAGTACGCCGCGTCGCACGCGAGGTACACGATGAGCTGCGCGACCTCGCCTGCCGACCCCACGCGCTTCATTGGGGTCTTGAGGCGGCTCGCCTCGATGAGCTCTTGCGGATACTGATCGGTGCCGCTCGTGCGGATGATGCCGGGCGCGATCGCGTTGACCTGCAGGTTGTGCGTCGCCCACTCGATGGCGAGCGTCTTCGTCATGTTCTCGACGCCCGCGCGCGCCGCGCCGGTGTGGACCATGCCCGGGAAGCCACGCGCGACGTTGGCGATCACGTTCACGATCCGCCCTTTCTTCGCGGGGATCATGTGCTTCGTGGCCACGGCCTGCGTCATGAAGAACGTGCCGTTCAGGTTGTTGCGAACCACCGCCTCCCAGCCGCGCGGCGTCACCGTCTCGGCGGTGGTGGGGAACTGGCCGCCCGCGTTGTTCACGAGGACCGACGCGGTGCCGAGCTTCGCCTTCACGTTGTCGGCGAACGAGGCGATCTGCTCGACCTCGCGGATGTCGCACGCGTCGGCGAAGACCTCGATGCCGAGCGCCTTCAGCTTCGCCTCCGCCGCCTCGAGCTTCTCCTTCTTGCGCCCGCAGATGGCGATGCGCGCGCCGAGCTCACCGAGCGCGATGGCGGTCGAGAGGCCGATGCCGCTGCCGCCGCCGGTGATGATGGCGACCTGTCCGTCGAAGAGACCCTTGCGGAAGATGTTGGGCATTGGAGGAGGTCCTGATCAGCCGAGCGCCACGCCAGCGCTGGTCTTCACGAGCGTGCGGCCGCAGGTGCACGCGCCCTTGCCGGTGGCCTCGTCGATCTTCACGCGCTCGCCGCACGAGCACACCCAGCCCACGAAGCGGGCGGGGTTGCCGAGCACGAGCGCGTGGTCGGGGACGTCCTTCGTGACCACCGAGCCCGAGCCGACCATGGCCCACGTGCCGACGGTGACGCCGCACACGATCGTGGAGTTGGCGCCGAGCGCGGCGCCGGCCTTCACCCGCGTGGGGGTGACGTGCCAGTCGTCGGCGCTCTTGAGCGTCATGTCGGCGTTGACCGCGCGCGGCACCTTGTCGTTGGTGAAGCAGACGTGCGGGCCGACGAACACGCCGTCGTCGATGGTGACGCCGACGTAGATCGAGACGTTGTTCTGGATCTTCACGCGGTCGCCGATGACGACGTCGTTGTCGACGTAGACGCCCTTGCCGAAGATGCAGCCCTTGCCGATCTTCGCGCCGTCGCGCACCTGGCAGAACAGCCAGATCTGCGTTCCTTCGCCGATCGTTGCCTTGGCGGAGACCTCAGACGTGGGGTGGATCCGTACAGACATGAGCGACCCGGAGCATAGTCACGAACCGGGCCGGGCCGGAAGGCGAGAGGTACGGGTGCGGACCGCCTCGCGGGCCAGCTCGTCGGCCCGCTCGTTCAGCGGCACGCCGGCGTGGCCCGGGACGTAGACCAGGCGCCAGTTCGGGCGCTTCGTGAGGGCGGCCCGGATCCCGGCGATGAGCACCTGGTTCGCCTTGGCTTTCCAGCCCTTCTGGAGGACGCCGATCGCATACTGGCTGTCGGTGTGGACGACAGCAGGCTCGCCGTCGGGCACGATCTCGGCGGCGCGCAGGATGCCGGTGAGCTCGGCGATGTTGTTCGTGCCGGTCCCGAGGTACTCGAAGCCATCGGCGATCACGCCGTCGGGCGCGACCAGCACGATGCCCAGGCCGGCGGGCCCCGGGTTGCCGGAGCACGCGCCGTCCGCGTAGACGGTCCACGATCCGGCGGGCACGGCGCCGGGCGCGAGCGCCTTGGCCGCGGCGGCGGTCTTGCGGTCCTTGGATGCGCTGCTGCCGCCGGAGCCCGCAGCCTCCTTCGCAGGCGCGGCGACGGCGGGCGCGCACGCGTCGTCGGGGAGGAGCGCCTCGCCGGCGATCAACTCGAGGTTGCGCTCCGCGGCCTGGTAGGCGCGCCCGTCGGTCGGCTTGTAGCGAACCTCGACGCGACCCCCGACCGCGTCGAACGCCCCGTCGGCGCGCGCCTTGGCGAGCACCTTCTGACCGCGGAGGAGAGCGCGTATCCAGGGCACCGGGCTGGAATAGGGCAAGTCGTCGCGGGGCTCAAGAGACGAGAGCGAGAAGGAGATGACGGGGAACGGGCAAACGGCGGCGGGCAAGACGAGCGCGAAAAAAAGATCGACCGCGGGTCTCGCCTGTTGCCTGTTGCCTGTTGCCCGCTGTCTCGCGGGGCCGCAGGTCTGATCAAACCCTGCATCCTGGGCTAACGTCGGGGGCCCGCCATGCCTCTCTCCTCCCGCCCCCGCCCCGTCGTCCTCATGATCCTCGATGGCTTCGGCGAGCGCGCCGAGCGCGACGACAACGCCGTCAAGCTCGCGAAGATGCCGTGCCTCGACGCCCTCTACGCCCGCTACCCGCACGGCCTCATCGGGACCAGCGGGCCCGACGTCGGGCTGCCGCCCGGGCAGATGGGCAACAGCGAGGTCGGGCACCTCAACTTCGGGGCCGGGCGCATCGCGCTCATGGACATCATGCGCATCGACGCCGCCGTGGCCGACGGGTCGCTCGCGAAGAACCCGGTCATCGCCGACGAGCTCACGCGCGCCCGCGACGCCGGCGGCCGCCTCCACCTCTTCGGCCTCGTCTCCGACGGCGGCGTCCACAGCCACATCACGCAGCTCTTCGCGCTGATCGACGCCGCCAAGCAGCTCGGCGTCCCCGTCGTGGTGCATGCCTTCCTCGACGGTCGCGACGTGCAGCCCGGCACCGCGCCCGGCTACCTGCGCAGCCTCGAGGAGCACCTCGTGGGCAAGGGCATCATCGGCACGGTCAGCGGCCGCTATTTTGCGATGGATCGCGACAACCGCTGGGACCGCGTCGAGAAGGCCTATCGCGCGATCGCCGAGGGTGCCGGCGAGCGCCACGCGAGCGCCACCGCCGGCGCCGAGGCCAGCATCGCGGCCGGCAAGACCGACGAGTTCGTCGAGCCGTTCGTGGTCGGCACGTACGCCGGCATCGAGAGCACCAAGGACACGGGCCTCCACTTCAACTTCCGGCCCGACCGCGCGCGCGAGCTCACGCGCGCGCTCGCCTTCGGTGCGTTCGACGACTTCACGCGCCAGCACGGCGCGCCGCTCGCGGGTCGCTACGCCTGCATGACCACCTACGACACGAGGCTCGGCCTCCCCATCGCCTTCCCCAAGGAGCTCTATCCGGACATCTTCCCCGAGGTCCTCGCGCGGGCCGGCCTCACGCAGTTCCGGTGCGCCGAGACCGAGAAGTACGCGCACGTGACGTACTTCTTCAACGGCGGGCGCGAGGAGGCGTTCGCGGGCGAGGAGCGCGCGATGGTGCCCTCCGCGAAGGACGTTCCGACGTACGACCACAAGCCCGAGATGTCGGCGGCGGGCGTGACGGATGCGGTGGTGAAGGCGGTCGATTCCGGCGCGTTCGACTTCGTGCTCGTGAACTTCGCGAACCCCGACATGGTCGGTCACACCGGCATGCTCGGCGCGACCATCACCGCCAACGAGGCGGTGGACGTGGGCATCGGCCGCATCGCCGAGGCGGTGCGGAGGCAGAACGGCGCGCTCATCGTCACCGCCGACCACGGCAACTGCGAGCTGATGAAGGACCCGAAGACCGGCGCGCCGCACACGTCGCACACGCTGAACCCGGTACCGCTCCTCTACGTGAACGAGGCCGACCGCGGCGCGAAGCTCCGCACCGGCGGCCGCATCTGCGACGTCGCCCCGACCATGCTGGAGATCCTGGGCCTCGAGAAGCCCGCCGCGATGACCGGCTTCTCGCTGCTCGAGCACGGAACGGGATGAGCGAGATCCGCTTCGGCACCTATCGCGTCGTCGAGGCGCTCGGCTCGGGGGCACTGTCCACCATCTACAAGGCAGTGCAGGAGCCGCTCGGGCGCATCGTCGCGCTGAAGGCGCTGAAGGCGCAGATCGCCCCGAATTCCTCGTTCGGCGAACAGCTCGATCGCGAGGCGAAGATCCTGCGCGACCTCGCGCACCCCAACGTCGTGCTCCTGCTCGATGTCGGTCGCACCGCCGCGGGGCGGCCGTTCCTGGTGCTCGAGAACGTCGAGGGGCCCTCGCTCCAGCAGGTCCTCGAGAAGAAGAGGCTCCTCTCGATCGAGGCCGCGCTCGCCATCGCGACCGGCGTGTGCGCGGCGCTCGAGCACGTGCACGAGCGCAAGGTGGTGCACCGCGACGTGAAGCCGGGCAACGTGCTGCTCACCCAGGGCGGCGTGGTGAAGCTCATCGACTTCGGGATCGCGCAGCGCGCGCACACCGCGAGCCTGAGCGACGCGTTCGGCACCGAGGGCCTCACGCCGTCCGGCCGCATGGCGCCGGAGGCGGTGAAGGACGCGTTCGGGACGCCCGCGTACATGTCCCCCGAGCAGATCCTCGGCGACTTCGTGGACGGCCGCAGCGATCTCTTCTCGCTGGGCGTCGTGCTCTACCAGATGCTCAGTGGCAGCCGCCCCTTCGAGGCGCCGAAGAGCGAGTCGCGTCCGTCACGTCCCCCCGGCGGCGGCGGCGCACCGGCCGATCGGAGCGCGGCGCAGCGTATCCGCCGTGACGCGCCGGCCCCGCTGCGCGAACGCGCCCCGCACGTGCCCCGCACGGTGGAGCGCCTCGTGATGCGCCTGCTCGAGAAGGCGCCGAACGAGCGGTACGCGAACGCCTCCGAGGTGCTCGAGCGCCTCCAGCGCGAGCTGCGTGTGCTCACGCGCGAGGACCCGGCGGCCCTGATCCGCGGCGCGCTCTTCACCAGCGGCTTCGCGAACGCCGAGCGCAAGGCCGAGGGCCGCGCGCAGCCGGCCCGGCGACCGATGCCCGTCGCGCGGGTGGTGCTCGGCCAGGCCGTCGTGCTGGTGGCGTTCGTGGTGGGCGTGCTGGCCATCGAGGGCGGCGTTGCCGCGCGCACCGAGGAAGCGAGCGGCCGATCGCTGGAGCTGCAGCCGGAGCACGGCGGCGGCCTCCGGGTGGTGGCCACGCCCTGGGCATACGTCCGCGTGGACGGCCAGCAGGTGGAGACCACGCCCTTTGCCCGCGCCATCCCGCTCTCGCCCGGCCCGCACTGGATCACGCTCACGCATCCGGATGCGCCGCCGGTCGAGCGCGAGATCACCGTGACCCCGAACGAGACGGTGACGCTCGACGTCACGATGGTCCTGGGCGGCGGCGGGCTCGAGGATGCAGGAAAGGACGCACGATGAAGAAGCGACTGGCGCTGGCCGTGATGGTCCTGGCGTTCGCGGACACGACCGACGCTTCGGCGTTCACGCACGTGGTCTCCAAGGGAGAGACGCTCGCGCAGATCGCCATCCGCTTCTACGGCACCCCGCGCTTCGAGACCGCGCTGGTGGGCGCGAACGCGCTCGATTCACACGGCGGCAGCGCGATCGTGGCCGGGCAGCCGCTCGAGATCCCGGCACCCTCGCATCATCGGGTGGAGCAGAACGAGACGTGGGCCGACCTCGCGCGCATTCACCTCGGTGACGCGCGCCGCGCCGAGACGCTCGCGCGGGCGAACGGCGGCGTATCGTGGGTGCAGCCCGCGGCCGCGCAGGAGATCGAGGTGCCCGCCGTGGTGGCGATCATCGCCGCCGAGGGCGAGACCGTGCCGCAGCTCGCGGGCCGCTATCTCGGCGACCTCAACAAGGGCTGGGAGATCGACGGCTACAACGGTCGCAAGGGCGATCAGAAGCTGCTCCGCGGAGACGTGATCCTCGTCCCGCTCCTCGACATCGCGCTCACCGAGGAGGGCAAGAAGGCGGCGCGCGTGGCCGCCGAGCGCATCCGCACCGAGGGCAGCGGGCGGGCCTACGAGGCGCAGCGCCGCGCCGAGGCCGACATCCCGCCGCTCCTCGCCGACGTGCGCGCGGGCCGCTACGTGGACGCGGTGGGGAAGGGTAATCGCCTCCTCGGCTCGGGCGATCTCACGAAGCCGCAGCTCGCCACCATCCATCGCGCGCTGATCGACGCGTACGTCGCGGTCGAGGCCCATGGCCTGGCCGCGGGGGCGTGCGCGGCCTGGCGGGCGAACGCCGGCGAGGCGGGCCACCTCGATCCCAAGCTCGTGTCGCCGAAAGTCCGCCTCGCCTGCGGAGCGAGGTAACATCGCCCCGTGGATCAGGCCGCGCACAACCCACCGTCCCGCCGTGGCCCGGCGTCCGACCGCACGCTCCCCCTGGAGCCGATCGCGGGCAAGTACGAGGTGCGTGGCATCCTCGGCGAGGGCGGCACCGGCATCGTGTACGACGCCGTTCGCACCAGCGACGCGACGCCCGTCGCGCTGAAGGTGATCCACGCGCATCTCGCGGGGGACACGCAGATCCGCGGTCGCTTCCAGCGCGAGGGGATCATCCTGAAGCGCCTCGAGGGCGCGAACATCTGCCCGGTGCTCGAGATCGGCGAGGTGCCCGCCGAGGACGGGCACTCGCTGCTCTACATGGCGCTGCCGAAGCTCGACGGCCCGACGCTCGAGCACGTCCTCCAGACCGAGCGACCGATCGAGGTGGGGCGCGCGCTCGACATCATGCTCCAGGTCTGCACGGCGCTGCGCATCGCGCACTCGCAGGGCGTCATCCACCGCGATCTGAAGCCCGCGAACGTCATCCTCGAGGGCGGGACCAGGGCGGTGGTCGTCGATTTCGGGATGTCGAAGATCGTCGCGGGCGCGCCGACCGGCACCACGAACCTCACCGCCCACAACATGGTGTTCGGGACGCCCGAGTACATGTCGCCGGAGCAAGCACGGGGCGACGAGCTCGATGCGCGCTGCGATGTCTATGCCGCGGGCGTGATGCTCTACGAGATGCTCACGGGCGCGCCGCCGTTCACCGGCTCGACCCCACTGAACGTGCTCACCGAGCACCTCACGGGCGAGCTCCAGCCGCCGAGCAAGCGCGCGGCGGTGGGCCGCGTGACCCACGCGCTGGAGTCGGTGGTCATGCACGCGCTCGCGCGCAATCGCGACGATCGTTATCCATCGGCATCGGCGCTGGCCGCGGCCATCATGCATGCGCGCGCCGCCCCCGACGACGTGCGCTCGCTGCGTCCAGGCGCGTTCGCGACGTCGCCCGAGGCCGCGGACGCGTTCGCGCTCACGATGCCGGCGATCGGCGTGGCGCCCTCGGATCCGCCGGGCGCCGCGGGCGTGGCGGAGGCAGACGCGGCCATCTCGGACGTCCCGAGCGACACGCTGCTGGCGTCGCCGTCGGTCCCGCCGATCACGAAGCCTTCGCCGCAGCTCCCCTCGCGCGCGCCGTCGTCGGGCCCGCGCTCGGGCTCGGGCCCGTATCCGCGAGGCTCGGTCTCGACCGCGAGCACGAACGTGGCGCGCAAGGAGATCGGCGACGGCAGCGCGCGGATGTGGGTCCTCTTGTGGGTGCTGGCGGGCATCGCGAGCATCGGCATCGGCGTGTACTTCGCGCTCCGCTAGCCCCGAAGATTCGGCATCCGCGGAGGCCCGGAGCCTCCGCGGATGCCGATGCCTCTCGCCCTCGAAGCGGGGTCAGCCCCACCCCGCCGGGATGGGCCATGCATCCTTGCGCCACGTCGACGGATCCTCGCTGCCCGTCACCGCGCCCAGCGCGGCGCCCAGCGCGGCCTTGATCTCCTCGGCGGTGATGCCGCGCTCGCGCAGCGCGCGGATGGTCGCCGAGCCCGCGCGCTTCGCGAGCCGATCGCCGTCCGCCGCCACCACCATCGGCACGTGCGCGTAGCGCGGGAGATCCGCCTCCGCGACCCCCAGGAGGCGCAGCAGCAGGATCTGCCGCGCCGTCGAAGCCAGCAGATCGTCGGCCCGCACCACGTGCGAGATGCGCATCGCGGCGTCGTCCACCGCCACCACCAGCTGGTACGCGTACACGCCGTCGCCGCGGCGCAGGACGAAGTCGCCGACGCTCGCGTCGATGTGCTGCTCGACGCGGCCGCGCACGAGGTCGCAGAACGTCACCGTAGCGTGATCGGGCACGCGCAGCCGGAGGGCCGGCGCGCGCTTGAGCTCACGGTCCTTCGGCGCATCACGGCAGGTGCCGGGGTAGATCAGCTCCTCGCCAGCGTGGGGCGCGCTCGCGACCCGCGAGATCTCGGCCCGCGAGCAGTCGCACGAGTACACGAGCCCGAGCTTCGTCAGCGTGGCCAGCGCGTCGTCGTAGATCGGGAGTCGCTCCGATTGCGTGTAAGGTGCATGCGGTCCGCCCTGGGCCGGGCCTTCGTCCGCGTCGAGCCCGAGCCATGCGAGATCCTGGGCGATGCGCGCCGCCGAGCCGCGCACCACGCGCGGCGCGTCGATGTCCTCGATGCGCAGCACGTACGCGCCTCCGCCGCCCGCCGCCCGCGCCATCCGCCACGACGCGAGCGCCGTCCACGCCCCACCGAGATGGAGATCGCCGGTGGGCGAGGGGGCGAAGCGCGTGCGAACCAGCACTACTTCATGGTAGCGCGCGGCGCGGGCCAAAGAACGGGAGAGAGAACGGGACGGAGCTCGAGGACGGCGAACCGGCGGTCGTCGTCGAGCCAGGCGTGGAGGAGATGGAGGCCGGCGGTGCGGGCCAGGCGCTCGGTGCCCGGGAGATCGTACTTGTACGAGCACTCGGTGCGGATCGACTCACCCTCGGCGAACTGGAATTCCTGCCCGACGATCGTCACGGTCTGCCGGGTCAGGCTGACGAGGTGCATCTCGATGCGCCCGTGGCCCGGCTCGTAGAACGCGTAGTGCGCGAAGCTCTCGACGTCGAAGTCGGCGCCGAGCTCGCGGTTCATGCGCACGAGCAGGTTGCGGTTGAAGGCGGCGGTGATGCCCTGCGCGTCGTTGTAGGCGGCGTGGAGGATCTTCGGGTCCTTCTTGAGGTCGATGCCCACGACCACGATGCCGCCCGGCCCGGCCGCGCGGCGAAAGCGCGTGAGGAGCCGCTCGGCGTCCGCCGGATCGAAGTTACCGATGGTGGAGCCCGGGAAGTAGATGACGGTGCGCACGCCCTCTTCGGCGGCGGGCATCGGCAGATCGACGGAGAAATCCGCGGTGGCCGGCGTGACCGTCAGCCACGGATACTCGGAGCGTAGCTGCGTCGCGGCGTGCTCGAGGTGCTCGCTGGAGATGTCGACCGGCACGTACTCGACGCACCGCTCCGGCCCCAGCGCCTCGAGGAGCAGGCGCGTCTTCGTGGAGCTTCCAGCGCCCGGCTCGACGACGCGCACGCGCGGTCCCCAGCTCGCGACGATCTCCTCGGCCCGCGCCTGCATGATCGCGGTCTCGGCGCGCGTCACGTAGTACTCGGGCAGCTCACAGATCGCGTCGAACAGGATCGAGCCTGCGCGATCGTAGAAGTACTTGGGCGCGAGGCGCTTCGGCGTGAGCGCGAACCCTTCGAGCGTGTCGGCGCGGAAGCGTTCCCCCGCGCTCTCCTCCGGCCGTGGCGATGCAAAGCTGCGTTCCGACGGAGGAGTCATGCGTCCCTCGCGAGCCTGATTCCCGAGAACTGCCACTCCGCACCGGGCGGGAAGAAGTTGCGGTACGTGGTTCGTGCGTGATCCCGCGGAGTCGCACAGGACCCTCCGCGGAGCACCATCTGGCTGACCATGAACTTTCCGTTGTACTCGCCGAACGCGCCGTCGAGCGGGCGAAAGCCGGGGTACGGGGCGTAGGCGCTCTGGGTCCACTCCCAGACGTCGCCCAGCATCTGTGCTGGGACGCCGCTGCGACTCGTCTCCGATGCGGCATCACGCGCGACGGCCACGGGATGGAGATGACCGCTCATCGCGTCATTGATGCCGCCGGCGAGCCCCGCGTTGCGCCCGCGCTCGGCGGCGATCTCCCACTCCGCTTCGGTCGGGAGCCGGGCCCTCGCCCAGCGTGCGTAGGCATCGGCCTCGTAGTACGAGACGTGACAGACGGGCTCGTTGGGGTCGAACGCGCGGACGCCGTCGAGCGTGAAGATGCGCGGCGCCGAGGGATCGACCTCGTCCGCTCCGCCGTCGAGCCAGTACAGCGGGGCGCGCTTCTTGTTCGCGTTGACCCACGACCAGCCCTCGGAGAGCCACAGGTCGTTCTGGAGGTACCCGCCGTCGAGCACGAACGCGAGGTACTCGCCGCAGGTGATGAGCCGGGAGGCCATCGTGAAAGGTGCAAGATACACCTTGTGGCGCGGGCTCTCGTTGTCGTATGAGAACCCGGGACCGGCGTGCCCGATCTCGGCGACGCCCCCGTCGAACCCGAGCCAGCGCAGCGCCTGGAGGCTCGCCGCCGCCTCGAGTGGCGGCGGGGTGGAGTTTCGTACGCGCGTCTGCGGGGAGATGCGGTAGGCGGGCTTCAGCGGGTTCTGCCCGAACAGGTGCTTGATGTCGGTGAGGAGCAGCTCCTGGTGCTGCTCCTCGTGGTGCAGGCCGAGCTCCAGCGCGGTGGCGACCTCCGCGGTCACGAGATCGGGCGTGCCCTCGAGATCGCCGAGGCGCGCGTCGATGGCGCGGCGGTACTCGAAGACCTCGAAGGCGGTGGGCCGGGTGAGCAGCCCGCGCGCGTGGCGCGGGTGCCGGGCGCCCACCGCCTCGTAGTACGAGTTGAACAGGTAGTCGTACTCGTCGCGCAGCGGGGGGATGCCGAGCGGCCGCAGGACGAAGCGCTCGAAGAACCATGTGCAGTGCGCGAGGTGCCACTTCGCGGGGCTCGCATCGGGCATCGACTGGACGACGAGATCCTCTGCGTCGAGCGACTCCACGAGCCGCAGGGTGGCGCGACGCGTGCGCAATACACGCGACACGATGGTCCCCGGATCACTCACCCAAGGGGCATAGACGCCCAGGGCCGGAGCGACAAGCCTCAAAATGCCGCATGACCAGGGGTAAGGTGTGTCATTCCGATGGCATCGCGACTGCTGACCGTCTGGAGGCCGCTCGCCATCGTTGCTGCGGTCGTGCTCGTGCCGATGTTCGTCATCGGCCTCGTGCACCGGCCCTTTCCCTCGGACCAGACCCCGAAGGGCGCGTACATGCGCGTCGCGCGGTCGGTGGGGCAGGACGACCCGAAGGCCTTCTTCGCGTACCTCGAGACCGAGGCGCAGTGGGCCTGCTTCACCGTCCACGACATGCGGAGGCAGGCCAGCAAGCGCATCTCCGCCAGCTATCCCGAGCCGCGCCGCAGCGAGATGCTTGCACAGTACAAGTCGGCGGCGGAGGCCGCGGACGGCAGCGACGTGTTCGCCACCCTCTACCGCGAGCGCGGCTGGGCCAAGCGCCTGCGCAAGGATCTCTCGGGCGTGGCGAAGGTCGAGATCGAGGGCGAGCGCGCCAGCGTGGTGACGGCGCAGGGCACGCGGTGGCCGTTTCGCCGTCGTGACAACGGCATCTGGGGCCTCACCATCTTCACGGCCGAGCTCCTCGCGGACGCCGAGAAGGCGACGCGCGACCTGGCGGTCGTCAGCGCCGCCGCCGACGACTACGACCGCGCCCGGCGGTGAGCCGGCGGCTCAGTGCGTCGCGCGACTAGAGCGTGAGCATGCAGATCTCTTCGTTGCCGCAACCCGTGAAGCAACTGGCCTTGGGGGCGATCGCGGTGCAGTCCGCCTGGCGCTGGCACACGAGCGTGCAGGTCTTTTGCGCCGTGCACTGATTGGCGACGAAGTTCTGATGGCAGGTGAGGCCGCTCTTGCACTGGTCGTCGACCTCGCAGTCCTCGCCGAGGCCGCGGTTCGATGATCTGTACGCGCCCGCGGTAGCCGGTGGCGCCGCTTGCCGCCGTCGCGAGCAACGCGGCACAGGCCGCAGCGAGGGCGCGCCGCACGAGAGAGCGCATGTGCGGGCTCAGGCCGGCGGCAGCGGGAGCGGTCGCACCATCCCGTAGGGCTTAGGGATGAAGAGGTCCCGGTAGCCCTGCTCGATCGCGGCGCCGAGCGTGAACGAAGGGTTCGAGAGGTGCGGCCGGGCGAGCGCCACGAGATCGGCGCGGCCCGAGAGCACGAGGGTGTTGACCTGATCGCCGGTGGAGACGTTGCCCACCGTGATGGTCGGGATCTTCACCTCGTTGCGGACCATGTCCGCCCAGTACGTCTGGTACATGCGGCCGTAGAACTTCGGGCGCGACTCTGGCGTGGTCATGCCCGCCGAGCAGTCGATGATGTCGGCGCCGTGATCCTTGAGCGCGCGCGCGAGGGCGAGCACGTCCTCGTCGTCGATGCCGCCCGGCAGCCAGTCGGTGGCGGAGATGCGCACGCTCATCGGCTTGTGCTTCGGCCACGCGCCGCGCACCGCGTCGAACACCTCGAGCGGGTAGGCCATGCGGCCCTCGCGTCCGGCGCCGTAGATGTCCTTCCGCACGTTGGTGAGCGGCGAGAGGAAGCTCGCCAGCAGGTACCCGTGCGCCATGTGCAGCTCGACGAGATCGAACCCCGCCTCCTCGGCGCGGAGCGTCGCGAGCACGTACTCCTCGCGCACGCGATCCATGTCGGCGCGGTCCATCTCGCGCGGGACCTGGCTGTCCGGGTAGTAGGGCAGCGGCGAGGCGCTGGTGATCGGCCAGTTGCCGGACTCGAGCGGGCGGTCGCTGCCCTCCCACATCACCTTGGTCGAGGCCTTGCGCCCCGCGTGCCCCAGCTGGAGCCCGATCTTCGAGGCGGTGGTGGCGTGCACGTGATCGACGATCCGCTTCCACGCCCCCACGTGCTCCTGGAGATAGATGCCGGCGCAGCCATGGCTGATGCGCCCCTCGCGCGAGACGTCGGTCATCTCCGCCATCACCAGGCCCGCGCCGCCCGCCGCCCGCGCGCCGAGGTGCGCGAAGTGGAAGTCGTTGACCAGGCCGTCGACTGCAGAATACATGCACATCGGCGAGACCACGACGCGGTTCGGCAGCACGAGGTCGCGGAGCATGAACGGCGTGAACATCGGCGGCGCGTTCTGCGTCGTGAAGCGCCTTGCGACCTCGGCCGCGAAGCGTGCGTCGCGCAGCTTCAGGTTGTCGTAGGTGATGCGCTTGCTGCGCGTGAGCAGGCTGAACGCGAACTGCGCGGGCTCGAGGTCCCGGTAGCGCTTCACGTTCTCGAACCAGAGCAGGCTGTCCTGCGCGGCCTTCTGCGTGCGCTCCACGATGGGCCGGCGCTCCTCCTCGTAGGCCACGAGGGCCTTCGGGACGTTACCCTCGCCATCGCCGTGGACCACGAGGGCCTTCACCAGCGCGATCGAGTCTTCCATCGCCAGCTTCGTGCCGGAGCCGATCGAGAAGTGCGCGGTGTGCGCGGCGTCGCCCAGGAGCACGATATTGCCGTGGTGCCACTGCTCGTTCTTGACGGTGGTGAACTGGCCCCAGGTGGACTTGTTCGCGAGGAGCTTCTCACCCCGGAGGTGCTTGCCGAACAGCTCCTCGACGTACGCGATGCTCTCCGCCTCGGTGGCGTTCTCGAGGCCTGCCGCGCGGAAGGAGGCGTCGTCACACTCGACGATGAACGTGCTGGTGTCGGCGTCGAAGCGGTAAGCGTGCACCTGGAACATGCCGTGCGCGTTCTCTTCGAAGTAGAACGTGAAGGCGTCGAACTTCTTCTTCGTGCCGAGCCAGATGTAGCGCGCGCTGCGGAGATCGATGGATGGCTGGAACGAGGCAGCGTGGCGCTCGCGGATGCGGCTCTTCACGCCGTCGCACGCGACGACGAGGTCGGCGCCCTGCGTGAGGCGCTCGTGGTCCTCGACGTCGGTGGAGAACAGCAGCTTCACCCCGAGCTCGACGCAGCGCACCGACAGGATCCGCAGCAGCTCCTTGCGCGCGATGCCCGAGAAGCCGTGCCCGTCGGAGCGGAGGCACTCGCCGCGGTAGTGGATGTCGATGGCGGTCCAGTGCGCAAAGGCCTTGGTGATCGCCTCGTGCGTGGGCCGGTCGTTCTCCTCGAGGTACGAGAGCGTCTCGTCCGAGAACACCACGCCCCAGCCGAAGGTCACGCCCTCGGCATTGCGCTCGACCACCGTGACCTCGGCATCGGGCCGCGCCTTCTTGTAGAGGAGCGCGAAGTACAGCCCTGCCGGACCACCACCGATGCAGACGACCTTCACGTCCCGTCCGTACCACGTCTCCGCGGCGTGATCCTAGCGATACGCGGCGGTGGTGATTCGCGCGTGCGCGAGGTGCAGCACGCTCTCGATGGCGCCCAGCACGTGCACGCCGGCGAGCCGGTCGTCGTCGAGGCGGACCTCGATCTCGCCGTTGGCGTAGGTCGTGCGGCACCAGCAGCCGACGTCGCGCAGGAGCTCGCGCCCCTCCTCGTCGAGGAGCTGGTGGGTGGCGTTCGCGTCGGTGGTGGTGACCCGGAACGAGCGGTCGAAGCTCGCATCGCCCGAGCTGAAGCCCTTGCCCACGCGTGAGAAGAGGCGCTGTGACCACGACGCCGGCTCGACGGTGAAGGTCATCGAGACCGGCTGCACGGCGGCTCCGTGCACCACCGCGGTCTGCTCGGTGATCGCATAGAGCGGCACGCGCGCGGTGACCCCCCGGGCCTCGACCACGATCTGCGACTCGATGATGGGCATGCTGCGGAGCACCGCCCATTCCTGCACGCGCCGCTTGAAGCGGTTCTTCACGTCGCCATCGACGATGTGCGCGAGCGCCTCTCCGCCGAAGGCGCGACTCACATCGGTGCCGCCGGTGCCCTCGGTGGCGAACGGGGCTTCGTCTTCGCGGCGGCGCGGGAGCTTCACGCCCGCGAGCCTATCAGCGGGCGCGGCGGCGGCGGCGCACGAACGCCGCGAGGCCGAGGCCGAGACCGAGACCGAGACCGAGGAGCCCGTAGGTGCTGGCGCTGCCGGTGCTGCTGCCGCCGCTGCTGGTACTGACGCTGGCGACCGCGCAGCCGGTGGGGGCGCCGTTCGCGGCGACGCGGAACGTCTGCTCGGGGTCGCCGGGGTCGGTCGACTTGACGGTGATGGTGGCCGAGGCGGGCGTCGCGCAGCTCACGATGACGGGCACGTTGCCGCCGATCTTCGGGCTGGCCGCGGCGAAGCTGTGTTTCACGAGGCCGAACGTCGGGTAGCCGTCCACGGTGTCGACCTTCACCACCGGCTTGATGTCGAGCGTGCCGCCGAGCTGGATCTCGCCGCCCACCGAGGCGGTGAGGTCGAGGAAGTCGTCGTCGCCGATGGCGAGCTTCGCGAGGCCGTCGGCCTTGGAGATCGACTCGGAGTCGAGGCGCACCGACTTCGTGGTGTACGTGAACGTCGGGTTCGCGGAGGCCTGGATGGAGAGCGAGCCCCGAGCTGATGCGGAGCGAGGAGAACGGGATCGAGAAGATCGTCGACTGGTCGAGCGCGGGCGGCGTGCCCTTGAGGACCGTCGGCGCGAAGCCCCAGGGAAGCAGAGAGGCGGCGGCCTTCGCGTCGTACTTGAGCGAGCCGCCGGCACCTTGTTGATCAGCTGCGCGGCGTGGTACTCCACGCCGATGTCGTAGATGGTCTCACCGGGTCAATGGTCAAGCGCGTCCGGATCTGGATCTTGCCCGAGCCCATGTTGCCGCTGTCGATGAGGTCGGCAGCTGGTTCGTGATCTTCGCGTGGAGCGCCGCGGTGCCCTCCGCGCAGGTCAGCGAGGCGGCGTCGCAGGCGGCGCCGCTGGAGCCGGTCACGTCTGCCGCCGCGCTCGTCGCGCCGAGCGTGGCAACGGCGCCGAGGAGGGACGCGAGACCGCGAGCACCGCCTCGAGCGAGATCGAGCGAGGCGGTGCCTGAAGCGGGCGCAGACGGGTACTTCAGCGCGCCGAGAGGAATTTCTCCAGGTCCTCGGAGCCGCCGACGTACGCGCCGTCGACGAACACCTGCGGGGTCGTGCCCTTGCCGCTGACCGCGCGGAGGTTGCGCGGGGAGGAGGCGACCTCCTCGTACGACCAGCCCTTGTCGGCGAGCAGCTTCTTGGCCTTCGTGCAGAAGTTGCAGCCGGGCTTCGTGAAGAGGAGCACGTCGTGCGGAGCCTTCGCCGCGGGGTCGAGGAATTTCAGCATCGTGTCGGCGTCGGAGACCTCGAAGGGGTCGCCGTCCTTCTCGGGCTCGATGAACATCTTCTTGATGACGCCGTCGTCGACGAGCATCGAATAGCGCCACGAGCGCTTGCCGAAGCCGATGGCGCTCTTGTCGACGAGCATGCCCATCTTGTCCGAGAAGTCCCCGTTGCCGTCGGGGATGAACGTGATGTTCTCGGCGTGCTGTTCCTTCGCCCACTGCGTCATCACGAACGCGTCGTTGACGGAGACGCAGACGACCGAGTCGACGCCGCGCGCCTTGAGCTCGGGGAGCAGCTCGTTGTAGCGCGGGACGTGGGCGTTCGAGCAGGTAGGCGTGAACGCGCCGGGGAGCGAGAAGAGCACTACCTTCTTGCCCGCGAACACGTCCGACGTCTTGACGTCCTTCCACTGGCCGTCGGGGGTGCGGGTCTTGAACGTGACCTCGGGAACGCGCTGACCTTCGATGTTCTTCATGGCTTTCCTTTTCTGTCCTTCTTCTAGTTCAGAGCTTCTGGATCTTCGATGCGGCATCGCGCAGCGCCGTGCGGAGGCCTTCTTCCACGACGGGGTGATAGAACGGCATGCAGAGCATCTCGTCGACCGTCATCTCCTGCTGGTGCGCCCAGGCGAGGAGGTGACCGATGTGCTCGACGCGCGGGCCGACGAGCTCGGCGCCGAGGAAGCGCCCCGTGATGCGATCGGCGTACACATGGCCGAGCCCGCGGTTCTGGAGCATCACGCGGCTGCGGCCCTGATCGGCGAAGGCGATCTCACCGACCACCACGTCGCGCCCCGCGAGCGACGTCAGCGTGGCGCCGGCGATGGCGATCTGGGGCTCGGTGAACGTGATGGCCAGGAGCGAACGGCGCAGGCCGGCCGTGACCGTCGGGTACCGCCCCGCGTTCTCCCCGGCGATGCGCCCCTCGTCGGCCGCCTCGTGGAGGAGCGGCACGTCGTCGTTGGCGTCGCCGGCGATGAAGACCGCCGCGCCGACGCACATCAGCGTCGTGCGATCGAAGACGGGCGCGCCGCGTCCGTCGAGCTCGATGCCTGCGTGCTCGAGGCCGAGCCCGGACAGGTTCGGTTTGCGGCCGGCAGCGACCAGTACATGCTCGAACGTCTCGACGTGCTCGACGTCCTGCTCGTCGACGTAGGTGACCTCGACCCCCTCCTCGACGCGCTTCAGGCTGCGTACGTTGGCGGCGGGGTGGAGCGGCATCTCCTCGCGGAACGCGGCAAGCGCCGAGGCCTTCACGGCGGGGTCGGTGAGCGGCCCGACCGTGCCGCCCCGCCCGAAGGTGTGTACGCGCACCCCGAGGCGCGCGAGTGCCTGCCCGATCTCGAGGCCGATGACGCCGGCGCCGAAGACCGCGACCGACGCCGGGAGCGTCGTCCACTCGAACACGTCGTCGTTGACGACGAGGCGGTCACGGACGGGCTCGAACATGGGCGGCACGAACGGCGAGGAGCCGGTGGCGATGACCACCGACCGCGCGTGGATGCGGCGGCCCTCGACCTCGAGCACGCCCGGCGCCACGAAGCGCGCGCGACCCATGATCTTGTGGCCGGGGTCGATCTTGTCGACGCTGTCGACGACGAAGCCCACGAAGCGGTCGCGCTCGCTGCGCAGCCGGGCCATCACCTCCGCGCCGTCGACCGTCACCTGGGCGGCGTGAACGCCGAACGGCCCGGCATGGCGCGCGTGATGGGCGGCCTCGCCCGCCGCGATCAGCAGCTTGCTCGGCATGCAACCGACGCGGGCGCACGTCGTGCCGTAGCGGTCGGCCTCGATCATCACCACCCGGCCCGTCACGGCGCTCGCGGTGCGGTAGGCGGCGAGCCCGGCCGTGCCGGCGCCGATGACGGCGACGTCCACATGAATCTCGGTGACGGCCTCGGTCTGCATGCGCAGCACGATGCGCCCGTCCGGCTGATTGTGCCAATACGAAGAATCGATGCTATCGATAGAGCATGGCTATCAGCGACGTCTCGCTCCGGCAGCTCCAGTACGTCGTGGCGGTGGCGGACACGCTGGGTTTCCGGCGTGCCGCGGAGCGCTGCGGCGTCTCGCAGCCCACCCTCAGCGCGCAGGTGCAGCAGCTCGAGGCGGTGCTCGGCGTGCGGCTCTTCGAGCGCGACCGCAACGGCGTGCTGCTGACCTCCGCCGGCGAGGAGGTGGTCAGGCGCGCGCGCCGCGTGCTCGTGGAGACCGAGGATCTCCTCTCCGCAGCGACGCGCGCCCGCGATCCCTTCGCCGGCACGTTCCGCGTCGGGGTCATCCCCACCATCGCGCCCTACTATCTCCCCGAGGTCACGCAGGCGCTCGCGAAGGCCTACCCACAGCTCCGGCTCGTCTTCCGCGAGGAGAAGACCGAGGACACGGTGCGCGATCTCTGGGCAGGTACCCTCGACGCGGGCCTCCTCGCGCTGGAGGCGGAGCTCGGCACGCTCGAGCACGCGGAGATCCTGCGCGACCCCTTCGTCCTCGCGCTGCCCAAGGGACACGCTCTCGCGCGCAAGAAGAAGGTCTCGCAGCAGGATCTCGAGTCCGAGAACGTTCTGCTCCTCGAGGACGGCCACTGCCTGCGCTCGCAGGCGCTCGCGGTCTGCCAGCAGGCCGGCGCGCACGAGACGGATCTCCGCGCCACGAGCCTCGCCACGCTCGTGCAGATGGTAGCGGGCAGCAGCGCGGTGACGCTCCTGCCGGAGCTCGCGGTGCCCGTGGAGAATCGCAACGCGCAGCTCGACATCCGCGAGTTCTCTGCGCCGGTCCCGAGCCGCACGATCGCCCTGGCCTGGCGGCCTCGCTCGCCGTTCGCCGCTGCGCTCCGGGCTACCGCAGCAACGCTGCGGGCCGCGCATCGGTCGAGCTCGGCCCACCGCGCGTGAACGCGGTGGGCCTGGCCCTTTTTCTCAGGCTGCGACGCGTTGACGAAGCTGGACGCGCATCAGGTCGAAGCTGGGCGCGGTCAGTCCTCGTGCGCGACGCAGGAGGAACAGTGCATGGTGCACCTCCGCCTCGTCTGGCTCCTTTTCAGATCCATCGAGAAGGTTGCGATCCGTCGCCAGCGCAGTTGCGGCGGCGAGCTCGTCTCCTTCAGCCGTATCCAGGTATGCCAGTGCGTCCCCGAGCGAGAGCGTCTCGAGTGACTCGATGATGGTGGTCATCCGTGTACCCCATGGGCTGCGCTGCTCTTCGCAGGCAGTCCGTTCTGCAATGTGCATCGACGGGATTGCTGATCCCGGCGGTGGTTATGGGCATACGCGCCGGCCACGTTCGCGCTGAGCGAGGTGGACGATGCGTATGCACGGTTCGCATGCGCCATGCGTGCGAGCACGCTGACGCCGAGATCGAACGTCGTACTCCGGGGCATCACCCCCGAGGGCTGACGTTCGGCCGTGGCGCGCGCCATCGCTGGCGTACGCCGTGTGACTGCAGAGCCGCCCGTCGCGGAGGCGCCCCGCAGTGCTGTCTCTTTCTCATCGTCACGCGGTCGTGAAGAATGAGCGGTGTTGATGCGCACACGCTCGCTCGGCCCGACTGGAGAGGCGCTTCGCGGGTCCCGCCGCGTAAGGCCGAGCTCGCTACGGCTGCTGCCACGTACAGAGAGACCCATGCGCTCGCTGCGCTGAATTTCCTGATTCCGTGCGCCGTATGCCTTCGGCATTGCCCTCGCAATCGAGAAGTAACCGCTGAGTGACGAACCACCCCACGCTTCGGTGAAGTTACCTCGGCATCGACGGTCGGACCAGTTTTCTTGCGTCGTTTGAGGAGGCCATGTAGGCGCGGTCGGGGGTCGTCGCGTCACTGCGAGGAAGGAGTGCAAGCGACGGACCTCGCTCCGGCCGCGTTCTCAGCGCGCGCCCTCGAGCCAACGGATCATCATGCTTCCTGCGTGCTGCACGTAATCAATACGCAATTGGAGGTCGACGGCGCTGCCCGGCATCCCGCCGCGCATCTCGTCGGCGCCTGCGAACAAGTGCCTCGGTCCGGGGCGCAGTTGTGCTCGCAGCACGAACGCGATGGCGCGGCGGAGCTCGTCGTCGAGGAGCGCGGCCGTCTCGGCGGTGCCTGCGCCCGGATCTCGACGCAGCACGTCGAGCGCCGCCCCCGCCGCCTCGCCCCGGCTCGACGCAGGCGTGGTGCGTGGCGTGATGAACGGTCCGAAGGAGAATGCGCCCTCGGCGTCGAACGGCGAGTCCCCCGGACCGTGCTGGAGGCGGCGCTGGTACTCGTGCCAGCGGAGACAGAACGCGAGCGCTTCGCGGTCGGGCGCGCGGTCCCAGAGATCGGCGACGGCCTGGCAGGTCCAGTGCTCCTCGCTGAAGTAGTAGCGGCTGCCGAAGAAGCTCCATCCCCGTCCCGCGAGGTGCGCGAGCGCGCGTGAGGCAGCGACGCGATCGCGATCGTCGTTGCTGATGCGATGGGCGCGGGCGAGCGCGAGGGACGCCTCACCCGTATAATAGAGGAACTGGACGTCGACCGGCTTCCTCGCCGTGCGGTCGTAGAGATGCATGAGCTCGCCGTCGGGGCGCTGCTGCGACCGGAGGAAGTCGGCGAGCTGACCGGCGGCGACGCGGTACGAGCCGTCGAGGTTCGTGCGCACGATCTCCACGAACGCGACCAGCGCCAGCGCCGAGGAGCCGACGTCCGCGTCGGGGCCGTCCGCCACGCAGCGGTGCTCGCCGCAGTCCTTGATCATCTCGTCGCGGAGGCGTGCTGCGGCGCGCAGGCAGGCGGCGCGGATGGCGGTGTCGTCGACGAGCGCGGCCGCCTGCGCGAGGAAGTACGTGGTGCCGGCGTGGCGCGGCCAGTTGTAGCCGCCGATGGTCTGGTTCGTGACCGCGTCGACGATGTAGCGATAGCGGCCGTCGCCGTCGACGCCGCGCGCGATGAACGATGCCGCCTCGTGCACGGCGTCGGTGACGAGCGCGCGATCGAGGGTCGCGGCGGTGATGCGCGGCGCGGGCGTCTCGCCGACCACGTGACGCTCGAAGCGAACGCGCCGCGCGCGGCCGCGGGCCTGGATGACGGCGGGCGTCATCCCGAGCTCGCCGCTGAGCTTCTGCATGACGGTCGGCTGGTGGGTGCCGAAGCCGAGGCTGGGATCGAGGAAGGTGCTGGCGTGGTCGTAGGCCTGGGAGGCGAGGAGATCGTCGGCGGTCACCCACGCGGTCTTGCCGTCGATCTCGACCACCATGCCGTCGCGACCGGGGACGAGCGCGAAGGGGAAGGTGAACGGCGACAGCGAGAGAGGACCCTCCGCCACCACCACCTCCTCGACGCCCGTGACCGAGCCGCCCGGCGCTTCCGCGCGCGGCGCGCCGCGCTTGCCCGCCTCGACGACGCGGCGCTGCACGCGCGTGCCGCGGTCCCAGCGGCTCTCGACCACCCGCTGCTCGGAGACCGGCAAGGCGCGCAGGCTCACCCAGCCATGGATGCCGATGCACGCGACGAGCAGGACGAGCCCGTAGCCGAGCAGGAGCCGCGCGAGCGCGCGGAGGCTCACGACGACTCGAGCCGCGGCGCGACCCTGGGGCGCCGCGCGCGAGGCCCGACCCACGCAAGGAGCACGACCGGGAGCACGACGACGTAGGGAAAAAGGAGGAGCGCGACGACCGCGAACAGCGCCGCGCCGCCCTTGCCCACGGGACCGTAGACGCCGTAGAGCCAGCTTGCGGTGAGCGCGAGGGCCGCAAAGACCGCGAGCCCCAGCGCGAGCACGACGAACCCCGCCGCGCGCGTGACCACCTCCTTGAGCCGATGATCGACGAGCAGCATGATCCCGGACGCGGCCAGCAGCGCGCAGACGACAACCGCTCCGTCGTCGACCACCCACCAGCGCGTGGGCAGCCCGGTGAAGACGCCCCACGCCACGAGCGCCGCCACCGCGAGGTTCAGCGCCCCGAACCCGATCCGTGCCCCCTTCTTCATGATCCCCTCAAAACTGTCCGTAGATGAACGGCTCCGTCTTCGCGCCGGAGGCAAAGTGCAGCAAGTACGCGCAGAGCGCCAGCGCCGCGCCCTGCACCACCGCCGGGCTCGCGACGAAGAGGCCGCGGAGACCCTCGAGGCGACGGCGCGGAAGGAAATGCGTCACCAGTCCGAGCGCGAGGACGGCGAGCACCTTCGGGGCGAGGTTCGGCGCGTCGAACGTGAGCTTGCTCATGCGCCCGAGCATGAGGGTGGCATGCGCGAACGACGGCGCGCGGAAGAAGATCCACGCGAAGCAGACGAAGTGGAACGTGGCGACGACCGCGATGATGTGACCAATGGATACATTCCGGCGCGGCGCCGCTGCTCCGGCCCGGCGCGGGGTGCTCGGCGGTAGCCGCGACCACATGCGGTTCACCGCGAGCGCGCCGCCGTGGAGCGCGCCCCAGATCACGAAGTTCCACGAGGCGCCGTGCCAGAGGCCACCAAGCACCATCGTCAGCATCAGGTTGCGGTAGGTCTTCCACG
>JAYTHX010000461.1:0-9181 GCA_043732195.1 Polyangiaceae bacterium
GCGACCTGTCCACACCCGAGCGAGCCGACGAGCAGCAGGAAGGCAGGACGAGCGAACGAAGTGCGCATGTCGGTCGGGCTCCGGGCGATGATCGCGCCCCGCGCATGGCCACCATCCTCACGAAGCGTCACGGCGCGCCAAAAAATGCGGTGTGCCTCGCGAATGACGTCTTGGCGCAGCAAGGGTCGCCCGGACCGGCGACCCCCGTGCCGGCCAGCGTCAGGCGCGCGCGGGCAAGCCGCGGCGCCTCGACGTGCCATCGTGCGCGACGGTCGATGCCGGTATCGACGCTGCGACCCCCCGAAGAGAACGGCGTTGCGGCGCCACCCCGTGGCGAAGCTCACACGGCAACTGCAGGCGCGCGTCGGCGTTGTCGAGTACGTGGTGCTCACCCGTTCGCGGCGCGACTGTCGGACGGCGCTTGCGCGCGGTCGCGCATCCCGTAGTCGCGAAGCACGGCAGCAATCCGCAGGCGGTAGTCGGAGAACACCTGCTCCCGGCCCATGCCTTTTCGTCGCGCCACATCGACAGCGAGAGCAGCTTGTGCGGATGGGTCAGGCTCTGGAACCGCTCGATGGAGACGAAGCCCTCCATCTCGCCGAGCCGCGCGCCGAGACGTCCCGCGAGATCGAGGTACGTCTGCGTGGCGCCCGGATGAGGCCAGACCTCGAAGATCACGGCGACGAGTCGCTATTCCCTCGCCGACGTGGCGGCGATCTGTCGGCGCCCGCGACCGGCCTTCACATTGCGAAGCTCGCCGCGGGCGGGCTGGTGGTGCGCAAGGAGGGTTGCCATCGCTACTACCGGCTCGCGAGCAGCGAGGTGGCGCAGGCCCTCGAGCGCTCACCGCCGAGCAGTCCGCGCTGCGAGCGGCGCGGACCTGTTGTCTCGACTGGACCGAGCGGCGCCCTCACCTCGCGGGCGCGCTCGGCACGGCTACAGCTGCCGTCATGAAGGTGCGCATCTCGGAAGACCTCGCCTGGATTCAGCGCCCACACTCGCGCCGTTCGACACGGCGCCTCACCTCGCGAAGAGCGCGCTCACTTCGTTCGGGTCGAGGGTGATGCTCGTCGTCGCTCCCTGGTCGGCGAGGATCTTCGCGGCCACCAGCCTGGTCGTGGCCTGGAGGACGCTGAAGTGGTCGGCGCCCTCCACCGGCACGAAGTGGATCCTGGCGTTGGTTGAGGCGGCCTTCATCGTTCGCAACGAGTCGATGTTGCTCGTGCCGCCGGTGCCCTCCAGCACGAAGACCTCGCTTCGCACCGAGGCCAGCCAGCGTCCTGGCGCGCGGAGCTGCACTTCGCGCGGATTCTTGGTGTCGAATGGCAAGCTGGCCTCGCCATACTCCTGCACGTCGTTCACGGCGCCGAATGCAAAGGTGGCGCGGAACCGTCCCGAGACCTCGGCGGTGAGCAGCGCCAGGGTCCCGCCCGTGCTGTGGCCTCCCAGGTAGATGCGCGCGGGGTCGACGGACTCCTGCTTCGCAAGGAAGTCGGCAGCGGCGAGGATGTCGTCGACCTCGCCGAAGAAGGCCTCCTTCACGCCTGGATTACCGCTGCCTCCGCGCAGCGCGGGGTACATCGTGAGGATCTCTGCCTTGCGGAACGCGCTCGCCGATTGGTCGTTGTCCGCAGGTCCCTCGGCCCAGCAGCCGTCGTCGATGGTGTTCGAGTCGCCGCCGGTGATCCACACGATGGCAGGGCGCTTCCTGCCATCTGCCGGCGCGACGCCCAGATAGGCCGACATCTTTCCTGCGGGCGTCTCGTACTGCACCGTGCGCAGCAGCGCCGCGGGAGGCGCAGGGGGCGGCCCCTTCGTGGTCTCCGTGCGGAGCAGCTTGGTCTGGAAGCCGCGGCGCGCGTCGGCGAGCGACCCAGACTCTTCGTTGCTGGTGCCCTTGCTCGTCGACAGCGGCGCCGGCTCCTCGGCCTTCTTGCTGCACCCCGCGAGGACGACCAGCGCGAGCGCGATGACGACATGTCTCATGGCGACATGCTGACCGCACACGACGAAGGTGTCGACACCCTTGAAGGGGTCGAAGACTCCCCTGCGAGCGGCCGCATATCTCGTCATCTCCGACGGGCCCCTCGGATCGGGGTGCCGCGCGGAGTGGGCGTTCCGCAGCGACGCCGCGATCTGGACGGGCGACGTCCAGCAGGCGCGCGCGGCCGACGACGCGGTGGTGGTGGAGTCCTCGTCGCGGATCCATCGCACGTTCGAGGTCGTGGTCGTCGCGGCGCGCCCGGGACGCGTCCTCCTGAACAGCGCGTACGATCCGGGCTGGCGCACCTACTTCGGCGTCGCGAGAAGGCCTGCGAGCTTGCCTGCCAGCCAGGCCCGACAGCCCGAGATCTGGAGCCGGTCTACTTGCAGCCGGCGCCGACGTCGGAGCACTTGCCGCCGGGCTGAAAGGCGAAGCAGATCGGCTGGCCGCTGCACTGGCAGCACGCGGCGTGGGAGCCGCAGGTCGTGGCCCCGCACGTTGCGCCGCCGCAGAAGAAGAACGAGTTGCAGGTGCCCGCGCTGCAGGTGCCGCAGGAGCCGCCGCAGCCGTCCGAGCCGCAGGTCTTGCCCGTGCAACTCGGGGTGCAGGTGCACTTGCCGGCGGGGGAGCAGGCGTCGGTGCCGGCGCAGGTGCCGCAGGTTCCGCCGCAGCCGTCCGGCCCGCAGGTCTTGCCGCTGCATTGCGGCTTGCACACGCAGTGACGCGTGGCGCTGCACGCCTCGGTGGCTCCGCACGTCCCGCAGGAGCCACCGCAGTTGTCGGGGCCGCAGTCGTGATCGCCGCAGGCTTGGACGCACGCGGCGTCCCGGCCGCCGTCGGTGGTGCCGCCGCTCGCGCCGCTGGATCCGCTGGGTCCGCTGGATCCGCTGCTTCCGCTCGAGGGGTCGGGCTCGGCGCCGGCCTCGCCGCTCGTCCCGCCGCCCGCGGGCTCGAGCGCCGTGGTCGAGGTCCCGCTGCAGGCGATCACCGGAGCAAGCGACGCGACGAGCACCGCGACGAAGGAGGAGAGCCGCATGGTGTCGGTCGTACGCCGGCGCGCCGTGATTGCTTCCCCGATGCGGTCCCCGAGCGCGACGTCAGAGGTGTCGGCGCTCGACCGCCAGCCCCTGCTCGCCAGAGCTCGCAGCCTCCTGCGCGGAGCCGAGATTGGGCGGGGCCTGGAGCATCGTCCGGGCGCAGGGCTCGATCACTTGCGCTATCGTCGCTCGGGCCAGCGCTCCGAGGGTCCCGGCCCGTGCCCAGGCGCGGAACATCTTGGAGGGAGGCAACGAGAATGCTTCAGAGTGTCCTGCGCTGGTTGCGCCGTCGGAGTTTTCGAGAGGGCAGCACCCTTTCGCGGTTCGTGGCTCTCGATGTTCGCAGAGAGGTCCTGGTCGTATCGGCGGCGCGGGTGGAAGAAGGGGTCATCACGGCGCGGATTCGGACCACGAACTTGCTGTACGTGGCTCGCGGGCTGGCGCCGCAGCCTGAGTTCGAACCACCGAGAGAGGTCGCGATCGAAGAGCTCTGGAAGTGGAGCGGTCAGAACTGGGGCGGACTGCCAGACGGGACATCAATCGTGGAACACAATCGCGGAGGGCGATCGAAGCCGTAGGCTTCGGTCGCCCGAGAATGCCACGGGCAGCGCCAGCCCTTGCGCGGCCGCTCGCTGCGTCGTCTTCCGCGTCACTTGCGGTCGAACTGCGCCCGGAGCTCCGCCTCCTTCGCGCGCAGCTCGCCGGCCGGATCGCTTGGCGCGAAGTCGGCCGGGTCGAAGATGCGGCGGATCTCGATGGTCGTCGGGTCCGGGTGCACGCTCGCGAAGGGCGCCTTCTTCACCCACTCGACGGCCTCGGCGTGGGACGGAGAGTAGGCCAACGTAGTGGGGTATGGCTCGCAAGACGGCGGCGCGGTGTCGGCGGTCGGAGCATGAGGTGACAGAGATTCCGCGGTCGCTGGACGGGGGGGCGGACGGTTGGCGAGCGCCGGACAGGGGGCGGCCACGGCGCGACGTGTCGCGCGTTGGACGGTGGCGAGGTCAGGCGGCGATGGCGATGGGTCACGTCGCGCGCGCGACGCAGCGCGGCGAGAAGGCGGTCGATGGACGCGGGGTCCGTCACGACCGCGCGCGCCGTCATGCGCCCTGCGCACCCGGTGCAGCGCGTGACGTCCACGTCGAAGGTGCGGCGCAGGAGGGTGGCCCAATCCACGCGCGAAAGCGGGGCGTAGAGCGCGCCGCCAAGGAGTCGGTCCCAGTGCGCGATGGAGAGGATGTTCGGGGCCACCGGAAGCGCCGCCCCCGTCACGAGGGAGGAAGGCGCGCGAGCCGGAGCGAATGATCGCTGGCCGGTGGCGCGCCCGTGGCGTCACCACTCTTTCGCGAGACCGACGCTCTGCCTGAACGCCGGCTCGACCACCAGTCGTCCACCGCCCCCTACGCGCGCTTGCTCGAAGGCGTACGACTGCGCGTCGGCCAGCGCTGCGACCGAGAAGCCCGCGCCCAGGCCGAGGTACGCGCCCACGCCTGCCGACAGCTGTCCTCCGAGCGTGGTGCGGCTGGGGACCGGGAGCGCGCCGCGGATGCGCTGGTGGAAGAGCGAGGCGCCGGTCGCGACGCCGACGTCGAAGGTCACGAAGGGAAGGTCCCACACGCGGGCAACGCGCACCTCGGCGTCGAGCTGATCGACGTTCGCGGCGACGAAGGCGTTGTCGAATCCTGCGCGGCATGCGCCCAGGCGACCCGAGACCGTGAACCCCGGCCGGTGGAGCGCGTACGCCGCGAATGCCCCGTGGCACGGCGTCGAGGCATTCCCGATCGCCGTGCGAAAGGCGTAGCCGGCCAGAGGGCCATGGGCGGCCCCGGCGTCCTCGCCACCCTTGCGCACCATGCGCGCGTACGTCGACCGTCCGAGCTCCGCGTCCGCGACCTCGCGGTCCTCGCCGGCGCGCGCCTCGATCTCACCTTCCAGGAGCGCGTCGGGCGCGCGTCCGCGCACGAAGTAGCGGCCTGGCTTCAGGCTGAGCCGCCGCGCCCGGTCGATGGCGCCAACCTCGCCCATCACCGCACCGTTCGCTCCGCCCGCAAACACGAGGTACGGGCGACCCGCAGGAAAACGGAGAAACGCGCGTGAGGCGGCCCGCGCGCCCAGCTCGGTGAGCACGACCTTCCCCTGGCCGCGCAGCTCGAAGGAGAACGTCGGGTGCTGCGTGCCGGCGAAGGTGCGGCTCGTGCCGCGAACCGTCGCGTCGTACGCGTAACGGTACGCCTCCTCGAGCGCGATCTTGCCGTCGCCATCCTGATCGGCGGCGCCCAGCAGGCCGGAGACGAAGTGATGCGTGAAGAAGGAACCACGCAGCTCGTCGGACTCCTGCGCGTCCTCGTTCGCGGAGCTCGCGGTGAGGAACGCGAGCCCCTGCCCGGGGAGATGATCGTCGACGGCGAGGGAGAAGGGGGTCACGGGGCGGCCGCCCTTCACGCGGGTGAGCGCGCCGGAGCGGCACGCATCGAGCACTAGGATGCGAAACGTGGCCGCCGAGCCGCGCACCAGGCGCTCGAGGATCGGAAGCTCGAGGGTCGCCCGTCCCATGTGGAGCGACTGCGCGTCGGCATGGCCGGAGTAGTAGACGAAGAGGAGCACGTCCGCGCCCGCGCCGACCGCGCTCCGGATACGATCGTTGAGCGCGATGAGCGTGCGCTCGAAGGTGGACGGGCTCTCACCGCGGAGCAGGATGACGTTCGCGGGCTCGAAGCCGCCCAGATCCTTGAGTGTCTCGTGGAGCTTCGCTGCGTCGCTCTCCGCGTAGCGGAGCTGCGTCTCGGCCGCTTCGCCGCTGTTGTTCCCCACCACCACGGCGAACCGTTCGATGGCGGCCCACGCCTTGCGCGGGGCCACCACCAGCAGGAAGGCAAGGAGCGCGGAGGAGGCGAAGGCGCGCGCGCGCATCAGGGGAGGGCCTTCCGGAGCACGATCCGATCGAAGAAGCATCCCGGCGGCGGGCCTTCGCGTCCCGCCTCGAGCGCCAGGCGGATGGGCTCGAGCGCGACCGGCGCGTCGCAGAACGCGGCGTAGAACGTCTCGGTGCCGGGCGTCGCGTCGAGCTCGAGGGTCGTGGTCAGCGCGACGTCGACGCCGGCCTCGACCCGCTCGGCGCGCACCGCGTTCGCTCCGGGCAACCCCGTTAGGGCGGGAGGCAGGTAGATCGCGGCGCGCCTCGCCCCGTCCACGCCCAGGATGGCCAGGTAGGTGGGCTCCGTCGAGGTGTACCGGAAGCGAAGGCGGTCGCCGGGCGACACCGCGTCCTCGGGCGCGCTCGTGCGCGTGCTCTCCCCGCGCTTCACCACGATCCCGAGGCGTCCGTGGCCCTTGGTTCGCTCGCCCTCGGGATCGACCCCGCGCCGCGAGCCCACGAAGAGGAGCACCGTCGCGGCCAGCGCGACGAACGCCGTCGCGGCGCCGACCCGGGCCGCGTAGAGGCGTCGGACGTTCGCGGTGCGGTCCGGTACGTCATGCGGACGATCTGCGCCGTGCGCGAGGGGAGGGGCCTCGCGCGCGAACGCCTCCTGCTCGGCCTCCGTCCGTGCGACCCGCTCGGCGCACGCTTCGCAGGTCGCCACGTGGTGCCGGACACGGCTCTCCTCTGCGCCCTCGAGGTCCGCGGCGACAAGCGCGTCGAGCGCGAAGTCCGAGAGGCAGCCTTCCGCCCGCGTGCGCCCGGGCACCATCAGCTCTCCTCCGCGGCAACGCTGGCGTGCATGCGCGCGAGCAGATCGCCGACGTGCCGCCGCGAGCAGCCGAGGACGCGCGCGATCTCCTCGTGCGTCATCTCGTCGACGTGGTGGTAGATGACCGCGGCCGCCACGTCCTCGGGCAACGTTGCCAGGACGCTCCGCGCGATGGCGGCTCCCTCGACCGTGTCCGCGCTCGCCTGGCGCGCGGGCGGCGGCAGACTCTCCGAGAGGCGTGCGCGGGTGCGCCGGTTGCGGAGCCGGTTGAGGCACGCGTTCGTCGTCACACGGTACAGCCAGGTGGTCACGGTGCTCTGCCCTCCGAACTGAGCCGGATCGGCGACGAGCGAGAGAAAGACGTCCTGGAGCATCTCGCGGGCCTCGTCCTCGCTGCCCAGGAGGCGACGCGATCGCCGGAGCACGGCGTGGCCGTGCTTCCGGTAGAGCGCATCGATCCCGCGGGCGTCCACGTCGTCGTCGTCAGGGACAACCCTGAGGGCCTCCGGTGGAGCTCCCCGCGTCGCCCGGGTTCGGGGGCAGTGGGGGGCCTGGGTCGTGCGGTGCGGTGTCCTCGGGGGCAGGAGCCGGCGGCGGTGACCACGCGACCGGTTCGACCATGGTGATGGTCACGGGCGCGTCGAGGCCGCCCGGCGGGTCGATGTAGCGGGAGGCGTCCTCGGAGGGCTTGAAGCACGCCGCAGTCCTCGCGGCGTTAGCCTCCTCCCACCCTGGTTTTCCGTAGTCCTTCTGGCCCTCGCAGCCCAGCTTTAGGATGCACGCGATCTCGAACGCCGCGGCCGCCTCGCGCTCGGCTTCGGTCCCGGCGTGCTGGAGGAGGTGGTAGCCGGCCGTGGTCACCCCGAACATCACCGCGCAGGTCGAGGTCGGCTCGAGGTCATGATCGATGTACGCGACGCGGTAGTTTCCCCAGCCGCGCACGGCGTCGGGGTTCTGCGCGGTGAGCACCTGCGTGCCCCGGGTCACCGCCGCGACGCCGCCGAACGCCAGGCGGCCCACGCGTGGATCGCCGCTGGGGTAGCACGAGAAGAAGGCCTCCTCCGGAGGAGGCGTGAAGACCTGCAACGTGAACGTTGCAGGGAAGCCTGCGGTCACGGACGTCCTGGTGAGAAGCGTCTGATCGAGCGGCGTGTTCTGGTAGCTGCGCTGGCCGTACAGATTGAAGCGGCTCCACACCAGGGCCGCGTCCAGCTCGACGTCCTGGACCGGGGCCGCGCTCTGCGCCGCAACGGATCCGCGGATGGTCGCGACCGGCTCGCCCTTGTACGCGGGTGTCACCTGCGCCTGGCATCCGGAAGCGCCAACGGCGCCGCAGAGAAGGAGGAAGGGGAGGAGCAGCGCGCGCGGGAACATCCGGATCTCTTCCATCATGTCCCGTTAGGACCGCGAGACGCGCTTCCGGGCACGGCGTGCCGAAGTTTCTTCGTTCGACGCCCTCCCACGGCGTTCATCCTCGCAGAATCGCGCGCGATTTCAACGCGCCCGCCGCGTGGAGGGTCGCTCACACGCGTTCGAGGATCGTCGCGATGCCCCGGCCGCCGCCGATGCCCCGCTCGACAAGTGAGGCGAGAGCTCGGAGGCGAACGTCTTGATCTGCTCGGCGAGCACCGGCGCGTGCTCGCGCGCCGTGGTGGAGACCTCGCCGATGACGGCGGGGAACGGGCACCCTTCGTCTACCTGGTCGCGATGCGCCGTGGAGAGGTACCGCTTCAGCACCACGTCGGCGCGGTCGGAGGCGTCCTTGGCGTCGAGGCCTGCGAAGAGGCGCTCGCGCGTGCGGCCCGCGGTGAGGCGGAGCGCGTCGTCGACGAGCATCTCCTTCGAGAGGAAGTGCGCGTAGAAGCCGCCGACCGTGAGCCCTGCGCCCTTCCTCACGTCGGCCACGCGCGCTCCGGAGATCCATACGAACGTCAAGGGGGCCCGGACGCGGTGCGGCCTCCCGCCATGGGCTCCGCCGGGGACGGTGCGCGCAGGCGGTAGCTCGCCACGAGGGGAGAGTAGCCCAAGCTAGCCGCCCATGGCGCGCAAGGGAGGGGCGAGAGACCGGGAAGTGTGGGCTGGCAGGCCCAGATTCCGCTGACGCTGGACGTGGGGCGGGCGCTTGGCGAGCGCCGGACAGGGGGCGGCCACGGCGCGACGTGTCGCGCGTTGGACAGGGGCGACGAGGTCAGGCGGCGACGGGTGGGTCGCGCGAGCGACGCAGCGCGCCGAGAAGGCGGGCAATGGACGCGGGGTCCGTCACGACCGCGCGCACCGTCATGCGCCCTGCGCACCCTGTGCAGCGCGTGACGTCCACGTCGAAGGTGCGGCGCAAGAGGGTGGCCCAATCGACACGAGAAAGCGGCGCGTAGAGCGCGCCGCCAAGGAGTCGGTCCCAGTGCGCGATGGAGAGGATGTTCGGGGCCACCGGAAGCGCCGCCCCCGTCACGAGGAGCGTCGACGTCGGCACCGAC
>JAYTHX010000462.1:0-24596 GCA_043732195.1 Polyangiaceae bacterium
GTCGGACGCACCGAGAGAGGAGCGACGCGGACGACGTGCCCGCGCGTCGCGTACCGACGTTCTGGACGCGAGAGGGGCGCTCGACGCGAGAAGCGCGGCTCGCGCCCGCTCCGAGCGAGGCGCTCAAGAAGTCGGATACGAGCGGGCCTGCAGAACGCAGGCGGACAGTTGGCGGAGAGGGCGGGATTCGAACCCGCGGCAGAGTTTTGCCCTGCGCCCGCTTAGCAAGCGGGTACCTTCGGCCACTCGGTCACCTCTCCTGAGTGGGAAAGACCGGTGTACTGCGGCCTTGCCCGCCTGGCAACTCCCGCAAGAACGATTCGACCGAGAACGCCGCCCGCCGGGCCAGTTGGATCGCGGGGAGGCTCATGGAGTGAGGGCCGAAGCGTCACTAGCCCAAGGCCACCTGGCGCTGCTTCGGGGTGCTCGTGAAGTTGCCCCACATGCGGCTGTACTCGAGGACCAGATCCAGCGCGTGGCCGTGCACCGCCATCGCCGGGTAGACCTTCTCGCGGCCGATGCCGAGGACCTCGATGCGGGTCTTCACGGTGAGCGGGCCGGGGACGACCGGGAACCGTACGTCGAGACCGCTGACGAAGCTGCCCGCGTAGGCGGTCCAGCCGTTCACCTGGATCGTCACGAGCGGGTCGTTCACGAAGAACCCCGGCGGGGCGAAGATGATGCGCATCCACGCGCTGGGCGAAGGGGGGGCGGCGTACATCGGTGAGCCGCATGATGCCGGCGGCCCCGGTGCCACGCAAGCGAATGGCCACCGCCGGGTGGGCGTTCACAGGCGATGAGACCTGCGCTCCTCCTTTCCTTCCTCGCGTCGACCAGCTGCGCGGCGGCGATCGCGCCGAGCTCGGCGCCTGCGCCGCTCGTGGCGGCGGAGCCCGCCGCATCCACCGCGTTTACCGCGTCCGCGTCGCCAGCGCCGTCGCGCGTCACCTTCGAGCCGCGGCGCCTGCGGTTCGCGGGGTGTGACGTGGCCGCGTCGCTGCCGGTGATCGCCGCGGGCACGCCGGCCGGCACGCAGCGCATCGCGCAGGTCATCGACGGTGCGGTCGAGGCGTGGGTGGCGGCCGCGACCGACGCGGGATGCCCCGCCGAAGGCGCTCTGGAGTCCGCGGTGACGTACGAGGCGCACGGGCTCGTTCAGGTGCGCATCGCCTATCCGTTCCTGCCGATGGAGAAGTTCAGCAACGCCGAGTCGTACGCCTTCGTGATGGCCAGCGGAGAGCACATCGAAGCGCAGTCGCTGTTCGTGGCCGACCGGATGGACGATCTTCGCCTGCTGCTCGCGGCCGCGTACGAGCGCGCGTACCACCATCGTGACGATTGCCGCGAAGGCGGCTTCGGGGTCGATCCGTCGTCGGCGGTGCTCGCGCCGGACGGCCTCGAGCTGGACGACTGGACCAGCATCCCGATGGCCGAGAAGAACTGCGGCGGCACCCGCGTGGTGATCGCGTACGCCGCCATCGCGAGCTACCTCCGGCCCGACCTCGCCGCGCTACTCGGGGGCCGCCCGTGACGCCGTCACCACCTCGCGGATCGCGTTCGTCACCGTCTCCGGCTCCACGAGCGGCAGGTAGTGCGTCTCCGCGGACCCGATCCGCATCTCGAGCGAGCGGAACAGCAGGCGGAAGACGCCGGTGTAGCTCAGCGCCGTCAAGATCCGGCCGGTCATGCGATCGTCGTCGCCCGTGGCCACCGCGCGGCGATCGGCGTCATCGGTCGGGACGTCCGTGTCGACGAGCACCAACCCGGTGACCTGCTCGGGATGCGCAACCAGGAAACGGCGCTGGTACATCCCGCCTGCCGAGTGACCGACGAGCACGTAGGGCGGCGCGATCTGCGCCCGCTCCAGGGCGCGCGCGAGGTCCGCGTTCACGGCCTCGACGGTCCGCGGCCTCGGCCCGGTATCGCTGAGGCCGAGCCCCGCGCGATCGTAGCTGCACACGCGTGTGAACGCCGCGACCTCGGGCTGCACCGCGGTCCACGCCGGCGACCAGCCCCGGAAGCCTGCCTCGAGAAGCACGGTCGGCGATCCGGCGCCGCGGCAATCGAGATGGAGCGCGCGACCGTCACCGAGATCGACGCGCGCGCCCTGCGCCGGAAAGCGTCGGAGATCACGCCAGGCGCCGACCCGTTCGTACCCCGCACCGACGAGCACGAGCGCCACCACGGTCGTGCCGGATGGATTCCGGTGTCCGAGCGGGGCATCGGAAGCTTGCCGACGGGGAAGTCTCGTTGGGCAGGAAGCGAGTACGCGGGCCGCAACATGGTGTGAAGCCTGGAACCTCGACAGGGAAACAATCCACCCCGTGCTCCTGACGCTCGACCGGCGGCGAACGCGCAGGCATTGCCTCTCGCCGCGAATGCCCCAGACTCCACGGAGAACGGCGGAGCCAACATGTCGGAAGCGTTCTTCGACGGAGTCATGATCACGCTCGGGCTTGCCCATATCGCACCCCTGCTCGCGCCAATCGCGTACGTGCGGGCGGAGCGCGCCCGTCGCCCTGCGTGGGAGGAGATGCCGCTGCCGGCGCGTCTTCTCGACGCATCCATCTACCGCACCGGCGCGCCCGTGGTCGCGGGGTACGTCGGCCGCGCGCCTCGGCTCGTGCGCCTCGCGGCCGCGTCCTGCTACGTGTTCGGCGCGATGTTCGTACCGGGCGCAGCGCTGGCGTTCATCGGGCTCTTCGCGGCGGGGCTCGGCGTGCTCGGGCTGCCCGGGCTCGTCATCGCGGCGAAGCTCTGGGGCGCCGGCGGGCGGCTCCTGGGGGGGACCCGTCGCGGCGCCGCCGAGGCCGCGACGAGCGCAAAGATCGCGCTGTGGTTCAACGCGGTGCTGCTGGCGCCCGCGCTCGTCGTCTGGTTGCTCGACGTCGAGCTCTTCCTGCCGGCCGCCGTCGCGATGTACGCGCTCCTCTCGATCGGACAGGCGCTGCTCGTCCTGCGCGCCGCGCGCTTCGTCCTGCGCGCCGCGCGCATCGTCCAGCCCATGCGGGTGCCCGCTCCCGCGTCAGAGGCGCGCGCGGGGCTGTCAGTGAGCCCAGGTCAGGAAACGATCCGGAGCGAGCCCTTCACCACGCCGTAGCCGCCCTCGGTGCGGAGCTCGGCCCACACGTCGTGGGCGCGGGCGGGCGCCTCGATCGCGCGCTTGTACGCGGTGACGATGCGCGCGACGTCGGCCGCGGTCTCGCGAACGAGCTCGATGCGAAAGCGCGCGACGCCGGCGTCGGCGAGCTGCGGAACGAGCTGCACCGCGCTTTGCGGCCGCGCGTGGAACACCGTGTTGCGACAGCCGACGTCCGCCTCGACAGGATGGTCGACCCCCGCGCGATCGCGCAGCGAGATCTGGTGGCGGTCGCAGGGACGCCCGCAGGTGCGGAAGTCCCTTCCGTCCGAGAGCAGCGCCGCGATCACGCAGTGCTCCATGTGGAACAGCGCCATCGGGTGGTGGATGACGATCTCTGCCCACGGACCGAACGCCGGCCCGGCCGCCGACTTCGCCATCAGCTCCACGAGCTGCGCGGCGTCGAGATCGAACGAGGGCGTGAACGCCGCCAGCCCGCGGCCCAGCATCTCGGCGGCGGTGAGGCGGTTCGTGACGTTGAGCGAGAAGTCGCCGATGGCGAGCGGGCCGCTGCCGTCCTTCCGCAGCTCGCGCAGCGCGCCGAGGCCGCGCACCAGGATGGCATCCGGCTCGAGCGAGGCGAGGAAGCGATCGATCTTCTCCTCGCCGGGCTTGCGGATGCGGGGCGGCGCGACGCCGACGAAGGCGCCGCGGGCGCGCAGCGAGCGCAGCGCGTCACCCGTACCGGTGAGCTCGAGAAAGTCGAGGTAGACGCCGGCCGCGCCCGCATCGAGCGCGGCGTTGGCCTGCACGAGGCTCCGGCACAGGACGAAGAGGCCGGGCGCGGGCCGTCGATCGGCCGGCGGCGCAGCGGCGGCGAGAAGATCGGTGTAGCTTACATCCGTCGTCGGGTGGTGCCGCGCGGCGCTCTCGGCGAGCGCCTCCACGAGCGCGCGGCGCGCGCGGTTGAGCGCGGAGACGGGCAGGATCGAACCCGCGGGCAGCGCGCTGTCGAGCGCGCCCAGCTCGAACGGCGAGTCGCCGAGCTTGCCGAGCTTCTCGCGGAGCGCGGCCTCGTCGAGCGGCGCGGAGCGGGCCTCCTCGATGGCGGCGTCGCCCGTCACGCGTGCGAAGGCGCCCGCGGTGGTGCGCCCCTCGAGCACGAACGGCTCGCCCATGCGGCCCGCGATGCGGAGATCGAGGCGCGTCTTGCGCTTCTCGGCGGCGATGTCGACCATCACCTTGCGGTTGCCCTGGGGATCACTGGTGCGGAAGATGCGCCGGCCGGCGCGGGTGCGCGGCGGTCCGACCTTCACGTCGGGCCCGAGCCAGACCTGCGCCTCGCTGCCCTTCGGCGCGCGCTCGACGTCTCGCCCGCCGACGTTGAGTCCCCACACCCGGCCGCCAATCTCGCCTTCGCTCGCGAGGCCGCCCTCGACGAGGATGCCGTCGCCGCGCGCGAGATCCTCGGTGAGCGTGACGCTCACCGACGGCCGGCCGCGGAACGAGCCGATGGCCGTGAGCTTGCCGATCTCGAGGCCGCGGTGATCACAGGCCCGTCCCTCGACGAGCCGCTGGTGATCGACGCCGGGAAAGAAGCCGGGGCCGGAACCGCGCGTGAAGGTCTGGAGCGCGGCGCGCCGCTCGTCCTCGGTGGGACCCTCGCCCTGACCGGTCGCGGCGTCGATGGCCTTGCGGTAGAGGCGCGTGGTGGCGGCGACGTACTCCGGGCCCTTGAGGCGCCCCTCGATCTTGAGCGACGAGACGCCGACGCGCACGAGATCGGGCACGAGCGCCGACGACTCGAGGTCCTCGGGCGAGAGGAGATAGGCGCGCTCGCCGACGGGCGTGAGCACGCCGTCCACGACGAGCTCGTAAGGCAGGCGGCAGGCCTGCGCGCACGCGCCGCGGTTCGCGCTGCGGCCGCCGATGGCCTCGCTGGTCAGGCACTGCCCCGAGTAGGAGATGCAGAGCGCGCCGTGGACGAACACCTCGACCTCGACGTCGGTCCCGGCGCGCACCTGCGCGATGTCGTCGAGGGAGAGCTCGCGCGCGAGGATCACACGCGTGGCGCCGACCTCGCGCGCCAGCTCGACCGACGAGGCATCGGTGCACGTCATCTGCGTCGAGGCGTGGATGGGGAGCCCGGGCGCGATGGCGCGCGCGAGGCGGGCCACCCCGAGATCCTGCACGATCACCGCGTCGACCCCGGCGTCGGCGCAGGCGCGCACCGCGGCCTCGACGCTGGGCAGCTCCGCGTCGAACACCAGCGTGTTGAGCGTGACGTACCCGCGCGCGCCGTGCTCGTGGAGCCACTGCATCGTGCTGCCGAGCTCGGCGCTGTCGAAGTTCGTGGCGCGAGCGCGAGCGTTGAAGCCCTGCAGCCCGAAGTACACGGCATCGGCGCCGGCCCGCACGGCGGCCTCGAGGGCCTCGCGGTCTCCCGCGGGCGCGAGCACCTCGGGACGCTGACGATCGGTGGGGGCGGACATCTCGGCGCTTCCTTAGCTCACTTCCCGACTGAAGGCGCGCCCTGGCCGGCCGTACTCACCTGGCGGAGAGCCCGATCATGCCGAAGCAGCTTCTTTTGATGGCCGCGCTCGTGCTGTTGGGCTGTGCCTGCGGGTCGCCCGATCGCCCCGCGACCTCCGACCCGATCGCGACCGGAGACGCCGCCGGCGAACCCGGCCTCGCTGTCAGCGGTGAGCCAGGCGCGGCGCAGCACGTCTGCGAGGCGCTCTCGTGGCGCGACTGCAAGCTCACGTACGTCGACGCCGATGGTCAGGTCCAGTGCCCCACACAGGTCCAGATCTGCAACGCGGCGGGCACCGCGTGGCTGGAGTGCGGCCAGTACGTCTACGACGAGAACGGCGAGCCGCGCCACCGCGGCCCGTAGCGCCGCAGCCTCAGTCCGGGCAGGGCGTGCCGGCAGGCGCAGGCGCGGGGATCACCGCGGTGCCGGTCTTCCGGTACGAGGCGTGGAAGCACGCGTACTGGTAGATGACGGCGTCGTGCTTGCGGTAGATGCCGTGGCCGTCGTAACCGTTCGGTGCATACTGCACGATTGCGCCCGTGTACGGCTGGCCGTCCACCGACTTCAGGTTCGCCTTCACGGGGTAGGTGAGGGGCGCGTCGAGGCCAGCGAGCTTCTGCGCGTCGCGCATGGTCGGCCACACCTCGTCACCGACGCGCGGATGGGCGTAGGCGAGGTCCATCGCGTCGTAGATGGCGGTGGGGAAGTAGGAGTCGTTCAGTCCGACCGGCTCGTAGATGGGACGGGCGGGATGCCCCTCGAGCGGTCGATGCGCGACGCGCGCCGCGCTCACCATGGGATCGATGGGCTCGAGCGCGGTCTCCGCGATCTGCAGCGCCGGATGGAGAAACGAGAGCTTCTCGGTGGTGCGGAGCAGCAGCGCCACGAGCCCTGCGGCGCCCGGCACCGTCGACGTCTTGAGGATGAAGTACACCCAGTAGCCACCGGCGCCCGTGGGCACCGAGAGCTTGATGCGCTTCTCCGAGGCGCTCACCAGGTTCGTGTACATTCCACCCATCGACTGACCCTGCGCGTGCGGGTTGTCGGCGAAATGGTACGCGGTCTCGCCTGCCGGGAGCGTCGGGCCGCTGCAGCCCGCGAGCGTGGCGGCGGGGATCTTCACGCGCGAGAGCGCGGCGAGGAACATCCGCGACTCGACGATGCCCTGGCGGAACGTGTCCCGCATCGCGGCGAAGTTGTTCACGTTGATGTAGTCGATGTCCGAGGCGCCGGGCACGCGCTCCGGGCTGATGGGCAGGGCCTGCCCCGCGGAGCCGAAGCCCTGCACGGCGAGCACGCCGGCCGGCCAGCGATCGGGCGGATCGCCCGCGTCGCCGCCGTCGATGAGCTGGCGCGAGACGCCGCCCGAGCCGTGGAAGTAGATGACGAGCGGATAGCCGCCCGCGGGCATCGGCTTGCGCGGGATGGAGATCGAGACGGGCACCGTCTCGTCGCGCTGCTTGATGGGCAGCCCCGCCGGATCGAGCTCGAACAGCCCCTCGGTGGTGAAGATGGGCGTGCCGCGCTGGAACTGGGGCAGCACGATCTTCGCGCGCACGTGACAGAGGTCGGGCTGCTTGTTCTGCGGGTCGGCCTCGAGCACGAGGTCGGTGAGCTCCGGCTGGTAGGTCTTCGTGACGAGGTCGCCGAGCTTCGCGTTGTCGGCCACGACGTCGCCGGTGGTGAACACCGTCGCGCCCACGACGTCGGCACGGGCGACGCCGACCTTGTCGAGCGTCTCCCAGAGCGGGGCGTAGAGATCACGCAGCTGCTTGCCCTTCGCGCCGTCCGGCACCTCACCCCGTGCGAGCGCGGCGAGCATCGCGGGCGGCGCCGGCTCCGCGCCCGACTCCAGGCCGATGGCGCGCGTCATCACGAAGGCAAACTTGCGGTTCGGGGCGAGCACGATGCCCGGACGACCGGCCACGGCGACGAGGTTCTCCGGCACGTAAGGATCGGCGTTCGGCGTCTGCGCGACCACGGGGTACGCGGTGCCGCGCTCGGGTGACGCCGGGTCGACGTCGATCAGGAGCAGCGGCGCCTTCAGTCCGCCCTCCACGAGCACCTCGGGATCGCGGAACGTCGGCTTCGAGGTCAGCTTGAAGTAGCCCGCGGGCACCACCGGAAATCCGCGCCGCTCCTGCGCCGCCTTCTTCAGGCCGACGAGGATCGAGACGTCCGGGTTGGGGAACGCCTCGAGATCCGGATTGCCGGCCGCGGTGAGGCGCAGGTCCGACGGATAGGGAAAGTCGAAGAAGCCGTTCTCCGCCGCGAACTGCGCGTCGGGATCGAACATCACGGTCGCGCCCGGCGGACCGGCGGCGCTGCTCGTGCTGCGGGAGCAGGCGGGCGCGAGGGGCGCGACGAAGAAGATGAGGGGGAGGAGGCGGAGGACGCGGCTTCGGTTCATGGAGAGGCGCACGGAAGATACTCCCGGGACCCCACCCGCGCCACGACGCGCGACGTCAATCCCTTGAGATCATGAGGCATCACCGTGTCTTGTCATGACTTTACGGTGTAAAACAATTTCCCTCACCTAGAATGGGGCAGCCGATGTCCGTGACGCCTTCGCTGCGCTGGGAGTGGACGCTCGCGAACGGCGCGCGCGTGGCCGCCGAGATCGACAAGACGCAGGGCCGCGAGCTCGTGCTGGTCGGAGGCCGCATCGCCTCCGAGGCGCCGCGCGGTACGAAGCCCGACGGGCACTCGGTGGTGGTCCCGTTCGCGCCGGGCACGCGCAACCCCGAGCCGCTCACCGCGGTGGCCTCGTTCGAGCCGGCCTCGCCGATCTGCATCCTGCGCGTCGACGGGCACGAGGTGAATCCCACGACGTGGCCGCAGCCCCAGCGGCGCGTGCCGAGGGCCGAGGAAGAGCACCCGGCGATGCGCTGGCTGATCTACGCCGCCGTGGGCGTCGCGGTGATCGGCATCGGCATCGCGGTCGCCAGGCGCACTGGCGGTGGCACCGCAGACCCGCCGCTCACGGGCACGCAGCGCGCGACGAACGGCCTGTTCATCGCGCACTACCCGGCCTCGTTCCGGCCGAAGCCCATCGTGCTCCCGCCTCAGCTCGCGGGCTCGCTCCTCGAGGACGACGCGGCGCACACGGCGGTGGTGATCGCGGCCTTCGAGCTCGACGAGGCGACCGCCCCCGATCGCTGGCTCCTCCAGCAGCGCTTCCACGACGAGGTGCTCGCGAACCTCTCCAAGACCGCGCGCAGCTATGCGGAGATCGACCGTCGTGACGAGCCGTGCCTCGGGGAGCCCGGCGCGGTGATCCTCGGCCGCTACGAGCGCCCCGACGGCGCGAAGGCGCGCGTGTGGTCCTGCGCGTTCGTGAAGGATGGCCGCGGCTACGTCATGGCGTACGCGCTGCCGGAGAAGGACCCCGAGGGGCCGCTGCGGCGCATCGTCGAGGGCACCGAGCTCACCCGGCTGGAGAGCGTCGGGGCGCCGCCGTGACGGACGCTCCGGACGCCCTGACCGCGCTTGCCGATCGCGACGGCGTCTTTCCTGAAGGCTTCTACGCCACCACCAACTTCGATACCGAGGTGGCGATCGGCGGCGCGTGGGTGAAGGTCGAGGGCATCGAGATGGACGTCGGCATCCGCCTCGACGGCGCCGTCGCCCACGCCGTGCCCATGCATCGCGTCCGCAAAGGCGACCGCATCGTGGTCGGCGAGGAGGGCGTCCGCATCGACGAGCCGCCGCGCGTCCCCGACGGCGAGCGTTTCCGCTTCATGGCCTCCAGCGTGTCGAGCGAGCGCCTCAAGGCGCGCCTCATCGCCGACGTGGCGCGCGCGATGAAGGCCGCTCGCGCGGACGGCAAGCGCATCCTGTTCGTGGGCGGCCCCGCGATCGTCCACGGCGGCACCGGCCCCGTCCTCGAGCAGCTCGTGCGGGACGGCTGGATCGACGTCCTCTTCGCGGGCAACGCGCTCGCCGCGCACGACATCGAGTCGGCGATCTTCGGCACGTCGCTGGGCGTGGATCTCGAGGGCGGGAGCGGCGTTCCGCACGGCCATCAGCACCACCTCCGCGCCATCAACCGCGTGCGCCGCGCCGGATCGATCGCGCAGGCCGTGGCCGACGGCCTGATCACGCGCGGCATCATGCACGCGTGCGTCACCAAGCCGATCCCGTTCGTGCTCGCGGGATCGATCCGCGACGACGGCCCGCTTCCCGACGTCCACAGCGACGTCGTCGCCGCGGTCGACGCCATGCGCGCCGAGACGCACGACGTCCGTGTCGCCATCATCGTCGCTACCACGCTGCACGGCGTGGCCACCGGCAACCTGCTGCGCGCGGGCGTTGCCACGTTCTGCGTCGACGCGTCGGCGGAGACGGTCATCAAGCTGGTCGACCGCGGCACGCACCAGGCGGTCGGCATCGTCACCGACTGCGCGTACTTCCTGAGCGAGCTCGCGCGCGCTTTGTAGTAGCTTGCCCGCCCATGCGGGCCTGGATTTACGCCGTCTTCCTCCTGTCTGGCTTCGCTGCGCTGCTCTACCAGATCGTCTGGCAGCGCGCGCTCTACGCCATCTACGGGATCAACATCGAGAGCGTCACGATGGTCGTGACCGCGTTCATGCTCGGCCTCGGCCTGGGCAGCATCGCAGGCGGCATCGTCTCCAAGGATCCGAAGCGCCCCGTGCTCCTGATGTTCGCGCTCGTCGAGCTCGGCATCGGGCTCTTCGGAGCGGTCTCGCTCGCGGTGTTCCACGGCGTCGGCGAGGCCACGCTCGGGATGAGCGCCGTGGGCACGTTCGTCGTCACGTTCCTGCTCGTGCTCGTGCCCACGCTGCTCATGGGCAGCACGCTGCCGCTGCTCGTCGCGCACCTCGTGCGGTCGAGCGGCAACGTCGGCAAGAGCGTGGGCACGCTGTACTTCGTGAACACGCTCGGCTCGGCGTTCGCTTCGGCGGCGGCGGTGCTCTTCATCATGGGGCGCGCCGGGCAGACGGGCTCGGTGCGGATCGCAGCGCTCCTCAACGTCACGGTGAGCCTGCTCGCGTACATCGCGCATCGGCGCCAGCGGCCCGCGGAGATCGCCGCGCCGCTGACCGCGCTCGCCGAGACCGAGGCAGAGGTCGACGCATGAGCTTCGCCGTCGCGCTCATCGTCGCCGCCATCAGCGGCTTCATCGCGCTCTCCTACGAGATCCTCTGGTACCGCGTGATCGCGTTCGCGAGCTGGGGCCTGCCCGGCGCGTTCGGGCTGCTCCTCGCCGCGTACCTGTTCGGCCTCGCCATCGGCTCGCGCGTCGCGGGGTTCTTCTGCAAGGACGACGCGCAGGCCGGCGACACGCGGCAGCTCCGCCTGCTCGCGGTCTTCGCGTTCGTCGCGAACCTCGTGGCGTGGACGGTGGTGCCGTTCTTCGGCTGGTCGGCGAAGACGTACGAGTGGCCGCCGGCCCTCGCGCTGGTCGCGCTCTCGGCTGCGCTCCTGGGCGCCATCCTCCCGATGGTCGCGCACTTCGGTATCAAGCCGGACGACCACGCCGGGCAACGCCTGAGCTACGTGTATCTTGCAAACATCGTGGGATCGTCGGCGGGGAGCCTCGTCACCGGCTTCGTGTTCTTCGACCTCTGGCCGCTGCACACCATCGGCACGGTGATCGCCATCATTGGTCTCATGCTGGTGGCGCTGCTCGTCACGCTCTCCGATCTCGGCCGGTCGGCGCGCCTCGCGACGCTCGTGGCGGTGGGCGTGGTCGCGCTCGTGGCGGTGCGCGGCACGCCGACCGCCTACGACCGCATCTGGGAGCGCCTCCTCTACAAGACGAAATTCGAGAAGGACACGAAGTTCTTCGAGATCATCGAGACGAAGAGCGGCGTCATCACCGTCACGCAGGACGGCACGGTCTACGGCGGCGGCGCGTACGACGGGCGCTTCAACACCTCGATCGCGAACGACCGCAACGGCATCCTGCGCGCGTACGCTATCGGCGCGATGCACCCGGCGCCGAAGAAGATCCTCATGATCGGGCTCGCGTCCGGCTCGTGGGCGACCGTCATCGAGCATCTGCCCGGGCTCGAGCACCTCACGGTCGTCGAGATCAACCCCGGCTACACGAAGCTGGTCGCGAACCACCAAGAGGTCGCCGGCATCCTCACCGATCCCAAGGTGGAGATCGTGATCGACGACGGGCGCCGCTGGCTCCACCGCCACCCGACCGACCAGTTCGACGTCATCGTCATGAACACGACGTGGCACTGGCGCGCGCACATCACGAACTTGCTCTCCACGGAGTTCATGCAGCTCGCGCGCGCACACCTCCTTCCGGGCGGGCTCTTCTACTTCAACACCACGTCCTCGGACGACGTGAAGAAGACCGCCGTGACCGTCTTCCCGTACGCGATGCGCGTCTACAATTTCATGGCCGTGAGCGACGCGCCGCTCGTCTTCGACAAGCAGCGCTGGAAGAAGACCCTCGGCGACTTCTCTTTCGAGGGCCGCCCCGCCATCGACCGCTCGACCGCCGACGGGCAAAAGTTCTTCGACGATCTCGTGCTCTACGCGGACTCCATCGACGAGGAGCCCACCGACCAGGGCCTCGAGTCCCGCGCGAGCGTCATGGCGAAGACCGCCTCGGCCCTCGTCGTCACGGACGACAACATGGTGCCCGAGTGGCGCGAGGTGCTCCGTTTCCAGGAGCCGCCCTGACCGCCCTGACCTCGAACGGGTGACTTGAAGTAGGGCGGGCCGCGAGCGATGATGTGAGGCCATGCGTAGAGCCGTCCTTCTCGCTTCTCCCGTCGTCGCTGCCCTTGCTCTGTTCGCGTGTGAGGACTCCGGATCCGGCGGCGGAACCGGCGTCTTCACGTCGGAGGCAGGCACCTTCGAGGCCGGGCCACCGTCCGAGGCCGGGCCCGTGGGGGACAGCGCGGTCGACGCGCCGGTCGCGCCCAAGAGCGTCACCGTCAGCGTGGTCCGCGGCCTCGGTCTCGCGGCGGGCGTGACCGTGGTGTTTCATGACGCCGCGGGCGCGGTCCTCGAGTCCAAGGTGACCGGGTCCGACGGCCGGGCCACCAGCTCGGACGGCGTGATCCCCGCGCAGGCGAGCCTCCTCCTCGGCGGCGGCAGCAACCGACACATCATCACGTGGACCGCCGTCGAGCCCGGCGACGTCCTCGTCGCCCGCGACGAGGATAACGGCAGCGACCCCGGCGGCAGCCTGGCCGTGGTCACGCAAGGCACCTTCGCCGATGGCGGCGCGGCGACGATGACGGCGAGCGTTGGCGATTGCACCGGCTACTCGCAGACCTCGCCCATCCAGATCTTCCTCGGTAACGCGTGCACGCGTTCCACCGCGGCCATCCTCGCGCGCGCCCTCGGGCCCGGCGCGGGCAACAGCCCCGTGCTCGCGTATGCATTCGCGAAGGGCAAGCCGTCGGCGCCGGTCGACGGCGGCGTCGGCTCCGTCGCCGTCGGGCCGTGGATCGGCCCGACCACCACCAAGGTCACGCCGAAGAACCTGCCCTCCGAGACCAGCGCGAACGCGGTGCTCTACGAGATCGCCGACGGCCTCGGCATCCTCAACGAGACCGGCAGCCTGAGCCGTATCGATCCGGCGACCACGTACCTCGTCGCGCCCGGCTTTGCCGACGCGTACCAGGCTGGCGCGCGCATCTACCCGAACAACGCGGTCGGCGCGGTGATCTCCATCGCGAGGCGCGGCGCCCCCGCGGCCACCAACGACATCGACTTCGCCGGCGCGCCCGCTGTCATCGACAGCGCGACGCTCGACACCACCACCATCGCTCAGCCGTCGGTCGCGTGGACCACGCAGGGCGGCGCCTCGCTCGCGACGATGGACGGCGGCGCCATCGTGCTCTCCTGGTACGACCAGCGCGAGAGCAGCGGTACGTGGACGTTCGTGGTGCCGCCGGGCAGCAAGAGCGTGAAGGCGCCCACGCTGCCGAAGGCGGCGGAGGCCTGGGCGCCCCACGGCGCGAACGACGCGGGCGGCGCCGTGACGTTCCAGGACCCGACGGTGATCTTCGCCGAGGCGGACATCCTGCCCGGCTATGCCGACTTCCGAAAGGGCGCGGGCCTCGTCCTTCCGCTCACCAACCAGTACCAGCCCGAGGCGCGCGCCATCCTGCCCGCGAACGGGACGATCAAGCTGACTTCGTACCGCAACCTTCCGCCCAATCTCTGAGCGCGCTGAGCGCGCTGAGCGCGCCGCGCGCCCGCTACGACAGGACGCGGCGCATGCGGAGCTTCGCCTGCGCCGTGGTGACGTCGGCGTAGACGAGATCTCCGTGCGCGCCCGGGTTGATCTCGGCGGCGTTCGCCTCGTCGGTGTCGATGTGCATCTCGAGCGCGTAGCTCGGGCTCACGCGGATCAGCACGTCGCCGTAGGTGAGATCGCGCGGGCCGCCGCTCACCTCGATCTCCACCTCGTCACCGTCCTTCACGCCGTAGGCCTCCGCATCCGCGGGGGCCATGTGCACGTGGCGCTTGGCGCAGATGAGGCCCTCGGTGAGCGAGACCTTGCCCCTCGGACCCTCGATGACGATGGGCGCCGAGCCCTCGGTCTTGCCGGAGTCGCGGATCGGCGCGTCGATGCCGAGCTTGAACTCATCGGTGCGGGATACCTCGACCTGGTTCTTCGGCCGTAGCGGACCGAGCAGCCGCACGCCGTCGATGCGGCCCCGCGGGCCGATCAGGTTCACCTTCTCCTCGCAGGCGTACTGGCCGGGCTGCGAGATGTCCTTCACGCGCGTGGGCTGCGCGCCCTCGCCGAAGAGCTGCGCGAACGTCTCCTTCGTGAGGTGGAGATGCCTTGCGCTCACCGCGATCGGGATCACGGGGAGCGGCGCGGCGTGCTTGCTGGCCTCGAGGATCTGCACGGCTTGGCGGGCGATCGAGAGCTCCTCGTCGGTCTTCACCGCCAGCGCCGCGGTGCGGGTGTGGTCGGCGGTGAGCAGCGCCGCGGGCGCCTCGTCGGTCAGCTTCGCTGCGGCGTTGCGGTCCTCGTCGAGCACGAGGCCGAGGAACTCGAAGCGCTGGAGGATGCGCTGGCGCATCGTCACGCTGTTCTCGCCGATGCCGCCGGTGAGGACCACCGCGTCGATGCCGCCCATCGTTGCCGCGTAGGCGCCGATGTACTTGCGGACGCGGTGCGAGAACACCGTGATGGCGAGGCGACAGCGGTCGTCGCCCTCGGAGGCTCGGCGCTCGATGTCGCGCAGGTCGTTGGAGACGCCCGAGAGGCCGAGCAGGCCGCTCTCGCGGTTGAGGCACGCGTCGATGCGGGCGTGGTCCCAGCCGGCGGCGAGGAGCGTGAGGATGACGCCCGGATCGAGGTCGCCCGCGCGCGTGCCCATGACGAGGCCCTCGAGCGGCGTCATGCCCATGCTGGTCTCGGTGGAGTGCCCGAGCTCGACGGCGCAGGCGCTCGCCCCGTTTCCGAGATGCACGGTGACGAGCCGCAGCTCGCCCAGCGGACGGCCCAGGCGCTTCGCGGCGAGGTCGGCGACGTACGCGTGCGAGGTGCCGTGGAAGCCGTAGCGGCGGATCCCGTGCTGCTCGGCGAGCGCGGTGTCGATGGCGTAGGTGGTCGCGCGCCGCGGCATGCGCGCGTGGAAGGCTGTGTCGAAGACCGCGATCTGCGGGAGCGCAGGCAGCGCCTTCTTCGCGGCGCGGATGCCCGCGAGGTTCGCGGGGTTGTGGAGCGGGGCGAGCGGGACGCACGCGGCGATGGCGGCGATGGCGTCGTCGTCGAGGAGCGCGGCGCCGGTGAAGCGCGCGCCGCCGTGCACCACGCGATGAGCGACCGCGGCGACAGGGTGTCCCTCGATCGCCGTGAGCACGCTCGCGACCGCGGCATCGAGCTGCCCCGCGGCGATGCGTTCGACCTTCTTCTCGACGAGCGCCTTGCCGGACGCGGGGTCGATGAGGCGAGCCTTGAGGCTCGAGGAGCCAGCGTTGAAGACGAGAATGTTCATGGCGAGCGATTTCCTCGCCCGCAGTCTACATGGGTCGCGGGGCGGCTACTTCGACGAGCCGTCGTACGCCGAGGCGTCCTTGTCCTTGCCGTTGGGGTCGACGTCGGCCGGCAAGTCGACGTCGGGCGGCAAGTCGACGTCGGGGGTCCTGCTCGCGCCGCCGTCCGTCCGTTCGTCACCGGGGATCCCCGTCTCCGGGCCGCCGATGCCTCAGCGGCAGCCCTGTTTCCGCGTATCGATCTTCGTCGCGCCGCAGAGCCCGATGCCGGTGCACCGGAAGTAGTCGGCGGACTGGCCGCAGGTCGGCTTGCTCGTGAAGCCCTCGGCGCCGCACGAGGTCGCGCAAGAGAGCCCGGTCGGATATTGCGGCTCGACGATCGTGTCGCAGTTCCAGTCGCCACCGTTGTCGGCGGGCGGGACCTCGGTCGTGAACGCCGTCTTGGTCGGGTAGCGCAGGGGATCGAAGTCGTCGCAGTCGGCGGTCTTCGGATCCGCGCCGGCCTCGAGGCACGACTTGTTGACGAACTTGTCCTCGTCGCAGTCGCACGGGTTCTTGCAGCCGGCCTCGTCCACGCGCTGGGTGGCGTCGGTGCGCTGCTCCGCGTCGGCGACGGGAGCGTCGAGCGGCGCGTCTCCGCCGCCGCCGTCGAGAGCGGCTGCTTCGGCGTTGCCGTCCCCGCCACCGCCCGCCTCCGAGCCCGGGGCGAACGTCACGTCCGGGAAGGAGCACGCGATCACGATCGACGCAGTGGCGCCCGCCGCGCTCACGGCGACCGACCACACGCGCGCTCGCCCGAGGCGCCGCGACACGTCAGAACCTCCAGGTCGCGTCGACGCGACCGAGGCCGGGAACGACCGTGAGGCTGCCCGTGGTCGGGGCGACCTCCTTCGAGCTGCGGCCCCACACGAAGAGGCCGACGCCCGCGCCGGCGGCGACCAGGCCGACCGGAAAGAGGACCGACGTGAGGGTGCTCATCAGCTTCCCCTTGTCGATGGTGTCCTCGAGGTCCTGGGTGCGCGTGCAGCCCCTGTGATCGGGGCATGCCTTGTCGAGGTCGCTCTCGGCACCCCTGCGGATCAGGAACGTGATCCCGCTGCCGATGAGCGCCGCGGCGCCCACGCCCACCAGGACGATGCCTGCGGTGCGCTTGCCCTTGCCGGTGTCGACGATCACGTCGCTCCCGGGATCGCCGGGCGCTGCCACCTTCTCCGGTGGGTTCTGCACGAGGCGCAGCGTGACGTGCTTCGAGTCGCCGGCGGTGAGCGAGACCTCTTGCTCGACGGGCGTCGCGTACTGCGCCGCGACCCGCACGCGGTAGGCCCCGGGATCGCGTTCGAGTGGCGTTCCGACCAGGTTGGTGCCCTCGCTCTCGCCATTGATGAAGATCTCGACGCCCGACTTCTCGTTCGCGGGACCTTCGCCAGTGGGCGACTTCACGGTGACGTCGACGAACACGGTCGCGACCTTGGGCTGGAGGCGCGTGGCGGCGTCCTGCGCGTCCTTGTCCCAGCCGTCGTACTTGGGATCCTGCGACATCGTGATGAGCGCCCGCTTGATGTCGAGCCAAGCGCGCTTCGACGACGCGTAGTGCCCGAGCTGCTCCTCGCACTCGGCGACGTTGCGCAGGCTGCCCAGCCCGTTCGGGTAGACCTTGTAGGCCTTGCGGAAGAGCGGGACCGCGCCTGCGCAGTCGTTCTTCGTGCGGAGGTCGCGCGCGCGCGCGAAGAGATCCTTCGCGTCACCCTCGGCGTCGGCCCGTGCCGGCGACGCGACCGACAGCCCCGCTAGCACCACGGCGGCTCCGATGGCGAGGCGCTGAAATCGAAGAAAAGAGGACACAGTCAAGATCCTAGCAACATCGGTTGGGATAGTCGAGAGCCGGCCTTTTCCAGCGCCGGACGCGCACGAGGAGCCGTTTCAGAAGACGCCGCTCCTGTCCCCGGGCGGGGCCGCGCTTCGCGCCGGCGGCGGCACGGGCGGCGGGGGCGGGGGCGGCTGCGGGGAGGCCGGCGGCGGGGGCGGCGGCGGCGGCGGGATCGCGACGGGTGGAACGACGACCGGCCGACGCGGCGACGCGGCGGGCCTCGCGGCGACGACGGGGGCCGGCACCTTCGCCGCGATCGCGACCACCGGCGTCGGCGCCTGGGCGGGGATCGCCGACGGGGCCGGCTCGATCGGTGCCGGGACGGTGGCGCTCGGCACCGGCGCCGCGGGCTTGCTCGGAGGCGCGATGGCGGTGGCGGTCTCACGCGTGGTCAGGAGGCGCAGCCCGAGCAGGATCACGCCGATGGTGACGACCGCCGTGATCGCGGCGACGAGCCAGCCGGACGACCGCTTCGTCGGCTGGATGAGCTCCGGGCCGCCGACCGCCACGCCGTGGGGATCGGTGCGGTTCTGCGCCGGGACCATCGCCATCTTGCTGGCGAGGTCATGATCGGACTGCATGCGCCGCACGCTCGGCGGGATCACGCGCGAGCCCGCCGCCGCCTCCACGAGCTCCGGGTCGACGAGCTCCTCGAACGCTCGGGAGAGCTCCGGCGCGGTCGCGAAGCGATCGGCGAGCTTCTCCGCGAACGACCTCTCGAAGAGCGCCTCGAGGCTGAGCGGCAGGTCGCTGCGCAGCGAGCGAAGCGGCCGCACGCGATGCGTGCAGATGCTCAGGAAGATGTCCTCGACCGTCGTGCCCTCCCACGGGATGTCGCCGGTGAGCGCCTCGTACGCCACGACCGAGAGCGCCCAGAGGTCGCAGCGATGATCGAGCGAGTCGAGCCCGCGTGCCTGCTCGGGGCTCATGTAGCTCGGCGTGCCGAGCACCATGTCCTTGCCGGTCATGACCGGGGAGCGCGTGCGGAACGGCTTCTTGCTGCGCGCGACGCCGAAGTCGAGGACCTTCACGAGCATCCGTCCGTCCTCGTCGCGCGTGACGAACACGTTCGCGGGCTTCAGGTCGCGGTGGAAGATGCCCTCGTTGTGCGCCTGCTCGAGCGCGCGCGAGATCTGCATGACGACGGCGACCGTCTCCGCGAGCGACAGCGCGCCGCCGCGCTGGATGCGCTGCTCGAGCGACTCGCCCTCGAGCAGCTCCATCACGAGGTATGCGAGGCCGTTCTCCTCGCCGTGATCGCTGACCGAGATGATGTGGCGGGTACGGCGCGAGAGCTTCGCCGAGATCTGCGCCTCGAGCTGGAAGCGGCCGGCGGCGTTGTCGTCGTCCACGTCGTCACTGGGCTTGACCAGCTTGATCGCGAACTCGCCGCCCAGGGAGTCGTGCGTGGCGAGCCAGACCTCGCCCATCGCGCCCTTGCCGATGAGGCGAACGAGCTCGTACTTCCCGGCGACCAGCTGCCCGACGTCGATCTCCACGGTGACCTGTCCTCAGCGTATCCCGATCTCGCGCGGGGGAAGCTCGGAAGCCGGTCGCACACGGGCCCACGTCGCGTGGGCCGCACCGACCCGAACAACTTTGGCCTCGCGTGGAACAGGGCCTGAGCTACGATTTCCGCATGGGGCAGGAAAGCGGGCGGCGGCCGAAGTTCGATCCGGAAGCGCGCGCTCCCGAGGACGCGGCCGACGAGCACCAAGCGTTCAACGCCGTGGTCGGCGACGGCATCCGCAAATCGCGCCAGGAGCACGGCTGGACGCAGGCGTTCCTCGCAGAACAGGCGCGGTTGTCGCCGAACTACATCGCGCGCCTCGAGCGCGGCGAGCTCGGCCCTTCGCTGTTCGTCGCCAACCGGATCTGCGAGGCCCTGGGCATCGATCTCGAGCTCCTCGTGGGACTTCCTGCCGCAGGCTCGACCCGCAAGACCGCCAAGCGCCGCGCGGGCTGAGCGCCGGCCGAGCCGCCGCTACTTCTCGAGCGTCGTGCCGACCGTGCCGGGACCGAAGCGTGCGATCACGCCCTGGCGCGAGACCGAGGGCCGCGCCGTCTCGTTGAACTTGCCGCCCACGCCCCAGAACGCGCCGGTGGGATCGACCCACGCGCCATGCAGATCGTCGAACGGCTGCGAGCCGAAGTCGTTCTGCCACTCGCTGCCGACGAGACGCAGCTTGAGGCTGCCGCCGCCGACGATCACCGCGCGTCCGTAGTCACGCGCGGGCGCGCCGGGCGGCGCGCAGGCGACGCCGTTCACGTCGTTGACGAGGAGCGCGTCCGAGCGCTTCCACGCGCCCGTGCCGTCACCGGTGAGGAGGTCGCGTCCGCCGACCGCGAGGAGCTCGCTCGCGCCGCAGCCCGAGACGGTGGTGAGCCGCCCCTTCGCCACGCCCTGCGCCTCGCGCTTCCACGCGCCGTTCGTGCGATGCCAGAGGATGCCCGCCTCGCCCACGACGTAGACGTCGTCCTTGCTCGCGCCCCACACCTTGAACAGCGCCACCTTGTTCGTCTCGGGCAGCGGCTCGGGCTTCCACGACGCACCGTCCCAGTGCAGCAGCACGTCGTTCGGCGCCGTCGGTTGATCGGGCACGCCGCCCACTGCCCACGCGTCGTCGGGCGCGGCGGCCCACACGCCGAAGAGCGTCGCGGTGGTGCCGGAGCTGCGCTCCTCGAAGCGCGTCCCGTCCCAGTGCGTGATGCGGCCCTTCTCGCCCACCATCCAGAGGTCGCTCGCGCTCGTGCCGTGCACCCACCAGAAGCCGTTCGCTCCGCCGGCGGGCATGCGTTTCCAGGTGGTGCCGTCGTAGTGGACGACGAGCGCGTCGAAGCCGGTGTTGCCGAGGGGCCCGCCGACCGCCCAGATGTCCCGCTCCGACGTACCCCAGATGCCGAGCAGCGCGCCGTCGAGGTTCTGGAGCACGGGCGTCCATTCGATGGGCGCCGGCGCGGCATCTCCGGCGTCCGCGGCGTCGATGCCCGCCTCGACGAGCGGCGCGTCGTGCGACGGCGAGCAGGCGCTCCCGATCAGCACGACCGCGAGGCTCGCGCCGCCGGCGAGCGCGGTCACGGTGGTTGCCGCGAGGCGCTTCACGGGGTCCCGCCGTCGGTGCCGGCGTCCTCGCCGCAGGCCTCGCCGAGCACGTAGTCCTTCTTGCAGAGGCAGCGGCAGGCCACCTCCTTCGCGCCCGGCTCCGAGCAGCGGGGCGTGACCTTGATCTTCTTCGAGACCTGCCGCTTGCCGCGATCCTGGAGGAGGACCTCGAGCTCGAAGGTCTCGTCGTAGATGTTCGTGCTCGCCCACTGGTTCGGGCAGAGCGGGATGTTGGAGTAGTTTCCGATGAGCGCCGACTCCTCGATCTTCGCGGTGGTTCCGTGGCCCGAGGTGCCCCACCCGTCGGGCTCGCGATCGAGGTTCAGCGTGCGCCCGTCGGCGCGGATCTGGGCGGTGGTCGTGTCGCGCAGCGCGCCGGTGATCTGGATGCCGCACGCATCCAGGTTGATGGCACGGACCCCGACGAACGCGACGCGCCCACCCTGCGGCGGGAAGATGACCGCGAGATCGTCGCCGTCGTTGAGCGGGACGTCGCTGCCGTCGATCCGGAGCGCGCGCAGCTCGAGGATCGGATCCTTGCCCGGATCCCCGAGAAAACCTGCATCGCAGACCGATACCGGCGCGTCGACGACGGCCGTGTCCGGCCCCGCGTCCCCCCGCGGCGCCGCATCGTCCCCGCCGGGACATCCTGCGAGAAGCAGCGCCGCGGGCGCAGCGACGATCGCGAGGAGCGAGGTGAAGAGGATGCGGCGGACCATGTCACGTGAGCGATGCGCTCTGCCTCAGAAGCAGTTGACGTCCGAGGCTTCCTGCTTCGGGTAGTAGTAGACGAACGCGTTGCAGTGCTCGTTCTTCTCGACGATCGGGCCGAACGTGTAGCAGCAGTCGGGCTTCGCATCCTTGTGCTTCGCCACGTCGTACGCGTCGAGGCCCTCGCAGCCGCCGGCCTCCGCGGTGGGCGGCGTCCACTGGTAGGAGCACGAGTACTGCACGCCGCCGTTCGGCACGACCTGCACGTCGAGATCGGGCGAGCGGAGCATCGGCGGCTCGTCCCAGGTACGCGACTCGTAGAACTTCTGGAGCGGATCGGGGGCGATGGACTTGCCGTCCCAGTTGAAGATCTCGAACTTCTTGCCGCGCCCGTGGAAGTGGCCGTTCGCGCCGATGATCTGCGCGGGCTTGCCGCTCTTGAACTGGCAGGTGTGCGTGAACGTCGGCGTCGGGTTGCTCTTGCAGACGCGGATCGACTGCGTGGTCGCGAAGAGCGTGCCCATCTCCGCGGTCACCTGGGCGGGCTTGATGGTGTGGAAGTTCACGGCGACCTGGCCGCCCTCGGGCGACTTCTGCGAGGTCGCGTTGACGTAGTGCGACTGGAGCATGAGCCACTCGTCGGGCTGCAACACGTTCGCGACGCCGTCCGGGAACGTCCAGTCGAGCCCGCCGCTCTGCTGCGTGTTCGCGACGAGCGGCCAGTCGGCCCAGTTCGGGCTCTTGAAGCACTCGCCGGAGCCGTTGAGCCCGCTGACGTTGCCCTTCGCGGGGTCGAGGCCCACGATCGACTTCACGCGGAAGACGTTCATGTGGTGCGAGCCGGATTTCTGGACGATGTGCACGCGGTGCACATTGACCGGCTCGTTCTCGGGGAGCCCGTTGAACTTCGCGACGTCGCGGACCTTGTAGAAGTAGCAGTTCTGGATCTCCTGCCCGGGGGCGACGCCGAACAGCTCGGTGCGCACCTGGAAGCCCTCGCCCTTCACGGGGGCGCCGAGCTGATCGGGGTCCGTCAGCACCGGCGTGACCGGGTCGGTCGTGCCGTCCTTGGGCGAGCACGCGGCGATCCCGCCGAGCGCGAGCGGGAGAGCGACGAGACCGGCGATGAGCATGCGGTTCATGAGGACCTCGGAAGAGTATCGTAGGAACGTAGGAGCGAAGCCGTCATGAGCAGGCACCGTGCCACCTCGCCGAACGCAGGAACTGCCTGGAATCATGGCACCGCCGTGACCGAGCGCGACCGTCGAGCCGGACAGCGCCGTCATGTGTGCCAGGCCGGGCCGTCGTGGCACGCCGCCGCCGCGCTGCTCCTTTTCGCGCTGGCGCCGGCCTGCGCGGGTGAATCCCGACCTCCGCGGGTCGACCGCGGGGGCCGTGACGGCGGTGTCGTGCACCACGCAGGAGGGCCGGCCGCGCCCGAGCCGCCGCCGAGCACCGAGCCGCTCGCCCTGATCCCGGCGCCGCGCAGCGCGGTCAGGGGCGCGGGGGCCCTCGCAATCGACAGCGCGACCGACCTCGTCATCGACGACGACCCGGCCTCGCGCGCGATCGGCCTGCGGCTCGCGCAGTGGCTCGACATCCCGGCGTCGAGCGTGCGCGCCATTCCCTCGGGCGCGCCGGGGCCGGCGCGGGCCATCGTGCTGCGGCTCGAGCGGTCCGCGGGGCCGAGCCGTGATCCCGCGGAGGAGCCGCCGCGCGATCTCGAGGACGAGAGCTACTCGCTCGACATCACCCCGCAGCTCGCGGTGCTGCGGGCGCGGCATCCCGCGGGGCTGTTCTACGGCGCGCAAACGATCGCGCAGCTCGCCTCGTCGCGACCGATCCTCGCCGCGCCGCCGCTCGCGGTCGCCGCTGCCACGCCCGACACCACGCCTGGCGCGGCGACGCTCACCACGCCGGTGCCGGTGCGCGAGCTGCTCGCCGCGGCCACGCCGCGCACGCCGCGCATCCTGCCGTGCGTGCACATCGAGGATGCGCCGGCGCAGCGGGTACGCGTGATGCATCTCGACGTGGCGCGGCACTTCTTCTCGAAGGAGCTGGTCGAGCGTTACATCGACATCCTCGCGTTCTATCGCTTCAACGTCTTCCACTGGCACCTCACTGACGACCAGGGCTTTCGCCTCGCCATCCGCTCGCATCCCGAGCTCACGCAGGTCGGCGGCAAGCGGATCGAGGAGGGCCGCGAGCACGCTGGCTTCTACACGCAGGAGCAGGCGCGCGCCGTGGTGGGGTTCGCGAAGGAGCGCTTCGTCACCGTGGTGCCCGAGATCGAGATGCCGGGGCACGCGCGCGCCATCCTGGCCGCGCACCCCGAGCTCTCGTGCACCGGCAGGAAGCAGGAGGTGCCGTCGACGTGGGGCGTGTTCGACGACGTCCTCTGCGCCGGCAACGAGCAGACGTTCCCGCTCGTGGCCGACGTGCTGCGCGAGACCACCGAGGTGTTCCCCTCGCGCCTCGTGCACGTCGGCGGCGACGAGGTCCCTAAGAAGCGCTGGAACGAGTGCGCGAAGTGCCGCGCGCGGATGAAAAAGGAGGGGCTCGGCGCGGAGCAGCTCCAGGGCGCGTTCATGAAGCGCGCGGGCGAGCTGCTCGCCTCGCGCGGTCGACGCATGATGGCGTGGGACGAAGCGCTCGAGGGCGGCCTCGCGAAGGACGGCGTGGTCGTGGCGTGGCGCGGGGTGGCGCGGGCGCGCGAGGCCGCCATCGCCGACCACGACGTGCTGCTCGCGCCGTACGAGAGCACCTACTTCAATTTCTGGCAGTCACGCTTCCGCACGGGGCCGGGCCACTCCGGCTACCTGCCGTGGACGAAGGTGCTCGCGTTCGATCCGCAGCCGCCCGGGCTCGACGCGGCGCAGTCGGCGCACGTACTGGGCGGGGAGGGGGCGCTGTGGACGGAGTACGTGCGCACCGCGGACGATCTGGATCTGCTGCTGCTGCCGCGGCTCGCGGCGCTCTCGGAATCGCTGTGGCGCGCCTCCGCCGCTGGCGCCGTGGTCGACGAGCGCGCCTTCGCGGCGCGCTTCCTCCAGCAACGGCGCATGCTCGACGCGAGCGGCGTCCGCTACTTCGTCGAACCGCCTGCGGGGCTACGGGCGAAGTCGCTCCTGCTGGACGAGGCGAAGCTCACGCTCACCGGCCCTTCGCTCCATCCCGACGGCATCATCCACTTCACGCTGGACGGTTCCGAGCCCGACGAGCGCTCGCCGGTCTACGTGGAGCCGGTGACGCTGCACGCGCCCACGAGCGTGGCGACGCGCCTGTTCCTGTCGGGAGGGCGCTCGAGCGAGGTGGTGCGGGGCGTCTTCGAGAAGACGAAGCTCCATGC
>JAYTHX010000463.1:0-9156 GCA_043732195.1 Polyangiaceae bacterium
GCGCGCCTTCACACAAGAGCCGCTCGACGAGAGCCCGATGGCCGCAAGGTCATCGGGCTCGTCGCTTTTCGTGCTCGCACTCTCCGGCGGCCACCGACCGCATACACGGGGCGGCACACGAGGATCGGGACCAGGGAGCGGAAAAAATAGCGCCGCAGCTCAGCTCGGGGGGGGGGATGAGCCTCGCTGCGACGCTGCACACCACCATGCGGTTTCCGTACCAGCGCCAACTGCGCGAAACATGGTGGCGAATCATGGGTATTCCTTGCAGTCTCGCAACGCGTGAAATGCAGGACCGAACGACGCACCTCGCCCGCGCGGCGAAGGAGCGCACGTGATGGCGAGTCGATCGCTCACGCCGGTACTTTCGGACGTCGCGAGGTAGGGTGCAGATCGCGGTCGTCGATGCGCTCTGCCCGTCCTTACTTGCTCGTCGTGCTCGCGCTCGCCGGCGTGCTGCTGGCCTTTCTGACGAGCGGCTGTGCGGCGACCCCGCGCCGGCCCCAGGCCGCGCCCGAGGGGGCCGCGCTCGCGCGCGCCGCGCTCGACACGCTGGAGCGGGAGGGGTGCGCGCGGCTCCTCGCCCGGACGTTCCCGCTCCAGGAGCCGAACACCGAGCTCTCGACAGGCCGCCTCTGGGTCCGTCGCTGCGCAGCGGTGCGCTCGGCGACCGCGCTCGACCTCGACGTAGACGTGCTCGGGTGGCAGTGGTCGGGCGGCGAGAGCTGGGGCTTCGAGGTGCGGGAGTACGTTTACTTCTCGGCCGCGATCCACGCGCGCCTGTCCGCCGCGATCGAGGCCACGACCGACGACGTGACCCTGCGCGTGTGGACGGAGAAGCCGCCCGAGGTGCACGTGCGCGCCATCGGGCGCGTCGACGCGAAGGCCAACACGCCCGCTGCGACGTTGCTCGGCGCGGCGTCGTCGCTCGTGGGACGCGGCCCGAACACCCTCGCCACCGCGGCGCTTCGCGCGCGCGTGCGCGATCTGATCGCCGATCGCGCGGCAGCGGGGATCCCGATCGTGCTCGGCGAGGCGCCGGCCGTGCCCGGCGCGCTGCCGAAGGCGCTGCCGCTGCTCGACGAGCAGGAGAGCCTGCATCCGGGCGGCGCGCTCATCTCGGGGAGCTTCGCGCCGGGCGTCACGAGCACGCTCCACTGGTCCGTCGAAGGCGAGGGGACGGCGCTCGCGCGCCCGGTCTGCGTCGACGAGGCGCTCGAGCTGGTCGACGCCGTGGTCGCCGAGCGCAAGCCGCCGCCCGCGCGCGCGCCGCGGGGCGTGGTCACGATGAAGGGCAAGGGCATGGAGATCCTCCCCGCGCTCGGCTGCCGCTGGGTGCTCGTCACGGGCCCGCGTGACGACCGCGAGGTGTCGGTGAGGCTCGTGCTCACCGATCACGCGGAGCGGACCCCGCGTGTCGCCGCCCGGCGCTGGGTCCGCGCCACCCTGGTGGCTTACGACCTCTCGGACGCGGCGCCGGCGGCGGGCGGCGGCGACCACGGGGAGTCGACCGCGGTGACCTTCGCGATCGGGCCGGACGAGGCGTCGCAGTCGTTCGGCCGCGCACTCCCGGCCGCGAAGTCGCCCGCGGTCGGTCTCGTCGCGCCGCTCGTCGAGCTCGCCTGGGGCGCGCCCCTTGCGCTGCGCGTGCTCCAGCAGAAGCCGCGGCCTCCTTCGCTCTTCAACGCCACGCCCGGCTACGAGCAGACGCCGCTCGCGAGCGGCACCGCGCGGCTCGCTGCGGGACAGCGCCGGCAGCAGCACACCATCTCGCTGACACGCGACGGTCGCGTGCTCGGCTGGGTGAAGATCGACCTCGAGCAGCTGGAGGTCGAGTGAGCCGCGACCTGCGCTTCTCGCCTCGTACGCCTCGTACGCCTCGTACGCCCCTCGCGAGCGCGCTCCTGTTCGCGCTCGGCGCGTGCAACGCGTCGCCGCTCGCAGCGCCTCCCGCCGCGCCGCCGCTCGCGCCGCTCCTCGCGGTGGCGGCGTGTCCCGAGGTGCTCGGTCGCGTGCTCACGTTCGCAACCGCGAGCGACGGCATCGACGACGCGTTTGCGCTCGTCGAGCACTGCGCGGCGCGGCCCGTCGACGGCGACGTGGTGCTCACCGGCGACGCCTGGGTCTGGGTCGCCGTCGACCGCGATCTCGGCGCGGTGCGCGTACGCCAGTTCGTGCATGCCTCGCTGCATGCGCAGCTGCGCCTCGGGGTGCGCGCGACCTACGTGCAGGACCATCTCGAGGTGGCGCTCGCGCCGCGGCGCGGCGCGGTGGTCTCGATCGAGCCCGTGGGTGCGCTCGAGGTCTCGCCGCTCAACTGGGCAAGCCTCCTCGCCGTCGAGCTCGCGCCGGCCGCGGGGACGAGCGTGGAGTGGGTGGCGAAGCGGCGGCTCCGCGAGGAGACCGAGCAGGCGATCGCCGCCGCGATCGCGAAGCCGCTGGTCTTCGCGTACGACGCGCGCCGCGGCGAGACATGGGTGGTAGGCACGCCGCGCGGCGCGCGGACGGGCACAGCGCCGGCGGCCGTGCCTCGCCTCCGCGTCGTGCCGCGCGGCACCGCGCTGCTCGGCCCCTATCCCGAGACCGAGGGCCCGCCGAAGCTCCAGCTGCGGCTCGCGCATGGGGCGCGCGTGGCCGTCCGCGCGGTCTGCCGCTCGCATGCCGAGCGACTCCTCGAGGCCGATCGCCGCGGCGGGGTGGTCGGCGTCGAGGACTGGACGATCGTGAGCGGTGACGCCTCGCCCGCGGTTCCGCTCACGCTACCTGCCACGCCGTGCCCCTGGATGCTCGCGCTGCGCGCCGTCGACGACGACGGGGTCATCGCCTCTGTCGATGTCGTCACCGCGCACGGCGACGCGACCGCGGCCGAGCGCGGCCATCGCTGGATCGCGCTCGATGGCGTGAGCTTCGACGGCGAGCTGCCGGTCGACCTGCAGATCGTCGTCTCCACCGACGTCTTCCGGCGCTTCGTGATGCCGCCAGCGAAGCAGAGCCTCCCCGCGCTCTTCGAGCTTTCGGGCGGCGAGGCGCTCTGGGTGCGCGCGGTGCGGCCCGGGACCGACGCCACGCCGTCCGTGATCGTCGCACGCGCGCGGCTTCCGCTCGACGAGCCGCAGGCGGTCGACGCCCTCGTCGATCTCGACGGCCCCGCGGGGCGTCTCGGCCGCGTCCACGTCCACGCGCGCGTCAGGGAGGCCCCGTGAGGCGAACGCTGCTTCCCGTAGCGCTCCTGGTCGCGCTCCTCGCTGGGTGCGGCGCGTCCGCCTCGCCTTCGCCTTCGGGGCCGTCGCACCTCGCGGTGCCGCCTGCGAAGCGCGAGGCGATCGTGCGTCTCGAGAAGGCGACGCACGTGGTCGCCGAGCTCCAGGCCACGCCCGACTCGTTCATGCCCGGCGCCGTCGCGGAGCGCGCACGCTGCGTGGTGGTCGTGCCGGATCTCCTGCATGCGGGCTTCATCGTCGGTGGCCGCGCCGGGCGCGGGGTGGCGACGTGCCGCGAGGGTCAGGGCTGGTCGCGACCCTCGTTCGTCCGGCTCACGAGCGCGAGCGCCGGTCTCCAGGCTGGCGTGCAGAGCGTCGACGTCGTGATGCTCATGATGACGACCGCCAGTGTGAAGCGCCTCCTCGACGGCAAGGCGCAGCTCGGCGCGACCACCTCCGTCGCGGCAGGGCCGCTGGGCCGCGAGGCGCAGGCCTCGAGCGACGTGACGCTCACCGCCGAGGTCCTGTACTACTCGCGGGCGAGCGGGCTCTTCGTCGGGCTCGACCTCTCGGGCACCGTGCTCGAGAGCGACGAGGAGTCCTCGCGAGCGTTCTACGGCGACGCTCGCGATTTTCGCGCGCTCCTCCGCACGCCGCCCGAGCCGCCTCCGGCCGCGAAGGAGTTCGTGCAGGCCATCGAGCGCTTCTTTCTTCCGCCGCCGTAGGTCGGGGTGGCGCGCGTCCGAAGACGCGCTACACCGCGCCGTCCTCATGCGTCACGGTCGTCCGTTGCTCGTCACCTTTCTCATCGCCTGCGTCGCCGGCGTCGGCTGCGGCGCGCTCGGCTCGGTGGCGCTCGAGGCCGGTGACTTTGCGGGTGCCAAGGCCGATGCCCATTGCGATCGTCGCTTCGTGACCGACGGCGGCCAGCCGGCGGCGTTCTGTCAGGAGGTGACGGCCACCGTCGCCGCGTCCGAGTTCGCCGACGATTGCCGCGCGAAGCACCAGGCGCTCGCCGAGCCCGGCCTGTGCCCTCGGGCGAACATCATCAGCGGCTGCAAGCTGCTGAAGCACAACGACGACGACTCGCTCGTCTGGGATTGGTACTACGACGTCGCGGCGATCGTCGCCGAGGCCGGGCCCAACGCCGGCCCCGACGGCGGGCCCACGTTCGACAGCGTCCCGCACAGCGTGGGCGACGTGAAGAAGCTCTGCGCCGACCCCTCGCGCTACGAAGAGGGCGCGGAGCCTGCGACGCCGTGAGCGACGCCGCCGAGCCGCCCGCGATCGTGGTCTCGGCGCCGGCCGCGCCGTCCCGCACCGCCTCGAACGTGCTGTTCGGCGAGGCGCTGGGCAACGGCCTCCTCTACTCGATCAACTACGAGCGGGTCTTCTCGTCGCTGCCCATCGGCCTCCGCGCGGGCGCGAGCTACTTCTCGTACCCGGTTTCGACCTACGGCCGTAGCGGGAACCTGAAGCTCGCCACGTTCCCGCTGGCGGCGAGCTACTACGTGGGTGCGACGCAGCACAAACTCCAGCTCGGTCTCGGCGCGACAATCCTCTATCTCGGCGTGAGCAGCGACTCGACGGGCACGAGGTTCGAAGGTGAGCGCTCGGGCTTCGGCGTCGCGGCCACCGCGGTCATCGGTTACCGCTACCTCCCGCCGGACCGCGGCTTCTCGTTCGGCGTCGGCTTCACCCCGCTGCTTCGCACGAGCAGCTTCCTCCCGTGGGGCGGCGCGAACGCGGGCTACGTCTTCTGAGCCGAACCGAGAGCTCCGTTCGAGCAGTCGCGAACGCGATCCATCCGGATTTGCGGGCAATGTAGGCTAACGTGGGCGGGTTCATGGGTTGCAGTGCTCTGCTTCATCATGAAAGCGAATTTTCGTTGGATCACCGCTTCGGCCTCGTTCCTCGCGCTCCTCGCCGGCGGCACGATGGCGTGCTGGGCGCCCGAAGCCGCGAAGCGATCTCGACCTCTGCTCCGCGAAGGACGACAGCGACTCCTGCACGCTCGCGTGCATCGGCGTCGCGCTCGCGGGAAACGACCCGAGCTGCGGCGCGGCGCCGACCGTGTGCAAGGCCGGCGGCGTCGGTATCGGCACCATCTTCGGCGACAGCCACCCGCGACCGCGGAGCGCGTGCGGCGCCTCCGCTCGGGGTAGAGTTCGGCCCATGCGTTGCGCCCTCGGCTCGTCCTGCTTCGCGTTCGCGCTGCTGCTGCTGCTCGCGGCCTGCGAGACGCCGCCGCCGGCCGTGCCGGCCAAGGGGCCAGCGGCGAGCAGCTGCCTCTCCATCGCGAGCTGGAACGATCTGCACGGTCAGCTCGTGCCCGACGAGGTGCAGCTCGAGGTGAACCGGGTCCCCGCCGGCGGCATCGTCGCGCTCGCCGACCAGCTCGCGGCGGTCCGCGCGACCGGTGACGCGGTGGTCACGCTCGACGCCGGCGATCTCTTCACCGGCCCGCTCGAGTCGACGCTCGCCGAGGGCGCGCCCGTCATCGACGCGTACAACGTGATGGGGGTCGACGCCGCGGCGGTCGGCAACCACGAGTTCGACTTCGGCCCCGTGGGCTACGCGCGCGTGGTGGCCGCGCCGAACGTGGGCGACGAGGGCGGTGCGGACGGCCCGCGCGGCGCGCTGCTCGCCCGGATGGCCGCGGCGCGCTTTCCCTTCCTCTCCGCGAACGTCCACCGCACGGGCGGCGGGGCGCTCGGCTACCCGCATCTGTTGCCCTCGACGCACGTGCGGCGCGGCGGCTTCGACGTGGGCGTCGTCGGCTACACCACGGTCGATACGCCCATCACGACGCTGAAGCCGAACATCGTCGGCCTCGACTTCGCGACGAACGCGGCCGCCTCGGTGGCGGCGGAGGTGCACGCGCTGCGGGCCTCCGGCGCTTCGCCGATCGTGCTCCTCGCGCATGCCAGCCTGGACGGCGTGCTCCCGCAGGAGCTCGACGACGGCAGCGACCCGGAGGGCCAGAAGCGCACGGGCGAGCTCGCGACGCTCGTCGACGGAATGCCCAAGGCCGACCGCCCGGACCTCGTCATCGCGGGTCACCGGCACCACTGGATGGTGGGGCGCCTCCGCGGCATTCCCATCGTCTCCAGCCTCTATCATGGCGTCGGCCTCACGCAGGTTCGCTACTGCCGCGCCCCGGGCGCGACGACCCCGCGCCTCGAACGGATCGACCGCCGCGTCGCCCTGCCGTCGACCACGCCGAGCACCCCGCTCGGTCACGCGGTGGCGACGACCATCGCGCCCTGGCTCGCCCGCGTGCAGGAGCAGGCCGACAGGGTGATCACCACGCTCGCGCGCCCGTGTCCCTCGAGGGCGGCCGACGGCACCGCGCTCGCCGAGCAGAATGCGCGCGCCATCGCCGAGCAGTGCGGCGCGGCCGCGCCGGCGCCGCCGGGCGTGCCGGTGGTCGCCTTCGTCAACGCGGGGATTTTGCGCGTACCGCTGCGCGCGGGGCCCGTGCGCTTTCGCGACGTCTTCGCGACGGCGCCCTTCGAGAACGGCGTCGCGGTCTGCGCCACGACGCGCAGGGGCCTCGAGCGTACCATCGCGAACTCGATCCGGTCGCCCGAGGCCCGCGAGCAGCTCACGTTCGGCATCGCGGGCGCGAAGGTCCTGCTCGCGCGCGCCGCGGACCGCAGTCTCACCGTGCGGCGCGTCCTGCTCGACGGCGCGGTCCGCGGCGTCCCCGAGCGCGACGACGATCGCGTGTGGCTCGCCGTGCCGGACTTCATCCTGTGGGGCGGCGACGCCCTGCTCGACGGCGTCGAGTGCACGAGCAGCGCCACGTCACAGCTGCACGTGCGAGACGCCTGGCGCGCAGTCCTCGCGCGCGAGCAGGCGTGCGACGGACCGCCGAAGAACGTGGTGATCGAGGGCCCGTGAGCACTGCCTTCGAAGCGCGGCCAAGCCGTGCTCTACTGCACTCATGAGGACCTCATCTGTCGTCGGACTCGCCGTGACGCTCGCTTGCTCGGTCGTGCTCGTCTCTGCAGGCTGCGGTTCGACGAAGAACTCCGGCTTCGACGACGGCTCGTCGGGCGGCGGCAGCAGCGGGACCTCCGGCGGCACGAGCGGCGGCTTCGGCACCGGAGACGCGGGCAAGTCGACGGCGTGCGTCGGTCTCCAGTGCCAGCAGAAGACGTGCAGCGGTGGCGGGGACACCACCGTGACCGGCACCGTGTTCGCCCCGAGCGGCAAGCTCCCGCTTTACAACGCGATCGTCTACGTCCCGAACGGCACGCCCGACCCGATCACGCGCGGCGCGACGTGTGACAAGTGCGGCGCCGTCACGGGCTCGCCGGTGGTCACCGCGCTCAGCAATCCCGACGGCACGTTCACGCTGAAGAACGTGCCGGTCGGCAAGAACATCCCGCTCGTCATCCAGATCGGCAAGTGGCGCCGGCAGGTGACGATCCCCGAGGTCGCGGAGTGCACCGAGACGAAGCTCACCGACCCCGAGCTCACGCGCCTGCCGCGCAAGCAATCGGAGGGCGACATGCCGCGCATCGCGCTCACCACGGGCGGCTGCGACAAGCTCGGGTGCATGCTGCCGAAGGTCGGCATCGACGCGTCGGAGATGGGCCTCGCGGGCGACGCGACGAAGGCGGTGCACGTCTACAACGGCAACGACGCCGCGGACGGCGTGATCGGCCCTGGCCTTGCAAACTCCGCGCGCCAGCTGTGGAACGACGCGACGAAGCTCAAGGCCTACGACCTCGTGATCCTCTCGTGCGAGTGCGAGGAGGCGCGCGACATAACGACGTTCAATCCCTCCGGCCCGTCGAAGGGCCCGGCGGCCTTCCAGGCGATGACCGACTACCTCGCCGCCGGCGGCCGCATCTTCACCACCGACTACATGTACACGTGGTACCGGAACTCGCCGGATGCGGCGCTCGCCAGCGCGACCTCGATGCGCGGCGGCGCGCAGGCCGGCGGCAAGCCGATGAACATCGACACGAGCTTCCCCAAGGGAAAGGCGCTCGGTGACTGGCTCGCGAAGGTGACGCCGGGCTCGAACAACTCCGTCAACCCGGACGTCGTGTTCAGCAACATCATCTCCGCCGACCCGACGAAGTCGCAGCAGTGGGCGACCTCCGGCGAGCCGCGCACCGGCCCGCGCGTCTTCTCGGTGAACGTCCCCGTCGGCGTGCCCGCGGAACAGCAGTGCGGCAAGGGCGTGCACATCGACGCGCACGTCAACCAGAACGGCGCCGACAAGGTCAACCGGTCGTACCCCGCGGGGTGCGCGAGCGATCTGAAGGAAGGCGAGAAGCTGCTCGCCTTCTTCTTCTTCGACCTCGCGTCCTGCATCCAGAACGAGACCGAGAAGCCGAAGCCGCCGCCGGTGAAGTGAAGCCTCAGCGCGTCGATCGGCGAGCGGCCGGCGCGCGAGCTGGAGCCCGTCGTCTGCCCTGCGGCCGCCGCGTGCCTGCGATGCGGACGTGATCGTGCGAAGGCGCGGCCCCGTCCTCGACCGGCGCGCTGGCGAGCGGCAGGCGCACCACGAGATCGCGGCCGAGGCCGTCGCCCCGGCTGCGCGCGGTCACCGTTCCGCCGTGCATGGCCACCAGCGAGCGCACCAGCGTCAAGGCCCGCGCCGAGGCCGCCCTCCGAGGCGTCGAGCCTGGCGCTTCGACTGCACGAAGAGGTCGAAGACGTTGTCGATCATCTCCTTGGGAATTCCCGCGCCGTCGTCGCTGACGGTGATCGTCGCGTGCGCATCCTGTGGCCGGGCGGAGAGCGTCACGGTGCCTCCGCGGTGCGTGGACTTCGCAGCGTTGTTGAGGAGGTTCACCTGGATCTGCTGGAGGCGAGCGGGGTCGCCGTTCACCCCGAGCGGCTCGGGGTCGATGGCGATCGAGAACGCGATGTTGCGCGACTCCATGAGGTTGCAAACCTCCTCTGCCGCCTCGCGCGAGACCGTCGAGACAGG
>JAYTHX010000464.1:0-9084 GCA_043732195.1 Polyangiaceae bacterium
GGCGAGCGGTGACGCGGGCAAGGCCCCGACCCTCCCCACGACGGACGCAGGCCCCAAGAAGTGAGCCGCGTCGTCGCCGACGCCTGCGGCTGCTTCCCCACCGGGCGTCACTACCCGGGCATCGCGCACCTCCTCAAGGTGCAGATCCGCGGCCTCGTCGCGGGCTTCGCGAACGACGTGCCGTGGCACGAGGTCGACGTCGCCTTGCTCGACGTCGAGACCACCGGCCGCGATGCCTCGGTCGATCGCGTCGTCGAGCTCGGCATCGTGGTGGGCCGACGCGGCGAGGTCGTCGCGAAGTACAACTGGCTCATCAACCCCGGCATACCCATCCCGGCCGAGGTCACCGCCATCCACCACATCACCGACGAGATGGTGGCCGACAAGCCGCGCTTCGAGACGGTCTCGCACGAGATCGCGGCTGCGCTCAAGGGGTGCGTCCCCGCGGCGTACAACGCGCTCTTCGATCGCGCGTTCCTGATGAGCGAGTTCTCGCGTGCGAAGGCCGACACCTCGGGCGTGCCCGCGCTGACCCGCGAGGTCGAGTGGCTCGACCCGCTCGTGTGGGCCCGCGAGATCCAGGAAGGCGAGAAGTCGCGCTCCCTCGGGGACGTCGCGGCGCGGCTCGGCGTGTCGCTCGAGAAGGCGCACCGCGCCCAGGACGACGCGGAGGCCGCGCTGCGGGTCCTCTACGCGCTCGGCACCGACTCGCGGATCCCGACGACGTACGGCGCGATGGTGCAGGAGCAGCGTCGCATCGCCCAGGTCCAGGCCGACGCGCGCCGGATGTGGCGAAGCTAGCGCTATCTTGAGATAAACGGGTGACGCGCCGCGGTACCTTCCCTATATTCCCGCCCCGTTGAGGAGGTCACGATGACCGAAAAGGTTGAAATCAAGCTGCAGGATTCGTCGTTCGAGGCCCCCGTGGTGGTGGGCTCCGAGAACGAGAAGGCCATCGACATCGCGAGTCTCCGCGCGAAGACCGGTCTGGTGACGCTCGATCCGGCGTTCATGAACACCGCCTCGACGAAGAGCGCGATCACGTTCCTCGACGGTGAAAAGGGCATCCTCCGCTACCGCGGCTACAACATCGAGGAGATCGCGGAGCGCTCGCGCTTCGTGGAGACGAGCTACCTGCTCATCTACGGCGAGCTGCCGACCCAGGCCGAGCTCGACCGCTTCTCGACGAACCTCACGCGTCATTCGCTCATCCACGAGGACATGAAGCACTTCTTCGACGGCTTCCCGTCGACGGCCCACCCCATGGCCGTGCTCTCGGCGATGGTCTGCTCGCTCTCCACGTACTACCCGGAGGAGCACGACATCGGCGACAAGCAGAAGATGGACATCACGATCGCGCGCCTCATCTCGAAGGTGCGGACCATCGCGGCCTACGCGTACAAGCGATCGATCGGCCAGCCGTTCATCTACCCGCGCAACGACCTCAAGTACGCGGCGAACTTCCTCCACATGATGTTCGCGGTTCCCTCGGAGCCGTACGAGATCGATCCCGAGGTCGAGAGCGCGATCAACCTCCTGTTCATCCTCCATGCCGACCACGAGCAGAACTGCTCCACGTCGACGGTGCGCCTCGTCGGCAGCTCGCGCGCGAACCTCTTCGCGTCGGTGGCCGCCGGCATCCTGGCGCTCTGGGGCCCGCTCCACGGCGGCGCGAACCAGGAGGTCATCGAGATGCTCGAGCAGATCAAGGCCGACGGCGGCGACGTGAAGAAGTACGTCGAGCTCGCGAAGGACAAGAACTCGAACTTCCGCCTCATGGGCTTCGGGCACCGCGTCTACAAGAACTTCGACCCCCGCGCGAAGATCATCAAGGCCACCGCGGACCGCGTGCTCGGCAAGCTCGGGATCAAGGACCCCTTGCTCGACATCGCGAAGGAGCTCGAGGAGGCGGCGCTCAAGGACAGCTACTTCGTCGAGCGGAAGCTGTACCCGAACGTCGACTTCTACTCCGGCATCATCTACCGCGCGCTCGGGTTCCCCACGAGCATGTTCACCGTGCTCTTCGCCATCGGGCGCCTCCCCGGCTGGATCGCCCACTGGAAGGAGATGATGGAGGACCCCACCACGAAGATCGGGCGTCCGCGTCAGATCTACACGGGCGCGACCGCGCGCGGCTACACTCCCATCGACCAGCGCAAGAGCGGCGGCAAGTAGGCCGCTCGGGCGGCTCCGCCCCCTGATCGAGAACGTGGCTTCACGGGCCGCACGACCAATGCGTCGTGACGGCCCGTCTGTTTTGGTGGCTCGAGCGCCTGGGGTTTGCGCGCATGGAACGATCGCTGCTCCGGCGACGCCGTGAACGTCGCGCAGGAGACGTCGCAGCCGTCGTCGCAGCGGCTGTCCGCGACGTTCGTGACGGCGGGGAGCGACATCACGATCACGCAGACGTGCCCGAAGGCGGAGGTCATACACGTACCGCCGCTGATCACATCGGGCCGAAGAGCGGGCTGAGCTGGCCCTGGATCCAGTCGGACATGAACAGCAGCTCGAGGATGCCGAGGATCAGGAACGGCCCGAACGGGATGCGCGCGCGCGCGACGGGCACGTCCTCCTGGGCGTCGTGCGTGTCGCCTTCGGCGGGCTCGGGCTCGCTCGTCCTCTTGCGGATCCCCAGCCAGCGCAGGATGAAGGCGTCGTCCTCGTTCTCGGTGAGGGGGTCCTCGTCGAGCGCCTTCTTCGCCTCCTCGTCGCCCTCGGCCGCGTCCTTCTCGAGCTGCGCGATGTCGTCGAGCACCGCCTGCGGGAGCTTCGATTCGATGCCGAGCACGCGCGTCACCAGCGCGTAGAGCGAGCCCTGGAGCGCGCCCGCGAACAGCACGAACACCGCCCCCGGCCACCCGAACCAGGCGCCGGCGAGCGCGAGGAGCTTCGCGTCGCCCATGCCCATTCCGGTGCGCCCGAGCAGGCCCTTGTAGAGGAAGATGAAGGGCAGCCACACCACGAGGAACCCAACCACCGCGCCGAAGAGCGAGGTCGTGAAGGGCAGCCCGCGCAGCGTGGCGGTGGCGATGCCCACGACGGTCCCGCCGATCGTGACCGAGTCGGGCAGGAACATGTGCTCGGCGTCGATGAACGCGGCCGCGACCAGCCCCATGCACAGCGCGAAGTCCGCGCCGTAGACCGCGAGCGCACGGACCGCGGGGGTCGAGCCGGGCATCTTGAAGATGATCGACTCGAGGATGCAGATCGAGAGCGCCCCGCCGATGAGCTCGACGAGCGGATAACGCGGGCTCATCTTCGCGCCGCAGCAGCGCGCGCGGCCGCGCAGGATGACGTAGGTGAGCACCGGGATGTTGTCGTAGCCTGCGATCGGCTTGCCGCAGCCCGGGCAGTGCGAGGCCGGTCGCACCACGCTCATCTCGCGCGGGACGCGGTAGATGACGACGTTCAGGAAGCTTCCCCAGATCAGCCCGAAGAAGAGGACGAACCCGCGGATCACCCAGGTCGGAAACCAGGCTTCGAGCTCTGCAAGGCTGCCCACATCCATCAGTCGCCCCACAGTAACATTCGCGTGGCTGCGGTCGCGAACTCGCAGCTTCCCTGATAGATTGCCGTCGCCGTGCTCCTCGAGATCAACGCAGAACACCCCGAGCCCCGGAAGATCCGCAAGGCTGTCGACGCGCTCGAGCAGGGCGAGGTCATCGGTTACCCCACCGACACGGTCTATGGCCTGGGATGTGACATCTCCAGCAAGAAGGCCGTCGACCGGCTCTACCAGATCAAGGCGATGGACCGCGCGCACCCGCTCGCGTTCATCTGCCCCGATCTCTCGGAGATCGCGCGCTACGCCGTCGTCGACAACCAGGTCTACCGCGTGCTCAGGCACTTTCTTCCCGGGCCCTACTGCTTCATCCTCGAGGCCACGAAGGAGGTGCCGCGGCTCCTCCAGACCAAGCGCAAGACCATCGGCATCCGCGTGCCCAAGCACGAGGTCGTCTGCGCGCTCGTGCGCGAGCTGGGCCGCCCCATCATCTCCACCACCGCGCAGCGCGCCGGCGCCGAGCACCCTCACATCGACGCGCGCGAGATCGACGAGGAGTTCGGGGGCCTCTCCCTCGTGATCGACTCCGGGGCGGGCGGCCTCGTGCCCACCACCGTCGTCGACCTCACCGTGAGCCCGCCGCAGGTCATCCGCGAAGGCGCGGGGCCGATCGAGGACTTCCTCGACGAGGCGCCGCGGTCCCTGCGCGACGTGCAGAAGTCGATGAAGCAGCTCAAGGCCGACCTGCGCTGATCAGACGAGCACGATCCGGAGATCGCCGCCGACGTCGCGCGTGCGGCGGAGGGCAGCGTGATGGATCTTCTTCGCCCAGCGCACGGCGTCGACCAGCGAGCCCTCGGTGGTCGCGATGCGGCCTGCGATGAGCGAGGCCAGCGCGCAGCCCCCGCCGTGGAACGGGCCGAGGGTGAGCCGCGGCGCGCGCAGCAGCACGATGGCGGCGCTCCCGGCGATCCCGAGCAGGTCGGTGGCCTCCGCGCCGCCGAGGTGGCCGCCCTTGAGCAGCACCGCGCGCGCCCCGAGCGCGAGCAAGCGCTCGACCGCGGCCTTCGCCTCGTCGAGCCGCGTGACCCGGTGGCCAGTGAGCACCTCGGCCTCCGGCGCGTTCACGGTGACGATCGCGGCGCGGGGGATGATCCGCTTGCGCAGCGTCTTGACCGCGCCCTTGTCGAGCAGCCGCGCGCGGCCGCGCGTGGGGAGCATGACGGTATCGACCACCGCCGGCACGTCACGATGGATGGCCAGGAGGTCGGCGACGGCGCGGGCGTTCTCCTCCGAGCCGAGCGCGCCCACCTTGATGGCCCGCACCCGCTGGTTCTTCAGCACTTCCGTGCATTCTGCAATCAACTCGCGGCGGTCGACGGCCGTGGCGTCGATTAGGCCGGATGTGGACTGCACCGTGAGCACGGCGATGGCCGCGCACGGGAAGGCGCCGGCACGCGTGATGGCGCGCGCGTCGGCCAGTACCCCGGCCCCGCCGCCGGGATCGAGCCCGCCGATGGCGAGCACACAGGGGAGAGGAGGGAGCCGCTTCTCGGCAGGAGCTTTTGGGGTGGCCACGGTCGCTTGCTCGCTTGCTCGCTTGCGATAAAGGGTCGCGCAAGCGAGTATAGCCGCCGATGCGACGCGCCGCGCTTGCGATGGTCATCCTGATCTCGCTGGTGGTCTTCGGCCCGCTCGGTGTCGCGTGGCCGGGCACCGCGCACGCGCAGTGCGTCGACGAGGAGCTCAAGGCCGACCTCGTCGGCGGTCGGCACTATCGTGGCGTGCAGGAGCGGCTCTTCACGAAGGCGTTCCGCCACGAGCTGTCCGGCATGGGCGGCTACTACGGCGGCGATCTCTTCTCGTCGAGCTGGCTCGCGGGCGGAGCCTACACGTTCCACTTCAGCGAGGACCTGGGCCTCGAGGCGAGCGTGCAGTTCACGCGCTTCCGTACCGCCGTCACCGACACGTACGAGCGGCGCTACCCGCAGGTGCAGGTCGAGGAGCGCACGAACCGCCCGGGGCGCCTGTATTTCGGGCATCTCGTGTGGAGCTTCGCCTACGGCAAGATGCGCTGGATGGGCGGCGGGATCACCCGCTTCGACTTCAACGCGGCGCTCGGCGCCGGCGTCACTGACGACTCGACGGCGCAGGGGCTCACCGGCAGCTTCGGGCTCGGCACGAAGTGGTACCTGAACAAGTGGTTCGCGGTGCGCTTCGACGTGCGCGACCACATCCTGCGCGAGACGCTGATCGGCGAGGACCACCTCGTCAACGACATCCTCGTGACCGGCGGCTTCAGCATCTTCATTCCCTTCGGCGGCTGACCCGAATTTGCCTTAGCATCGGCCTCCGTGCGGACGCGTGCTCGCTTCTTCTCCGCCGTGCTGCTCGCCGGGCTCACCACCCTCGCGACCCTCGCGGTCGCCCAGCGCGGTAGGCCGGTCGGCAAGCCGCCGGTGAAGCCTCTCGCCGCGTCGAAGGATGCCGCGCCGTCCGAGGACTCCACCGACGGCGGCGCGGGCGCTGCGCCGGCGAGCACCGCGTCCGTGCCCGCGCCGCCCGCGCCGCCCGCGGACCTCGGGGACGGCGGGGTTCGTCCCTCGCCGCTGAACCCCGCGCCGCAGGAGTCTCCCGGCAGCGTCGATGCCGGCACGCCCGTCGACTACGATCGCCTGCTCGCGGACATCGCGGCGCTCCGCGCCCGCGTCGCTGCGGTGAGCGACAACCTCTATCAATCGCGCGTCGCGGTGGCGCTCCTCACCGACGGCGACCACGGGAAGATCGCGCGCCTCACCGTCTCCCTGGACGACGGCGTGGTCTACACCGCGCCCGCCGCGTTCGCCGCGTCCGACATGACCGTCGTCTACGACCACGCGGTCGCGCCCGGGCGGCACGCGGTGACCATCGACATCGATCGCAAGGACGAGCGCGACGAGTCGTTCCGCACGTCGCAGAAGAATCGCTTCACCATCGACGTCCCGCGCGACAACCGCGTCGAGGTGCAGGTGAAGATCATCGACGACTCCTCGATGGGCAAGGACTTCCCCTCCGACAAGAGCGGCGCTTACGACCTGCGCCTGAAGGTGAAGGCGGTCGCGAAGCCGGTCGGCAAGTAGCATGCTGGGCCGCCTCGGATCGCGCGCGCCGCTCTCGCTCGTCCTCGCCATCGCGCTGCTCTCGCCCATCGTCGTCGCGCAGACGCCGCCCGCGCCCACGCCCACGCCGCTCGCGACCGCCCCCGCCCCTGCCGCCCCGCCGACGGCCGCGCCTGCTCCCGCGTCGTCGCCCGACCCCACGCGCGGCGACCGCATGCGCGCGTACCACGGCGCCATGGCGAAGCGCCGGCTCGGCTCGGCCGAGGGAATGCGCGTGGACTACGTGGCCGTGCGCGTCGCCGAGGCCGAGGCGCTCGTATCCGCGGGGCGCCACGAGGAGGCGATCGCGAAGATGACCGAGGTCGTCGAGCATCCGAGCTTCGATCAGGTCGCCGAGACGCAGGAGGGCCGCGCGGCGCTCTACCTCCTCGGCCACGCGCTCGCGCAGGCCGGGATCCACGAGACCGCGCGCGCGTACCTGCGCCGGTCCATCGCGCAGAAGGGCGCCTGGGAGCAGTACGGTCCGTATGCGCGGCGCGCGGTGCGGCGGCTCGTCGAGATCGCGCTCGAGACGCGCAGCTACCAGGCGGGCCTGAAGGATCTCGAGACGGTGCCCGCGAACGGGCCTGCGGAGATCCGCGGCGAGGTGGCCTACGTCACCGGCAAGGCCAGGGAGGCAGCGGGCGATCCGGACGGCGCGCTCGCGGCGTACGGGCAGGTCCCGCAGACGTCGCGCTTCTGGTCGCAGGCCACGTACCTCTCGGGGATTCTCCAGGTGGAGCGCGGGCGCCTGAAGGAAGGCGAGAACCTGTTCTGCAAGGTCGCCGACCCGAAGCGACAGGACCGAACCACGCCAGTCTTCGCCGACGAGCGCTTCTTCGCGGTGCGCGATCTCGCGCGGCTCGCGCTGGGGCGCGTCGCCCACGAGCAGGCTCGCTTCGACGACGCGCGCTACTACTACTATCTCGTGCCCCGCGACTCCGACCGCCTCGCCGAGGCGCTCTACGAGGCCGCGACCACGCGCTACGAAAAAAAGGACTACGAGGGGGCCCGCGAGCTGCTCGACGAGCTCGTCACGCTGAAGGCGCACCATCGCTACGAGGACGAGGCGCGCATCCTCGACGCGTACATCGACCTCGCGCTGTGTCGCTTCCCCGAGGCAGACAAGAAGCTCGTCGCGTTCGTGAAGCACTACGAGCCCGTCCGCGATGCCTCGCGGCGGCTCGGCAACAGCGAACGCGGCACACGCGCGCTCCTCGCGGCGGCGCGCTCCGGCGCGGATGCCGGCGGCAACGACGCGCCCGGCGTCTCGGTCACGCCCGACCAGCTGCGCGCCGTGGCGGCGCTCGTGCGCATCGATCCGCTGTACGGCGAGGTCTCGCGCAAGCGCGCGGTGCTGGAGCGGGAGTCGGGCGGCCTGCGCCTCGCGTCGCTCACGCTCGGGGACATGCAGCGCAGCCTCGCCACCACCGGCGGCGTTCGCCCGCAGATCGAGGAGCGCGGCGATCCCTTCGAGAAGGCGCAGGACGCGCGCGCCGCGATCGACGGCGTGCGCCGCCAGATCGACGACCTCGAGCAGGCGAAGGCGAGCGCCGATCGGATCACGCCGCTGCGCAAGGAGCTGGCCGAACTCGAGGCGCGGCTCGGCGCGGGCTCGCCGGCGGCGAGCGAGGCGGCCGACGCGAAGGCGAGCGGCGGCGTCGATCTGCCGGATCTCCTGCGGACCGACACGGTGTACGCGACCACCCTGGGGCGCGAGCTCGAGGGCGTGCGCACCGAGCTCGGCGCCGCCGAGACCGCGCTCGCGAAGGACGCGCTGCGGCGGCTCGACCTGCGCCTCTCGCGTCTGCTCCGGCGTGCGCGCCTCGGCCGCATCGAGTCGGTGCTGGGCAAGAAGCGCGCGCTCGAGGTGGAGATCGAGGCCATCAACGCCGGCTACTTGCCAAAGGATGCGCTCGATTCGCTCGATGCCGCGCGCTACCTGCGCGACAACGAGGAGTACTGGCCGTTCGAAGGCGACGACTGGCCCGACGAGTTCGTCGGGAGCGAGGGACTCAAATGAAGCGAGCGACTCCGATCGTGATCCTCATGGCGCTCGCGGCGCTCGCAGGCCTCGCGGGCTGCAAGAAGAAGAGCGAGAAGTTTCCCGACCAGCTGCCGGGCGCGGGCGCGGGCACGAGCACGGGCGCCACCACCAACGGCACGATCGCCGGCACGAGCGTGCCCCCGGTGGCGACGCCCACGCCCGCGCCCGCGCCCGCGCCGTCGCTCAAGACCTTCCCTGGCACCGAGGCCGGCGCGAAGTCACTGCTCGACGAGTTCGTGAAGACCGGGGCCGACACCGTGGGGCTGTCCGCGCAGCTGCGGCCCTCGCTCGCCGACTACAAGGCGCTCTTCGACGCGCCGCTCTCGGCGAAGCTCGACAAGCTCTACACGCCGCAGTGGGAGTCGGGCGCGTTCGTCGTCGCGCCGAAGCCGGGCCAG